>NZ_FKLB01000058.1:205814-414434 GCF_900067035.1 Pseudomonas sp. 1 R 17
TCCTGGGCCAGGGATGGCCCATGACGGCGGCCCACGGATTCAAGCCTGCGTTCGGGCATACCGAGCCTAGGCGAGGTACCGAGTGGTGGGGCGAAGGCCTTTTGCTTACTTTTGGGCCTTTCCAAAAGTGAGCCGCCGTAAGGGCGGAACCAATATCAGCCGTGACCGCAGCAACGGATATGTACTCGGTCAAACCCAACGACATGGTCGGCCCGAAGGCCGCCACGGAAGCAAGCTCCCTCGCCACAGACCACTGAAAATTGTGTAGATACCCATGCCCCCGATGAGGGCGTGTCAGTTGATGGATTTGGTACTGACCCACTGCAATCGGGGGCAAGTCGAATCGTCGCACCGTCCCTCCCACATTTGATCTGCATACATCAGGTATGCCGTTACCTGAATAACGGATATGTACTCAGTCAACTCAACCCCGACTACCGGCTCTTGTAAGAAATTTCCCAGAAGAGTACAAATGTACTCCATGACGACCCTGACCCCCCGCCGCACCGCCATCCTGACCTTTATCCGCGACCGTATCGCGCAGCAAGGCCAACCCCCCAGCCTTGCCGAGATCGCCGAGGCGTTCGGCTTTGCCTCCCGCAGCGTCGCGCGCAAGCACGTCGTGGCCCTGGCCGAAGCCGGCTTCATCGAGGTCAACCCCAACCAGGCGCGCGGCATTCGTTTGCTCAACCAGCCCCCGCGCCCGGAGTGGCTGGATGTCCCTGTACTCGGCCGAGTGGCAGCCGGCCGGCCCATCGGCGCGGATGCCGACGTGCACAGCCGCCTGCAACTCGACCCCGCCACTTTTGCGAAAACCCCGGATTACCTGTTGCGGGTGCAAGGCGATTCGATGATCGAGGACGGCATCCTCGACGGCGACCTGGTGGGTGTGCGCCGCAGTGCCGAAGCGGTGAACGGGCAGATTGTGGTGGCGCGCCTGGACGGTGAAGTCACCATCAAGCGTTTCGAGCGCAGTGGCGAGCGTGTGCGTCTGCTGCCGCGTAACCCCGCATACGAACCTATCGTGGTCGGCCCCGACCAGGACCTGGCCATCGAAGGGGTGTTCTGCGGCCTGGTGAGGCAAGGCTGATGGGCGCCGTGGTTGCACTGGATACGCTGTTCAATGGCGGCCGCGTCTGGAAAGGCCGGCCTGTCGCGCCTCCGGCCAGCGTGCAGCCTACGGGGCTGGCGGCGCTGGATGCGGTGCTGCCCACGGGCGGCTGGCCGGAGTCGGCCTTGAGCGAAATCCTGATGGCCAGGGACGGTATCGGCGAACTGCAACTGGTGCTGCCGACCCTGGCGCGATTATCGGCGGCGGGGGAGCGCATTGTGCTGGTGGCGCCGCCCTATACCCCGTACCCCCACGCATGGCAGAACGCCGGGGTGGATTTGCGCCAGCTGTCGGTGGTCCAGGCCGAGGCGCGGGATGTGCTGTGGGCGGTGGAACAATGCCTGCGCTCCGGCAGTTGCGGCGCGGTGCTGTGCTGGCCGCACAAGGCGGATGACCGCGCCTTGCGTCGCTTGCAGGTGGCCGCGGAAACCGGGCAGACCCTGGCGTTTGCCTGGCGCGCCTTGAGTGAAGCGATCAACCCTTCGCCCGCCGCCCTGCGCCTGGCCGTCGAGGCCAAACCTGCCCGGGTGCGGGTGCTCAAGTGCCGGGGTGGCTTGGCTCATCCGGCGCCGATTGCACTGGCGGGGCACTGAGGTTGCCATGCGCTGGGTGTGTATTGTCTTCCCGCAATTGGCGCTGGACGGGGTGCAGCGCCTGCACCCCGAGCCCGACCAACCCCTGGCGCTGCTGGCCGGCACACCGCAGCGGCGCGTGCTGCAAACCGTCAATGACGCCGCCCGCGCACTGGGCCTGCGCCCGGGGCAATCGCTGACGGCCGCCCATGCCCTGGCCAAGACCTTTGCCAGTGCCGAATACGACCCCGTGGAGATCGAGCGCTGGCAGCAGTTTCTCGCCGCCTGGGCCTACCGCTTCAGCTCCCAGGTCAGTGTGTATTACCCGCGTGCCTTGCTGTTCGAGATCGAATCGAGCCTGGGCCTGTTCGGGCCCTGGCCTCGGTTCGAGGCACGCCTGCGCCAGGAGTTGACCGAGCTGGGCTTTCGTCACCGTATCGTCGCCGCGCCCAACCCGGCGGCGGCGCGGGTGCTGGCCAATCTCTACGATGGCCTGGCCGTGGCCGATGAGGAGGGGTTGCTCCAGGCCCTGGCGCCATTGCCCATCGACCGCGCCGGCCTCGACCCGCAGGCGGCCACCGCGTTGTCGCGCATGGGCCTGCGTACCCTGGCCCAGGTGCAGGCGTTGCCCCGGCACACCCTGGCGCGGCGCTTTGATGCCGGCCTGCTCAAGCACCTCGATGCCTTGACCGGGCAACGGCCGTTGGCCCTGGCGTTCTATCAGCCGCCGGACCAGTTCGATGTGCGCATCGAGTTGAATTTCGATGTGCAATCCCACCAGGCCTTGTTATTCCCCCTGCGCCGTTTGACCGGCGACCTCTCGGCGTTCCTCTGCGGCCGTGACAGTGGCGTGCAGCGTTTCGACCTGCACCTGGAACATGCCGATGCACCGGACAGTGTGATCAAGGTCGGCCTGCTGAGCGCCGAGCGTGAGCCGGCGATGCTGTTCGAACTGGCCCGTGGGCGCCTGGAGCACGTGCAAGTCACCTCGCCGGTGCGTGGTTTTCGCCTGGTGGCCCAGGACCTGCCGGTGTTCGTGCCGGAACGCCAGGACCTGTTCGACGATCGCCCGCAACAGACCCTGCCGTGGGAACAACTGCGCGAACGCCTGCGTGCACGCCTGGGGGATGAGGCGGTGCAAGGCCTGCGCTTCCATGCCGACCATCGCCCCGAATGCGCCTGGCAAATGGCGGCGGATAAAAGCCCGTGCGCCACCTTGAACAAGGTGCGGCGTCCCGGCTGGTTGCTTGACGAACCGACCTTGCTGGCCGAGCAGGGCGTGCAGATCCTCATGGGCCCGGAACGCATCGAATCAGGCTGGTGGGACGGTGCCGATATTCGCCGCGACTACTACCTGATCCAGACCCGAGCCGGCCAGCAAGGCTGGGCCTATCGCTGCGTGGGGCAAAGCGATGGGCTGTGGCTGCAGGGCTGGTTCGCATGAGCCCCCATAGGCTGCAACCGGCCCTCTGTAGGAGCGAGCTTGCTCGCGAAAAACCTAAGGGCACCGCGATGACCCAGGGCTCCCGCGTCATCGTTAACGCGCTTCGCGAGCAAGCTCGCTCCTACAGGCGGCGGTGGCCATGAGTTATGCCGAGCTGCACTGCCTGTCGAACTTCAGCTTCCAACGCGGCGCCTCCAGCGCCCTGGAGTTGTTCGAGCGGGCCAAGCGCCAGGGCTACAGCGCCCTGGCGATCACCGATGAATGCACCTTATCGGGCATCGTGCGGGCCTGGCAGGCGGCGAAGGCGGTGGGCTTGCCGCTGATTATCGGCAGCGAAGTGCGCATCGAAAACGGCCCGAAACTGGTGCTGCTGGTGCAGGACCTCAGCGGCTACCAGCACCTGTGCCGCTTGATCACCGTGGCCCGACGCCGGGCTGAAAAAGGTCGCTACCGCCTGCTGCTGGAAGACTTCGAGCAGCCGTTGCCCGGCCTGCTGGCGCTGTGGGTCGCCGAAGACAGCGACACCCAGGTCTCCATCCACTGGCTGCGCCGTACCTTCGCCGAACGCCTGTGGCTGGCGGTGCACCTGCACTGCGGCCAGGACGATGCGCGGCATCTGGAGCAACGCCTGCACCTGGCCGCCAGCCTGCAGATTCCGGCGGTGGCCTGCGGCGATGTGCATATGCATGCCCGTGGCCGCCGCGCCCTGCAAGACACCATGACCGCGATCCGCCATCACGTGCCGGTGGCCGACGCCGGCACGCGCCTGCACCCCAACGGCGAGCGGCATCTGCGCAGCCTCGACGCCCTGGCCACGCTGTACCCGCAGGCGCTGCTCGACGAAACCCTGGCCATCGCCCAGCGCTGCCGCTTCGATCTTGGCCAGTTGCGCTATCACTACCCGCGCGAGCTGGTGCCCGAGGGCCACGATGCCGAATCCTGGTTGCGCGCCGTCACCGACGAAGGCATCGCCCGGCGCTGGCCGCACGGGGTCGACGCCAAGACCTTGCAGCAGATCCATCACGAGCTGACATTGATCAGCAAACTGGGTTACGAAAGCTACTTCCTCACGGTGCATGACATCGTGCGCTTCGCCCGCAGCCGGTCGATCCTGTGCCAGGGCCGGGGCTCGGCAGCCAACTCGGCGGTGTGTTTTGCCCTGGGCATCACCGAGATCGACCCGAGCCTGACGAGTACGCTGTTTGAGCGCTTCCTGTCAGAGGAACGCAACGAGCCGCCGGACATCGACGTCGACTTCGAGCACGAACGTCGCGAAGAAGTGCTGCAGTACGTGTTCCAGCGCTATGGCCGTACCCGCGCGGCGCTGACGGCGGTGGTCAGCAGTTACCACGCCGCCGGTGCGGTGCGCGATGTGGCCAAGGCCCTGGGCTTGCCGCCGGACCAGATCAACGCGCTGGCCGAATGCTGCGGGCGCTGGAGTGACGATGCGCCGCCCCTGGAACGCCTGCGCGAAAGCGGCTTCGACCCGGACAGCCCGATCCTGCGCCGTGTGCTGACGCTCACCCAGCAACTGATCGGTTTTCCCCGGCACCTGTCCCAGCACCCCGGGGGCTTCGTGATTTCCGAATACCCACTGGATACCCTGGTGCCGGTGGAAAACGCCGCCATGGCCGAGCGCACCATCATCCAGTGGGACAAGGATGACCTCGATGCGGTCGGCCTGCTCAAGGTGGATATTCTCGCCCTGGGCATGCTCAGCGCGATCCGCCGCTGTTTCGATCTGCTGCGCCGCCATCGTGGCCGTGACCTGTCGCTAGCGACGATCCCCCAGGAAGACCAGGCCACCTACGCGATGATCAGCAAGGCCGACACCATCGGCGTGTTCCAGATCGAGTCGCGGGCGCAGATGTCGATGTTGCCCAGATTGCGGCCGCAAAAATTCTACGACCTGGTCATCGAGGTCGCTATCGTGCGCCCCGGGCCGATCCAGGGCGGCATGGTGCATCCCTACCTGCGCCGACGTAACGAAGAGGAGCCCACCACCTATCCGTCGCCGGAGCTTGAGGCGGTGCTCAAGCGCACCCTGGGCATCCCGCTGTTCCAGGAACAGGTGATGCAGATCGCCATGGTCGCCGCCGACTACAGCCCCGGCGAGGCCGACCAGTTGCGCCGTTCCATGGCCGCCTGGAAACGCCATGGTGGCCTGGAACCGCATCAAGCACGCCTGCGCACCGGCATGTTGAAAAATGGCTACACCGAGGCTTTTGCCGCGCAGATCTTCGAACAGATCAAGGGCTTCGGCAGCTATGGTTTCCCCGAGTCCCACGCCGCCAGTTTCGCCTTGCTGACCTACGCCAGTTGCTGGCTCAAATGCCATGAGCCGGCGGCCTTCGCCTGTGCGTTGATCAACAGCTGGCCCATGGGGTTCTACAGCCCGGACCAGATCCTGCAGGATGCGCGGCGCCATCGCTTGCAGATCCGCCCGGTGGATGTGCAGGCCAGCGACTGGGATTGCAGCCTGGAACCCATCGATGGCCAGCAACCGGCGATTCGCATGGGGTTGCGCATGATCTCGGGGTTTCGCGAAGAGGATGGGCGGCGCATCGAAGCCGCACGTCAGCGCCGGGCGTTCAGGGATATTGCCGATCTGGACGCCCGCGCCGGGCTGGATGCGCGCACCCAGGCGTTGCTGGCGGATGCCGGGGCCTTGCGTGCCCTGGCCGGCAACCGGCATACGGCGCGCTGGGCCGTGGCAGGGGTGCATAAGCAGCTTGGCTTGTTCGCCGGCCTGTCCAGCCCCGATGAGGCGCGGGTGGAACTGCCGAAACCGACGGTGGGCGAGGATCTGCACGCCGACTACGCCATGCTTGGCACCACCCTTGGCCCGCACCCATTGGCGCTGCTGCGCGCCGAGCTGCGTAAACGGCGTTGCCGCAGCTCGAATGAACTGCAGGCGGTGGAGCACGGGCGCACTGTCAGCGTCGCCGGGCTGGTCACCGGTCGCCAGCGCCCCGGCACGGCCAGTGGCGTGACCTTTGTCACCCTCGAAGATGAATTCGGCAACCTCAACGTGGTGGTCTGGCGCGACCTGGCCGAACGTCAGCGCCAGGCCCTGGTGGGGTCGCGATTGCTCAAGGTGGACGGGCGTTGGGAGGCGGTGGGCGAGGTGCGACACCTGATCGCCGGGCGCCTGACCGACCTGACGCCACTGCTGGACGGCATCACGGTGCGCAGCCGGGATTTTCACTGAGGCGGGTAGCGCCGGCGGTGATTACCCCCTAATTTATACAAAATGAAACCATCGCCCCTTGATACGTTCCAAATTTTGCGACCGTCCTTTCTCTGCGCAGAGCCGAACGATGCAATTCTTATCCGACCCCCACGGCTGTGAAGGTTGGGCCGGCGAAATGGCCCAGCGCATTCGCGCATTTGACTGGTCAACCACCGACCTGGGACCCCTTGACCGCTGGTCCACCAGCCTCGCCTGTACCGTGCAGATGATGCTGGCATCCCCCGTGCCCATGGTGATGCTCTGGGGGCCGGCGGGGTATATGATCTACAACGACAGCTATTCGGTGTTTGCCGGTGGCCGCCATCCTTATTTGCTCGGCACGCCGGTGGAGCTGGGCTGGCCGGAAGTCGCCGACTTCAACCGCCATGTGGTGGACACCTGCCTGGCCGGCGGCACCTTGTCGTTCAACAACAAAGACCTGGTACTGCTGCGCAACGGCCAGCCGGAAACGGTGTGGCTGGATCTTTATTACAGCCCCGTCGCCGGGGATAACCAGCAACCGGCCGGTGTGCTGGCGATTGTGGTGGAGACCACCGCCCACGTGCATTCCGAACGCGTGCGCCAGGAATTGACCCATAACCTGGAGCAGCGCGTGGCCGCCGAAGTCCAGGCGCGTTCCGCCGCCGAAGACCAACTGCGCCAGTCGCAAAAGCTCGAAGCCATTGGTGGCCTGACCGGTGGCGTGGCCCACGACTTCAATAACCTGTTGCAAGTGATCGCCGGCAACCTGCACCTGCTGGCCCGCCATGAACCGGAGAATGCCCAGGTGCAGCGGCGGGTCACGGCGGCCATTGCAGCGGTGGAGCGGGGCGCCAAACTGTCCTCGCAACTGCTGGCCTTTGCCCGGCGCCAACCGTTGTCACCGGCCGTGTACAACCCGCAGCGCATCTACGCCGGGCTGGGCGAACTGCTGCAACGTGCGTTGGGTGAAACCATTCATATCGACGTGCAGTTGCCCCAGGATTCCTGGTGCATCAACGTCGATCGCAACCAGTTGGAAAATGCGCTGCTCAACCTGGCGATCAACGCCCGCGACGCCATGAAAGGCGAAGGCGTGATTCGCATCACCGGCGAAAACATCATCCTCAACCCCAAGGATTGCCGCGGCAAAAGCATCAAGCCAGGCGAGTATGTGCGCCTGGCCGTCACCGACATTGGCGTGGGCATGCCGGCAGCGATCCTGTCGCGGGTGTTCGAGCCGTTTTTCACCACCAAACGCGATGGCCACGGCACCGGCCTTGGCTTGAGCATGGTGTTTGGTTTTGTCCGCCAGAGCGGTGGGCATGTGGACGTGTGGAGCGAGGAGGGCAAGGGCACCGTGGTGCAAATGTACTTTCCGCGCAGCCTGGGCGAAGAAGTCCAGGAGACTCACCCAGAACCCGTGCCCCACGACATGGGCCAGGAGACTATTCTGGTGGTGGAGGACAACGAGGATGTGCGGGTGACCGTGGTGGACCTGCTCGAACAGGCAGGCTACACGGTGTTGACCGCTGAAGACGGCGACCGCGCGATGCAAGCCTTGCAGGACGGCGTGCGGCCCGACCTGATCTTCACCGATGTGGTGATGCCCGGCCGTATCAAAAGCACTGACCTGGCCGAGTGGGCCCGCGTCCAATCGCCGCCGGTGGCGGTGCTGTTCACCTCGGGGCACACCCGCGACATCCTCTCCAGCAATCACCTGCTCAGCGCTGACATTCATTTGCTGAGCAAACCCTACAGCCCCGAGGCCCTGACGCAACGGCTGCGCAGCGTGCTCACCGCCAGACAAGGTTGTTCATGACGTCACAGCGCAACATGCCTCCGATCACTGCCCAGCACCTTGGATTCGTAAAGGTGCGCGGCGCCCGCGAACACAACCTGAAGAACGTCGACGTGGACATTCCCCGGGATGCCCTGGTGGTGTTTACCGGCGTCTCCGGCTCGGGCAAATCGTCCCTGGCATTTTCCACAGTGTATGCCGAGGCCCAGCGCCGCTATTTCGAATCGGTGGCGCCCTATGCACGGCGCCTGATCGATCAGGTCGGCGTGCCGGATGTCGACAGCATCGAAGGTCTGCCGCCCGCCGTGGCGTTGCAGCAGCAGCGCGGCACGCCGAGTGCGCGTTCCTCAGTGGGCAGTGTGACCACCCTCTCGAGCCTGATCCGCATGCTGTATTCGCGTGCCGGCAGCTACCCGCCGGGACAGGCGATGCTGTATGCCGAGGACTTTTCGCCGAACCTGCCCCAGGGCGCGTGCCCGCAATGCCATGGCCTGGGCCGTGTGTATGAAGTGACCGAGGCGCTGATGGTGCCCGATCCGTCCCTGACCATCCGCCAGCGCGCGGTGGCGTCCTGGCCCCTGGCGTGGCAGGGCCAGAACCTGCGCGACATTCTCGTGACCCTGGGCTATGACGTGGATGTTCCCTGGCGCGACCTGCCGAAAAAACAGCGCGACTGGATCCTGTTCACCGAAGAAACCCCCACCGTACCGGTGTATGCCGGTTTCACCCCGGCGCAAACCCGCGATGCACTGAAACGCAAGCTGGAGCCAAGCTACCAGGGCACGTTCAGCGGCGCGCGGCGCTACATCCTGCACACCTTCACCCACACCCAAAGCGCGCTGATGAAGAAGCGCGTGTCGCAGTTCATGCAGGGCAGCGCCTGCCCGTTGTGCGAGGGCAAGCGGCTGACCCGGGCGGCGCTGTCGGTGAAGTTTGCCGGGGTGGACATTGGCGAGTTGTCGCAACTGTCATTGACGCAATTGGCCGCGTTGTTGCGGCCGGTGGCGGCGGGGCAGGACAAGATGAAGCTGTCGGTGGAAAAACGCCTGGCGGCCCAGCGCATCGCCGAGGATCTGCTGGAGCGGGTCAGTACCTTGATCGAATTGGGGTTGGGCTATCTGTCCCTGGAGCGCAGCACGCCGACCCTGTCGTCCGGGGAGTTGCAGCGCCTGCGCTTGGCCACGCAATTGGGCTCGCAGTTGTTCGGCGTGATCTATGTGCTGGATGAGCCCTCGGCAGGCTTGCATCCGGCAGATGGCGAAGCGTTGTTCACCGCGCTCGAACGCTTGAAAGCGGCGGGCAATTCGTTATTCGTGGTCGAGCATGACCTGGAAACCATGCGCCGCGCCGACTGGTTGATCGATGTGGGCCCGGCCGCCGGCGAGCATGGCGGGCACGTGCTGTACAGCGGGCCACCGGCCGGTCTGGCGGACGTTGAGGCGTCGCAGACCCGGGCCTATCTGTTCGCCGACAAGCGCCCTGGGAACCCGGCGCGCCGTGAACCCAGCAACTGGCTGAGCCTGGAAGGCGTGACGCGCAATAACCTCAAGGACCTGAGCGTGGATGTCCCGTTGGGTTGCTTTACGGCGGTCACCGGTATTTCCGGCTCGGGCAAGTCCAGCCTGGTCAGCCAGGCGCTGCTGGAACTGGTGGGCAGCGGCCTCGGCAGCCGGGTGGAAAACGACGAAGAGCCGAGCCTGGAAGACGACGCCCCGCAAATCAGCGGCGGGCGCATCAGTGCCGGTCTGGAGCACATTCGCCGCCTGGTGCAGGTGGACCAGAAACCCATCGGCCGCACCCCGCGCTCCAACCTGGCGACCTACACCGGTTTGTTCGACAACGTGCGCAAGTTGTTTGCCGCCACGCCAGCGGCGAAGAAGCGCGATTACGACGCCGGGCAGTTCTCCTTCAACGTCGCCAAGGGCCGTTGCCCGAACTGCGAAGGCGAGGGCTTTGTCAGCGTCGAATTGCTGTTCATGCCCAGCGTCTACGCCCCGTGCCCGACCTGCCACGGCGCGCGCTACAACCCTGAAACCCTGGCCGTCAAATGGCAAGGCCTGAGCATCGCCCAGGTGCTGGGGCTGACCGTGGAACAAGCGGTGGAGGTGTTCGCCGAGCAACCTGGGGTACTGCGTTCACTGCAAGTGCTGCGGGATATCGGCCTGGGTTACCTGCGCCTTGGGCAGCCGGCGACGGAACTGTCCGGCGGCGAAGCGCAACGCATCAAACTGGCCACCGAGCTGCAACGCAATGCCCGGGGCGCGACGTTGTATGTGCTGGACGAACCCACCACCGGGCTGCATCCGCGGGATGTCGACCGCCTGCTCAGTCAGCTCAATCAACTGGTGGATGGGGGGCATACGGTGGTCGTGGTGGAACATGAAATGCGTGTGGTGGCCCAGAGTGACTGGGTGATCGACATCGGACCGGGAGCCGGGGACCTGGGCGGCAAGGTGGTTGCCAGTGGGACACCGCAGAAGGTGGCCAAAAACAAAACCAGCCGCACCGCGCCATTCCTGGCCCGAGAGCTGCTCTAACAAGCGATGAGATCCAAATGTGGGAGGGGCTTGTCCCCTCCCACATTTGCTCAGCGTTGCGTCAGTTGGATCTGCGCTTTGGCCTGCTTCACCACATTCTCAACCGTAAACCCGAACTTCTCCTGCAACTTCGCCAGCGGCGCCGATGCGCCGAAGCTGTTCATCACCACCTTGGCGCCGGTCTGGCCGACATAGCGGTCCCAGCCCAAGGGGCCGGCCTGTTCCACCACTACCCGTGCCTTCACTGCCGGCGGTAACACGCTGTCGCGGTAGGCTTGGTCCTGGTCTTCGAACAGTTCCCAGCTGGGCATTGAAACCACCTGCGCGGCAATCCCTTCGCTTTTCAACTGCTCATACGCTGCGACCGCCAGGCTGACTTCACTGCCGCTCGCCAGCAGAATCACCTGAGGATCATCCGCCCTCGCCAACACATAGGCGCCCTTGGCCGCCCCCGATGCCGCTGCGTACTTCGTACGATCCAGCGTCGGCAGGGGCTGGCGGGACAGCACCACGCAACTTGGCCGGTGGGTCTGCGCCAGCGCGACCTTCCACACTTCCAGGGTTTCATTCGCGTCGCCCGGGCGCAGGGTCAGCAACCCCGGCGTGGCGCGCAGTTGGGTCAGGTGTTCGATGGGCTGGTGGGTCGGCCCATCTTCGCCCACGCCAATCGAGTCATGGGTAAACACGAACACCACCGGCAGCTCCATGATCGCGGCCAGGCGGATCGGCGGCTTCATGTAGTCGCTGAACACCAGGAACGTCGAGGTGTACGGCCGCAGGTAGGACAGCGCCATGCCGTTGGCAATCGCGCCCATGGCGTGTTCGCGGATGCCGAAGTGCAGGTTGCGCCCGCTGTAGTCGTCGGCACTGAAACGCCCGGCACCGTCGAAGGTGAGGTTGGTCTTGGTCGAGGGCGACAGGTCCGCCGAGCCGCCGAGCAGCCACGGGATCTGCCGGGCAAAGGCATTCAGTACTTCGCCACCGGCGGCACGGCTGGCCACGCCCTTGCCGTCGGGGTTGAAACCGGGCAGGTCATCCTGCCAACGCTCCGGCATTTCGCCGGCACGCATGCGGCGCAACTCCTCGGCCAGTTCCGGCTCGTGCTGCTGCAGCTGCGACAGGCTGTGCTGCCAGGCGTCATATAACGGCTGGCTGCGCTCCAGCAGGGCGTCACGCAACACCGTGCGGGCCTCATCGGGGACCAGGAAGCTGGAATCCTGCGGCCAGCCATACGCGGCCTTGGTCAGGCGGATTTCCTCATCGCCCAACGGCTCGCCATGGGCGGCGGCGGTGTTGTGTTTGTGTGGCGAACCGTAGCCGATCACGCTGTCGACCACGATCAGGGTCGGCGCGCCGGTGTTGCCCTTGAAGGTGTTCAGCGCCTCGTTCAAGGCCTGCAAGTCATTCGCGTCGGTCACGTGCACGGTGTGCCAGCCATAGGCCTGGAAGCGCTTGATCACGTCCTCGCTGAAGGCCAGCTCGGTGTGGCCTTCGATGCTGATGGTGTTGTTGTCGTAGATCCAGCACAGGTTATCCAGCTTCAGGTGCCCGGCCATGGACGCGGCTTCGCTGCTGATGCCCTCCATCA
The DNA here is from genome assembly GCF_900067035.1 of Pseudomonas sp. 1 R 17. Taxonomy (NCBI): domain Bacteria; kingdom Pseudomonadati; phylum Pseudomonadota; class Gammaproteobacteria; order Pseudomonadales; family Pseudomonadaceae; genus Pseudomonas; species Pseudomonas sp. 1 R 17. Next base: position 218,079 of record NZ_FKLB01000058.1, read on the forward strand.
CGTCGCCGTCGCCGCACAGGGTGTAGACGTTGTAGTCGAACAGCACCTGGCCGTCGCGGTTGAAACGCTTGCCCAGCCAACGCGCGGCCATGGCCATGCCGACACTGTTGGCGCAGCCCTGGCCCAGCGGCCCGGTGGTGGTTTCCACGCCGGTGGTCATGCGGTACTCGGGGTGGCCGGGGGTCTTGGAACTCATCTGGCGGAACTGCTTGATATCGTCCAGGCTGATCGCCGGTTGCCCCGAACGTTTGCCGTGGGCATCGATCTCGACCACACCGGCCAGGTGCAGCAGCGAATACAGCAGCATCGACGCATGCCCCACCGACAACACAAAGCGGTCACGGTTGGGCCAGTCGGGATGCTCGGGGTGGTAGCGCAGGCAGCGGCTCCACAGCGTATACCCCACCGGCGCCAGGCCCATGGGCGTGCCGGGGTGGCCGGAGTTGGCCTTCTGCACGGCGTCCATGGCCAGGGTGCGCAGGGTGTTAATGCATTGGGTGTCGACAGCGGTGGCAGCATGAGTCATGAAACCGTTCTCCCTCGGGTGGCGATCTACAGTGGAGGGCTGGGTGTGGCAAAGGTTTGATCCCATTGCCTGCGCCACGACGAACGGGGATGGATTGACCCTGAACATGACAAGACCGGCTGGAATGGGCTAGCTTCAAGGGGGTAAGCCATTGATCAACATGCGGAGGTACGCCATGCCAGTGAAACACGACCTGTATCAGGATTTGGGGTTGAGCAAGGAAGCCGTTCACGAACGCAGGGCGAACGACAAACGCCTCGACTCGCTGTTCACTCAATACGATGCGGCCGATGGGGAGGTGCTGAAGGCGGAATCGGCCAAGGCCAGCGATGAGGAGGTGGAGAAACTGAAGAAGAAACGCCTGTTGGTCAAGGACGAGATTGTGGGGCGATTGGGTTAAATGAAAATCTTGACCCACCGGTAGGAGCGAGCTTGCTCGCGAAGAACGTCAACGATTACGCAGCTCTTCTGATTTAACGCGGCGTTCTCAAGTTTTTCGCGAGCAAGCTCGCTCCTACAAAAAGCACAGCGTATTTATTCAGGATTGTCTTAGGGACATCATTCACGCCACTGTCTATGATCCCGCTCGCCCGCCCGGCCCTGGGGACTGTTGCGGCGCAAGGATTGCGCCGGTGAGCCGGGTGGGCACTCTCCGTTTTTACACCAGCAGTGTCCGGGTGCATTCATCTATGGAGCGCTGCTGCGTCTCGCCATACACCTTCAATTCATCGACAGTCGTGCGCCCCAGGGCCTTCTCGAATTCGGCCTGGTTCGAATTGGCCGCGTAGTGACTCTGCGCCCCATCCCCCAGGTTCGACTGGAAAATCCCCGCCGCACTCACTGGCAGGAAATCCTCATACACCAAGGGTTCGACAGCCACATGGCCGGCGGCGACCAGTGCCTCCAGTGTGCGTGGTTGATCGGCCTGGCCGCGTGCCGCCAGGCCTTTCTCCGTGGCGAAGTAGCGGAAGTAGGCCAGATCCTGCTCACGCATCTGCCCGTGGTTATCCGGGAAGGCCTGGAAGTGCTGCTCCATCAACTGCATGTAGCGCGCGGCATTGCCCTCGTTGGGGAAGGCGCCCAGTTCGTCGCGCGCGGCATTCAGCAGTTGGTCGTACAGCGCGCGGCCCTTGGGCGTCAGCGCCACGCCACGCTGTTCGATTTCGCCGAAACGCGCGCTATGGCTGCCCTGGGCATCGGTGAAGGCGATGGGTTCGTCGAGGGCCTTGAAGCTGGTCTGGCGCAACAGGATCGGGCACTGGCGGCGGGGCGGCCCTTCGATCACGGCCTTGGGGGTGATGCCCTTGCCGGGCATGGCGGCCTGGACCTGGTCGATGTCCAGGGTGCGCGGGGTCAGGTGGTTGATGTGCGGGCCCTTGAAGGCCACCACGTCGGCGATCAGGCGGTGCTGGTCGCTGAGTTGCTGGTACTGCGCGGCGGTCACGGTCGCGGTGTGGTGCCAGCGGAAGGTTTCCAGGGCCTGGCGCACAAATTCATCGGCATCCGCAGCGTTGAGGCCACCGTCCTTCTCCGCTTGTTCGATCAGCGCCAGGGCGCGGGGGGTGAATATCGAGCGCTTGGCCAGGGCGGTTTCGGCGAACCCGCGCAGCTCGGGGTTTTCGATCAGCTCCAGGCGCAGCAATGAGGTAAACACGCGAAACGGGCTGGTCTGCAGCGCGCTTTCGTGCACGGCGCGGAACGCCGTGGAATGCACCGGGACGCCGGCAGGGGTCAGGTCGTAGTAACCCACCGGCTGCATGCCCATCACCGCGAACAGGCGGCCGATGGTCGCCAGTTCCGCCGCGGTGCCGAGGCGGATGGCGCCATGGCGCTCCATGTCCAGGCGCTGGATCTCACCGGTGCGTTGCAGCTGTTGCGCCAGGCCCGGTTCGCTGGCGAGTACGCGGGCGTTGGTGGCGGCGACCAGCTCCATCAGTGCGCCATACAGCGGAACTTCATCTCGGTACATGTCGGACATGGCCTTGGAAAAGCCCTTGCGGATCTCGTCGGGGCTGACATGTGCGGTGCTGTGCATAGAAAAATTCCTGATGACGATGCTGATGGGCGCGGCCGATGCCTGGATTTTGTTGGGCTATGGGCGGGCGTGCAAACGAAGAATCCTCTGGACTTCATTCTGCAAATGAATGAAATGACGTGAATATGACAAAAAACGGCGGCAGGGAAATTTCATTTTCCAGGCCCTTTTCTAAAGAAAGCTTCACGAGGTCCGCCCTCGCCGGCATGAAAGAATCGTCACGTTTGCAGAGCCGACAGTGGGTTTGCACGCCAGACACGATAAAAAAACATTCAGGGGCCGCAGTTAATGAAAATTTCTACACTGGCGCTGTCGATCACCGCCGCCGTTCTTGCACAACAGGCTTACGCTGATGACTTCGGGCTCGGCTCGCTGGGCACAGGCAATGGCCACAGCGGCTTTCTCGAAGACAGCCATGCGTCCGTCAGTTCGCGGACCATGTACTACAGCGCAGATAACCGCTCGGGCACCAACAACGACTTGCGTGAAGCGGCCACCGCGCTGCGTTTCGACTACAAATCCGGCTTCACCCAAGGCACCGTTGGCCTGGGTTTCGACGTGATGGCCTTCGGCGCCCTGCGTCTGGACGGCGGCGATGGTCACACCGCAGGCCCGGGCCTGGCGGGTAATGGCAACAGCTTCTTCCCGACCAAAAACAACGGCACCGAGCCGGCCGATGCCTTCGGTCGCGCGGCCGGCAACGTGAAGTTCCGCATTTCCCAGACCGAGTTGCATGTCGGTGGTGGCCTGGCGCCGGTGTTGCCGATCCTGGTCTCCAACGACAGCCGCGTGGCGCCGCAAACCTTTGACGGCGGCATCCTCACCTCCAACGATATTCCCAACGTCACCTTCACCGGCGGCGAGCTGAACCGCGCCGAAGGCCGTGCCTCCAGCAACTCCACGGGCTTGAGCGTGGCCGGCGGTACGCGCGACAGCGACAGCTTCAAGTTCGGTGGGGTGGACTACAAGCCGTTTGGTTCGTCCGACAACGCGATCGCAAAAAACCTGACGTTGCAGTACTACTACGCCCAGTTGCAGGACTTCTACAAACAGAACTACGTCGGCCTGGTCCACGTGCTGCCCCTGGGCAACGACCAGTCGTTCAAGACCGACCTGCGTTACTTCGACAGCAGCAGCGACGGCAAGAATGGCGAGAGTGGCTACCAGTTCAACAACAACGGCGGCTACGCCAAGCACGCCAACGAAGTGGACAACAAAACCTACAGTGCCGCGTTCACCTACCAACTGGGCGGCAGCAGCCTGATGCTTGGCCACATTGGCGTGGGTGACGATGGTGGTTTTGTCTGGGTCAACCAGGGCAGCCTTGCCGATCCCCACGCCCAAGGCGCCGGCGGCAGCGACTTCTACCTGTTCACCGATGCGGTGGTGGGCCAGTTCTCCCGGGCGGGCGAGCAGGTCAACTTCGGGCAGTACGCGTATGACTTCAAGGCCTACGTGCCGGGCCTGAAAGCGTCCGTGGCCTACCTGGACGGTACGGATATCAAGTCGAAGGTCGCCGGTGGCCCTGACCAGAAAGAAAACGAAACCGACTTCCGCCTGGACTACGTGGTGCAGGCCGGTCCTCTGAAAGGCTTTGGTACCACCTTGCGTACCGGCACCTATCACGGCAAAAACACCGGCACCGCCGACCAGGACCAGACCCGCCTGATCTTCAACTACACCTACGCCATCTTCTAAGTCTTCATGTGCACCCGGGCGTCATTGGGCTCTACACTGCTCCTCACCTGGTAGGCGATGGAGGACCCGATGACGGCCACACCCGACACCCGAATACTGGACACGATCGAAGGCCAACGCCTGGCGACGCCGGAGGCCGAGCGTTGGCGCGAGTGGGGCCCCTATCTGAGCGAACGCCAATGGGGCACGGTGCGCGAAGACTACAGCGCCGACGGCGATGCCTGGGCTTACTTCCCCCATGAACATGCACGCAGCCGCGCCTACCGCTGGGGCGAGGATGGCCTGGCCGGCTTCAGCGACAAGGCGCAACGCTGGTGCCTGGGCCTGGCCCTGTGGAACGAGCGCGACGCGATCCTCAAGGAACGCCTGTTCGGCCTGAATAATGCCGAGGGTAATCACGGTGAAGATGTCAAGGAACTGTACTTTTTCGTCGACGGTGTGCCCAGTCATGCCTATATGCGCATGCTCTACAAATACCCCCATGCCGCCTTTCCCTACGCCGACCTGATCGGCGAAAACGCCCGCCGTGGGCTGGGCGATGCCGAGTACGAGATCCTCGATACCGGTGTGTTCGAAGACAACCGCTACTGCGACGTCAGCGTCGAATACGCCAAGCATCAGCCCGACGATATCTTCATGCGCGTCACCGTGCACAACCGCTCGCAACAGCCGACGCGCCTGCAGGTGCTGCCGCAGGTGTGGGCGCGCAATGACTGGAGCTGGACCTTTGATGCACCCAAGCCGCAGTTGAGGCTGGACGGCGAATACGTGCTGGCCCGTCATCATGAACTGCCCGATCGACATCTCAGCGCCTGGGGCCAGGAGGGCCTGGAATGGCTGTTCTGTGAGAACGAAAGCAACTTCCCGCTGCTCGACGGGCAACCGGCGCCGGGGCCTTTCAAGGACGGGATCAACGACTACGTGGTCGAAGGGCTGGACGCTGCGATTCGCCGCGACACCGGTACCAAGGTGGCCGCGCGCTTTATCCTTGAACTGGCGGGCCTGCAAAGCCAAAGCCTTTACCTGCGCTTTGCGCCCGTGGACGCGCCCGAGGTCAACGCGCGCAAACTGTTTGAACAGCGGCGCCAGGAGGCCGATGACTTCTACGCCGCCTTGCAGCAAGGCATCGCCGATGACGATGCGCGCAATGTGCAGCGCCAGGCCCTGGCCGGCTTGCTGTGGTCCAAGCAGCTCTACTATTTCGATGTGAACCAGTGGCTCGACGGCGACCCGGCCCAGCCCGCGCCACCGCCCGAGCGCCTGCATATCCGCAATACCCATTGGCGGCATCTGTCCAACTTCGACATCCTCTCCATGCCCGACACCTGGGAATACCCGTGGTACGCCTCTTGGGACCAGGGTTTCCAGGCGGTGGCGTTTGCCCTGATCGATCCGGGGTATGCCAAGCAACAGCTGTTGTTGCTGGTGAAGGACCGCTTCATGCACCCCAACGGCCAACTGCCGGCCTATGAATGGCGTTTCGACGACGCCAACCCACCGGTGCATGCCTGGGCCAGCTGGCGCGTGTACCAGCAGGACAAGGCGCTGACCGGTGTGGGCGACCTGGATTTCCTCGAGCGGATTTTCCACAAGCTGCTGCTGAATTTTTCCTGGTGGGTCAACCGCAAGGACGCTGAGGGTCGCAACCTGTTCCAGGGCGGCTTCCTGGGGCTGGACAATATCGCCTTGTTCGACCGCTCGGCCGCGTTGCCGCCGGGTTATCAGCTCGATCAGGCCGACGGCACCGCCTGGGTGGCGGCGTATGCGCTGGACTTGATGCGTATCGGCCTGGAGTTGGCCAAGCGCAATGCGGTGTATGTCGATATCGCGGTGAAGTTTTTCGAGCATTTCCTGTATATCGCCGGCGCCATCAACCGCGTCGACGACAGCGCCGAAGGCCTGTGGGACGAGCAGGACCTGTTCTTCTACGACGTACTGCACCGTCCCGATGGCCAGAACGAGCCGGTGCGGCTGCGCTCCATCGTCGGCCTGATGCCGTTGTTTGCCGTGCTGGTGCTGGAGCAACGCGAACACGAGGGGCTGGAAGGGTTGCGTGAACGGCTGTTGGGTTTCATGCATCACCGGCCGGACCTGGCCAAACTGGTGTCGCGCTGGAACGAACCGGGGCAGGGCAATCGCCTGTTGCTGGCGCTGTTGCGTGGCGAGCGCACCAAGGATTTGCTGCGGCGCATGCTCGATGACGACGAATTCCTCTCGGCCTTTGGCGTGCGCTCCCTGTCCAAGGCGTTCGCCGAGCAGCCACTGGCGCTGAAGATGAATGGCGACACCCTGTGCGCCCGTTACCAGCCGGGTGAATCCGACTCGCGCCTGTACGGCGGCAATTCCAACTGGCGCGGGCCCTTGTGGATGCCGGTGAACTACATGCTGATCGAATCGCTGCGCGAATTTCACCGCTACTACGCGGACAACTTCTCGGTGGAATACCCCACGGGCAGCGGGTATCTGGCATCCCTGGAGGACGTGGCCGACAGCCTCAGCCAGCGGATGACCCGCCTGTTTCTGCGGGATGAAAACGGTTCACGACCGTCGATGGCGGGGTATGCCCAGTTGGAGGCGGACCCGGCCAGTCGTGAGCTGGTGTTGTTCCATGAGTATTTCCATGGCGAGACGGGGCGGGGGTTGGGGGCTTCGCACCAGACCGGATGGAGTGCGTTGGTGGCGTTGCTGCTACAGCCCAAATGCGGGAGGGGGCTTGCCCCGATAGCGGTGGGTCAGTCAACTGATGACGCGACTGACAAACCGCCATCGGGATGTAAGCCCCCTCCCACAGGGATTCAGGGTTACCCGTGAATCAGGAAGGGAACAGTTCGCTCAGCTTCATGGCCAGCATCATGTCGCCTTCGGTGCGCAGCTTGCCGCCCATGAAGGCCTGCATGCCGTCGGTGGAACCGTCGACGATGCCCTCCAGGGTCTCGCTGTCCATGACCAGGGTCACTTGGGCGTCCGGGTTTTCGCCTTCCAGCAGTTCGCAGGTCTTGTCTTTGACTACCAGGGAAAAGTTCTTGGTGTCGTCGATACGGAAACCGAACACCAGGTCCAAGCCTTCGGCAGCGCTTGGGTTGAATTTGGCTTTCATTGCTTCTACGGCTTTAGCTACGTCAGTCATGGTTTCGATCCTTTTATGGTGAGTCCAGTGACCTTGGGGTCACGGTTGGCCGCACTTCATCGGAAGGTGATGAGTTGCGGCGCCTTCAACAGTTGCAAGTGGGTGTGACTGTTGAAGGAAGCCAGTGCCACCTCGCGACCGCGGAATTTCAGCTGGTTGAGCGAGGTGTTAACAATTTGCCAGTTCAGTTCGAAGGCCTGGGCGGCAGGCACCCGGGTAATCAGGTGGAGCAGGGCGGTGATGGTGCCGCCGGAGGTGAACACGGCGACCTTCTGCGTGTTGTCCGCCGCTTCCAGAATGCGTTGCAGGCCACCCTGGACGCGCTCGACGAACCCCAGCCAGCTTTCCAGCCCCGGGGGGTCATAGGTGCCGGCCAGCCAGCGCTCGATGATCAGGGCGAAGATGCGTTGGAACTCGCTGCGGTTTTGCGCGGCGTTGCGCAGGATGTCCAGGGCGTCGGGTTCGCTGCCGAGCAGGTCGGGGAGCAGGGCGCGGATGATTGCGTCGGCGTCGAATTCGTTGAAGGCGCTGTCGGTTTCCAATGCAGGCACCGGCAGGCCGAGGGTGCTGTATTGATCGAAGGCGGCAGTGGCGGTGTGCTGCTGGCGGCGCAGGTCGCCGGCGATGCAGCGGTCGAACACCAGGCCCATATCCGCCAGGTGGCGGCCGAGCACTTGCGCTTGTTCCACGCCGACGGGCGACAGCACGTCATAGTCGTCTGCACCGAAGGAGGCCTGGCCATGTCGAATCAAATAGATGCTGCCCACGTCCGTTTTCCCGGTACGTTGAAAGTCTGGCGAGGTTATGAGGATGCCAGGGTGCTGTCAATGAAAAAACATACGCTTGTTTTAAAAGCTCGTTGGAGCGCGTTCCTGCTGGCGGTTTGAGCACTGGCCGCCCGGCGATCCCGTCGGTATGCTTGGGCAATCCGCGCCTGGCGCCGTGCATTGTTAAGGAGACACATGGATTTTTTGGCTGAATACGCGAGCTTTCTGGCGAAGACTGTCACCCTGGTGGTCGCTATTCTGGTGGTCTTGATCAGCTTCGCGGCACTGCGCAGTAAAGGGCGTCGCAAAGCCGCCGGCCAACTGCAAGTCAGCAAGCTCAATGACTTCTATAAAGGCCTGCGTGAGCGCCTGGAGTCGAGCCTGCTCGACAAGGAGCAGCTCAAGGCCCTGCGCAAGTCCGAAAGCAAAGCCGAAAAGAAGAACGGCAAGAAGAAACCCGAGGTCAAGCCACGGGTGTTCGTGCTGGATTTCGACGGTGACATCAAGGCCTCGGCCACCGAGAGCCTGCGCCATGAAATCACCGCGCTGCTGAGCCTGGCCACGCCCAAGGACGAAGTGGTGCTGCGCCTGGAAAGCGGCGGCGGCATGGTCCACAGCTACGGCCTGGCGTCGTCGCAACTGGCGCGTATCCGCCAGGCGGGCGTGCCGTTGACCGTGTGCATCGACAAGGTCGCGGCCAGCGGCGGCTACATGATGGCGTGCATCGGCGAGAAGATCATCAGCGCACCGTTTGCCATCCTCGGCTCCATTGGCGTGGTGGCGCAGTTACCCAACGTCAACCGCCTGCTGAAAAAGCACGACATCGACTTTGAAGTACTGACCGCCGGCGAGTACAAGCGCACCCTCACGGTGTTTGGCGAAAACACCGAGAAAGGCCGCGAGAAGTTCCAGGAAGACCTGGACATCACCCATCAGCTGTTCAAGAACTTCGTCTCGCGTTATCGCCCACAGCTGGCGATTGATGACGTAGCGACCGGAGAGGTGTGGCTGGGTGTTGCCGCGCTGGATAAGCAACTGGTCGACGAACTGCAAACCAGCGACGAATACCTGGCCACCAAGGCCAAGACCGCCGAAGTGTTCCACCTGCACTATGCCGAGCGTAAAAGCCTGCAGGAACGGGTGGGCCTGGCGGCCAGCGGCTCGGTCGACCGGGTGCTGCTGACCTGGTGGAGTCGCCTGACCCAGCAACGCTTCTGGTAAGGCCCTTTGGGGGATAGCTAATACCTGTGGGAGGGGGCTTGCCCCGATGGCGGTGGGTCAGTCACAGTTGCATTTCTGACACACCCTCATAGGGGCATAGGTATCTACACAACGTTGGCTCAACGCTGAACGCACGGCGGATAGGGCTGTTGTGGTGAGCGGGCTTGTCCCGCGTTGGGCTGCGAAGCAGCCCCAAAACATAGTCCCGGAGCTGCCTGGCACACTGCAGCGCTCTTATTGGGGCTGCTGCGCAGCCCAACGCGGGGCAAGCCCGCTCGCCACAGTTACAGTGTTCCTCCTTAACTGACTGGTATTAGGGCAAGCCCCCTCCCACATTAGTTCGGTGTGGGAGGGGGCTTGCGCATCAGCCTCCCCACCACCAGCGCTCCGAGCAATCCCAGCACACCCGCCACCCACAATACGTAACTGAATCCACCCACAAACGCCTGCTGCGCCAGCGGTTGCACCATCGCCCGTGCCGGCTCGGGCAACAAGCCCATTGCCGCCGGCATATCCCCGGCCACCACCCGTGAAGCAATCCCCGCCACCTGCGCCTGCCATTGCGTGTCGATACGTGCGCGCAACACGTGCTCGCTGTGGCTGCTCAGCAGTGCGCCATACACGCCAATCGCCAACATGATCGCGCTGAACCGCATGGTGGTGCTCATGCCCGACGCCATCCCCGCACGGTCCCGTGGCACGCAGGCCATGATGTTTTTTTGCGTATCACCATTGAGCAAACCGGCACCGGCACCGGTGACGGCAATCGCCAGGGCGAAGGGCAGGTAGCCGCCGATATTCACCGCCCAGGCACTTAGCAGGTTGCCGCAGCCCACCAGGGTCAACCCGGTTGCCATCATCGTTGCCGGTGCGAAGCGCCCCGCCAGCCGCGCGCCGATCCGGGGACAGACCAGCATGGTCAGGGCGAACGGCAGCATGCCCAGGCCCGAGGCAATCGCGGAGAAGCCCAGGCCGTTCTGCAGATAGAACGGCAGCAGCGTCATCATCACTTGGGCACAGCCGGCGTAGGCAAACATCCCGAGCAAGGCGCCGATAAAACGCGGGTGGCGAAACAGTTGCAGGTCCACCATGGGCCGCCGCTGCACACGTTCGACCCCTACAAATACACCCAGCAACACCGCACCGCCGATCAGGCGTGCATAGGTCAGCGGGTTATCCCAGCCGATACGGTTGACCTCGATCAGGCCCCAAATCAGGCACAACAGGCTCGCGCTGAAGGCCAGGCTGCCCCACGGGTCGAGGCGGGCGGATTGGCTATCGCGGGATTCCGCAATGGCGTGCAGCACCAGGCTCATCAGCGCCAGGCCCACGGGCAGGTTGAGGTAGAAAATCCAGCGCCAGCCCAGGTACTCGGTGATCAAGCCGCCCAGGGTCGGCGCGGCCGTCATCGCCACGCCCATGCAGGCGCCCCAGAACGCCCAGGCCTTGGCCCGCTCGACTTCATCGTGGAAGGTGTGGCCAATGGAGGCCAGGGCTGACGTGAGCAATAACGCTGCACCGACGCCCTTGACCGCGCGGGCGATATCCAGCCACAACGCACTCGGCGCCGCCCCGCAGCCAACGGAGGCGAGGATAAAAATACTCAGGCCCCAGACCAGGGATTTTTTGCGCCCGAACCGATCGGCAAGGCTCCCGGCCGGTAGCAGCAAGGCGGCAAACGCCAGCATGTAGGCGCTGACCACCCATTCGATATCGGCAAAGTTCGCCCCCAGGTCGCGAGCGATGCTCGGCAGGGTCACGGCGACGATATTGGTGTCGAGCACGATCAGCGAGCAGACGCCGGACGCGGTCAGCAACGTCAGGCGCGGGTTGACCCGGCTCATGATTGGATTACCTTACAGGCAATAGGGCAAATGCAGTTGATGGGCATCGCAAGGGCGCTCCAATGGTGAGGTGCTTCGAGCTTATCCCTGGCCACTGCTGGTATTGTTAGCCGCTGTGGAGCACTTCATTACCTTTGAGCTAACCCTGTTATGGATATCCGCCATTTTCGCTACTTCCTCGCCGTGGCCCGGCAGCGCAACTTCACCCGTGCCGCCGAGCAATTGGGCATTGCGCCACCGACCCTGAGCCGGCAGATCCAGGACATGGAAACCAGCCTGGGCACGCGCTTGTTTATCCGCCGGCAACGCGAAGTCAGCCTCACCGAAGCCGGCGCCGCCTTGCTGGTCGAGGCCGAAGCCACCGTGCGCCAGTTTGAATTCGCCCAACGCCATGCCCAGCGTGCCGGGCGTGGCGAGATCGGCCATATCGAATTGGGTTACGTGGCTTCGGCGCTGTACGCCGGGCTGTTGCAGCGGCAGATGCGTGCGTTCGGCCAGGCATTTCCCGACGTCAGCGTGACGGTGCGCGAATGCGCCATGGCCACGCTGCCGAGTGCGGTGGCGGACGGGCGCTATGACATCGGCTACATCCGCTCGCCGATGACCTTGCCCGAGGGGGTGGAGGCGGTGCGCCTGGACGGCGAAGGTTTTGTCCTGGCGCTGCCCCAGGATTCCTGGCTGTTGGGGCTCGCGGCCATAGGCTGCGAACACCTGCAAAACGAGACATTTATCCTGCCGGAGCAAATCAGCGGCACCCTGCATGTCGCCGCGCAAGGCGGTTATGCTCCGCGCCTGGGGCCACAGCCGGGCGGGCTGGTCGCGGTAGTGGCGCTGGTGTCGATGGGGCAGGGCGTGGCGGTGGTGCCCGCGTCAATGGTCGGGCATGTGCAGTTGCCGGGCGTGGTGTACCGCAGCATTCAGGGCTACGATGCATCCTCGTGGCTGTCGCTGATTCACCGGCGCTTCGAGAAAGCGCCGGCGGTGGCGCGGTATATCCAGCAGGTCAAGCACTCAGGCGCGGCTGCACCGAATCCGCCAGGCGCGTAAGGATCAGGCAGCACGACACCGCCCCCGCATCCAGCACGCCGAGTGAGCGCTCGCCCAGGCGACTGGCGCGGCCGATCTTCGCCACCAGGTCCTTGGTGGAGTCGCGCCCCTGGGAGGCGGCGGTTTTCATCGCCTCCAGTGCATCACTGAAGGACGCCCCCGAGGCGTGCGCGCGCTCGAAGGCTTCCACCGCCGGGATCAATGTGTCCATCAGGCACTTGTCGCCCACGCCCGCTTCGGTGATGTCCTGCAACGAGGTCAGGCCGCCGCGCAACAGGTGGGCGAAGGTGGCCGCGTCGATGTCGTCACGGCCACGCACTTCGTCGGCCATGCCGATAAACAGGCTGCCATACAACGGCCCCATGGAGCCGCCGATGCCTTCCATCAGGCTCAGGGTCAGTTCATCCAGGGCTTCGGCGAGGGTCAGTTGGCGACCTTCGATCGTGCGCCCGCAATGGGCGAAGCCCTTGGCCATGTTGATGCCATGGTCGCCGTCGCCAATCGCGCCGTCGACTTCGCTGAGGTATTCACGGTTGGCCACGATCACGCTGACCAGGTCGGTGACGATGGCGCTGCCGTGGTGGCTGGAAAAATGCTGGCTCATGGTTCAGTCCGCCTGGGTCATGCCGATGGAGCGGCAGGGTTGGTCGATCAGGGTTTTCAGCTCGGCGTCGAGGCCGAGCAGGGTCAGGGTCACGCCCATCATTTCCAGGGAGGTGAAGTAGTTGCCGACGTAGCAGCGGTGAATCTTCAAGCCCTTGGCCTTGAGTTGGCGTTCGACCTCGGCATAGAAAATATACAGCTCCATCACCGGCGTGGCGCCAAGACCGGAGACCAGCACCACCACGCTGTCATCCTGGCTGAAGTCGCGGTCGGCGAGGATCGGCGCGAGCATGCGCTCGGCCATGGCGGCGGCGGATTCGATCGGGATGACCTCAATGCCTGGTTCGCCGTGATGGCCGATGCCCAGTTCCATCTGGCCGTCGGGGATCTGGAAGTTGGGCTTGCCCACGGCGGCAATGGTGCAGGGCGTGAGGCCGATGCCAATCGAGCGGCACTGGTCGACGGTTTTCTGCGCGACGCGAATCACGCCGTCGAGGTCGTAGTGCTGGGCGGCTGCGGCACCGCCGATCTTCCACATGAAGATTTCCCCGGCCACGCCTCGACGTTTGGCGATCTCGGCCTTGGGCGCGGAGGCCACGTCGTCGTTGGCGACCACGGTGCGGATGCGCATGTCTTTGCTGGCGGCCATTTTCATCGCCAGCTTCACGTTCATATTGTCGCCGGCATAGTTGCCGTACAGGCAGGCCACGCCGGCGCCATGGTCGGCAGCGCGGAAGGCGTCGAAAAAGCTCTTGGCGGTGGGCGAGGAGAAAATCTCGCCGACGGCCACCGCGTCGACCAGGCCGGGGCCGACATAGCCGAGAAAGGCCGGCTCATGGCCGGAGCCGCCCCCCGTGACAATGCCGACACGCCCTGGCCCGGAAGGCCTGGCCTTGACGATCACCCGTGGGTTGCTTTCGTACTGGCGCAGTTCGGGGTGCGCGACCAGGATGCCGCGCAGCATGTCCTCGACCACTTGGTCCGGATCGTTGATGACTCGATTCATAACGCGGGTTCCTGTGTTCTTTTTGTAGGAGCGAGCTTACTCGCGAAAAGCGTGAAGACACCGCGTTTATCCAGAAGCCCCGCGTTATCATTGTCGACCTTCGCGAGCAAGCTCGGCTCCTGCAGTAAAGCGGTTGTGTGTTCCTAGGGTTCGAGTACAACCTTGAGCGACTTGTCGCCACGTTCCATCACCGCAAACGCTTCCTTGAAGTCCGCCAGGGCGAACTTGTGGGTGACTACATCGCGCATATCGATCTTGCGGTTGCCGATAAAGTCGATGGCCCGCGGGTACATGTACGGCCCCAGGTGCGAGCCGAGGATGTCCAGTTCCTTGCGGTCGCCGATGATCGACCAGTCCACCGTGGCCTCGTCGTTGAATACGCTGAACTCCACGAAGCGCCCCAGCTTGCGCAGCATCGCCAGGCCCTGGTTCACCGCCTTGTGGTGCCCGGTGGCCTCGATATAGATGTCGCAGCCATAGCCGTCGGTGATCGCGCGGATGTTGGCCAGTACGTCCACTTCGGCCGGGTTCCACACTTCGTCGGCGCCCATGCGCAGGGCGAGGGCGGCGCGTTCGGGTTTCATGTCGAGCACGATGAGTTTTTTCGGGTTGCGCAAACGCACGGCGCCGATGATGCCCAGGCCCAGGGTGCCGGCGCCGGCGACCACCACAATGTCGTCATGGTCGACGTTGGCGCGTTCCGCCGCATGCAGTGAGCAGGCCAGGGGTTCGATCAGGATCGCTTCGTCGGGGGCGATGGATTCCGGCACTTTGTGAATGATGCCTTCCTTGGTGAAGATCATGTACTGGGCCATGGCACCCTGCACATTGTTCTGGAAACCATAGAGGTCGTGTTTCTGGCACATCCAGTACTGGCCGTGGTTGCAGAAGCGACAGCCCCAGCACGGCACGATCTGCTCCGAGATCACCCGGTCACCGACCTTCACGCCGCGCTTTTCCGCGCCCGGGCCCAGGGCCACCACGCGACACACGAACTCATGGCCGGGGATCATCGGCGGCTTGACGTAGCGCGGTTGCTCGGCATCGCCCCAGAACGACGGCGCGCCGCGATAGGTCTTGATGTCGCCCATGCAAATGCCGCACAACTCGACCTTGGTGAGGATCTCATCGGGGCCGGGCGTGGGTACGTCGACGGTTTCCAGGCGATAGTCTTCCGGGCCGTGGCAAACCACGGCCTGCATGGTTTTCGGGATGGCCGGCGAGAGTTGTTCGGGTGTGCGTTCGGTGACAGTGGACATGACAAAACCTCACGACAGATAAATGAATTACTGAATGCTGTAGCCGCCGTCGATCACCAGGTTGGCGCCGGTGATCATCTGCGCGGCATCGCTGAGCAGGTACAGCGCCAGCCCGGCGATTTCCTCCGGCTGCGCAAAGCGGCCCGCCGGGATCTGCAATTTGGCCCGTTCGCCGACTTCACCGGCCCAGGCCTTCTTGCCCAGCGCGGTCTCGACGATGGTGGGGGAAATGGCGTTGACATTGATGTGCGGCGCCCATTCCATGGCCAATACCTTGGTCATGCCGACGATGGCCGCCTTGCTGGCGCAGTAGGCGACGTGGCGGTCGAGGCCGATCACCGCGGCCTGGGACGCGAGGTTGACGATGCGCCCGCTGCCCTGGGCGAGCATGTGCCGGGCGCAGGCCTGGGCCACGAAAAAGCTGGCCTTGAGGTTGATGTCCAAGGTGGTGTCCCAGGCGCTTTCGCTGACATCGACGGCCTTGTCCAGCAGGGCCACGCCGGCGCTGTTGATCAGGTAATCCAGGCGTTGGAAGTGTGCGAAGACCTGGTCGATGGTGTGTTGCACCTGGTTGATCTGGCTGAGGTCGACGGCAATGCCCAGATGCCCGGCACCCAGGCCCGCTGCCACTTCAACCACCGCCGGGTCGCGGTCGAGCAAAGCCACGCGGGCGCCGCGCTCCACCAGCAGGCTGGCACAGGCCAGGCCGATACCGGCGGCGCCGCCGGTGATCACCGCGCAACGGCCGTTGAGGTCGAAGGCTTGGTTCCAGAATCCAGACATGCATGACTCCTCTTTCAATAACGATCGAGATCCAATGTGGGAGGGGGCAAGCTCTCTCCCACACTTGACTGTATTTCAAGCCAATGACTACTTACCGCCACTGACTTGTTTGTACAGCGCATCGGCGTTGGCGTTAGTCACGGGCACCCACGGCAGGATGTAGGTCTTGGCCGTGCCATCGCCCCATTTCACGTCCTTGGCATAGCGCTCCCAGATCACCGACTGCGGCTTGTAGTCCTTGCCGGCGAGTGCGCGCAACGCCACGTCCAGTGCGCCCTGGGACTGGGCCTGGGCGTCCTGGAGGAAGGTGGTGACTTCGTCTTTCTTCGCCGCCTGGATCGCGTCCGGCATGCCGTCGATGGACGTGACGGGCACATCCTTGGAGGTCAGGCCGTGGGATTTGAGGGCCTGCACGGCGCCGAGGGCCATGTCGTCGTTCTGCGCGATCACGCCGTTGATGCCTTTGGGGTGGGCGTTCAACCAGTCTTCGGTCAGCGCCAGGGCCTGGGCGCGGTCCCAATTGGCGGTCTTTTTCTCGATGATCTTGATGCCAGGGTGCTTGCCCAGCACTTCCAGCTCGCCTTTTTCGCGGTCGATCTGCGCCGACTGGCCAATCGGGCCCTGGATGATCACTACGTTGCCCTTGCCGTTGAGCTTGTCGACCATGGCCTGGGCCTGCAGGCGGCCGCCTTCCACATCATCGTTACCGACGTAGGGCACCGAGGCGTCGGCGACCTTGGTGTTGGAGGCGATAACCACCACGTCGTTGCTCATGGCTTGCTTGACGGTGCCGACGCCGGCCTTGGTGTCGATCGGCACGAACAGGATCGCGTCGTAGCGCTGGGTCACCATGTTTTCGATCTGATTGTTCTGGGTCAGGGCGTCGTAGTTGCCGTCGAACACCGTCAACTGCACGGTGCCGTCCTTGACCGCCGGGTGCTCCTTGAGCTCGCGGACCCAGTTCTGCATGAACTGGCCCTTGAGGCCATAGACGGCCGCGCCGACCTTGTAGGTCTTGCCATCGGCGGCCATTGCGATACTGCCGGCGAGCAGGGAGAGAGCCGCCGCGGCGGCCAGGGTGGTACCAAGTTTCATGGGGGGAACTCCGGTTATTGTTGTAGTGGTCGTTCTCTAGCGTTTTTTCTTGCGCCACACGTCGATCAGTACTGCAAACACGATGATCAGGCCCTTGGCGACCTGCTGGTAATAGGAGGACACGCCGAGCAGGTTCAGGCCGTTGTTGATCACGCCGATCAACAACGCGCCGAACAGCGTGCCGACAATGCTGCCGGTGCCGCCCGACAGGCTGGTGCCGCCGATGACCACGGCGGCAATCGCGTCCAGCTCATAGGACACCCCGGCCTGGGGCAGGGCGGAGGTGGTGCGTGCCGACAACACCACGCCCGCCAACCCGGCGAGCAGGCCGGACACCACGTACACCGAAAACATCACCTTGCGCACGCCGATCCCGGAGGTGCGCGCGCTTTTTTCATTGCCGCCCACCGCGTACACATAGCGGCCGTAGGTGGTGTAGCGCAGCACCATCCAGAAGATCAGCGCGACCACGGCGAAGATGATGATCGGCACGCCAATCGGGCCGATCTTGCCGATGCCCAGGGCCAGGTAGGCGTCGGGCAGGTCGGTGATCGGGCTGCCGTCGTTGAGGATGAAGGTCATGCCGCGGGCAATGCTGAGCATGCCGAGAGTGGCCACGAACGGCGGGATCGACAGGTTGGCGACCATAAAGCCGTTGACCACGCCGAGCATCGCCCCGGCAAACATCCCCGCACTCACCGCCGCCAGCAGCCCGTAGCCCTGGGTCGCGACCATGGCGCTGCACAATCCGGCAAAGGCCAGGATCGAGCCGACGGAAAGGTCGATGCCCTTGGTCAGGATCACGTAGGTCATGCCCACCGCGAGGATGCCGTTGATGGAGGTCTGGCGCAGGATGTCCATCCAGTTGCGCCAGGTCATGAAGTACTCGCTGGAAAACGCCATCACCACGCACAGCAGGATAAACACCAGCGGCAGGCCGAAACGGTCTAGGGACAGGCGCAGGCGGTTGCGTGGCGCTGTGGTGATGGGGGCGGCAATGGTTTTGGCATTCATGAGGCAAGACTCAACAGGGCTTCCTGGGAAAGGGCGGTGTCGGTGCTGATGGTCACCAGGCGGCCGCCCTTGAAGACGGCGATGCGGTCACTCAGGTGCAACAGTTCCGGGGCTTCCGACGACACCACGATGGCGGCGCCACCGGCGCGCACGAATTGATCCAGCAGGTGGTAGATCTCCTGCTTGGCGCCCTCATCGATACCCCGTGTCGGCTCATCGCACAGCAGGCACACCGGTTCGGTCGACAGGCATTTGGCGAGCACCACTTTCTGTTGGTTGCCGCCGCTCATGGACGCCACCGGCAGTTCCAGTGAGGTGGTTTTGATCTGCAGGCGCTTGACCATGTCCTGGGCCAGTTGGGTTTCCTTGCGCGCATTGATCAGCGACCAGCTCGACAGGCGCTTGTAGGCCGACAGCGCAATGTTGGAAAGAATGCTGCCGGTAAGCACCAGGCCGCTGTCCTTGCGGTCTTCGGTGACCAGCGACATGCCGGCATTGATGGTCGCCTTGGGCAGGCCCACGGGCATGGGCTTGCCTTGCAGGGTGACGCTGCCGGAGTCCGCCACGGTCAGGCCATAGATGCAGTTGAGGAATTCACTGCGCCCCGAGCCCATCAGGCCGTAGATGCCGAGGATTTCACCCTGGCGCAGTTGCAGGCTGATGTCGTGGAACTCACCGGCGCGGCTGAGGTTGTCGACTTGCAGGCAGGTGTCGGCGGCGCATTCGCGGCCGACCTTGTGGTCGATGCGGGTCAGTTCCTGGCCAACGATGCCGCGCACCAGGTGGTCGCGGTCGATATCGGCCATGCGTCCGCTTTCCACAAAGGCGCCGTCGCGGAAGATGCTGTAGTCATCGGCGATCTGCGCCAGTTCGCTCAAGCGGTGCGATACATAGACGATGCCGGCGCCCCGCGCGGTGAGGCGGCGAATCGCCTTGAACAGGGTTTCGGCTTCGCGCTCGCCAATGGCCGACGTTGGCTCGTCCATGATCATCACCTGGCAGTCATGGCTGAACGCCTTGGCGATTTCCACCAGCTGGATCTGCGCCACGCTCAGGCGGTGCATGGGGCTGCTGGCGTCGACATCGAATTCAAGGCTTTCCAGCAGCTCGCGGGTGCGGCGGTTCAAGGCCTTGTTGTCGACGATGCAGCCGGCGCGGCGCGGTTCGCGGCCCAGCCAGATGTTTTCGGCGACGGTCATGTAGGGGATCGGTTCCAGTTCCTGGGTGATCATCGCGATCCCCGCCGCGAGGGCTTCGCTGGGGCGATTGAACTGTACGGCGGTGCCGTTGAGCAGAATGCTGCCGGCATCACGCGGGGTGATGCCCATCAGGATGCTCAGGAAAGTCGACTTGCCTGCGCCATTGCCGCCGCACAGGGCGTGGACGCTGCCGGCCCGCAGAGAGAGGTGCCCGTCACGCAGGGCAGGGATCCCGGCGTAAGCCTTGGCGACGTGTTCAGCCTGGAGCAGTAATGGCGTGGCCATCGGCGTGTCCTCGTGCTGTGAATTCTTATTAGGTCGCACAGTCATGTTTCGCTGTGATCATATGTGTATCAAATGAAATTCTGATCAGTCAATCTCTTTCATGTAAATGCTGCGATTCTGATCTTTTTCGCCAATTACCCTTTTTTAGAGCGCTTTGACTGGCAAGTCAGTTAAATCCTGCTTGACAGGAGAGGGTTACGCCTGCGAAATGAATGATAGAAATTTCATTGAGTGATCAGTTGATCAGTCGTAAGCACCCTCACGGCAGCGGAGCCAGACACCATGAACACACCTTTCCCGGTGGCTATCGGATGCGATGAAGCGGGTTTTGAGCTCAAGGAGCTGTTAAAGCGCCATATCGAGGCGCTGGGCTATCCGGTGACCGACTTCGGCACCCATTCCACCGCGCCGGTGTTGTACCCGGACATCGCCCTGGCCGTGGCCACCGCCATCAACGCCGGGCAGCAGCGCCTGGGCGTGCTGGTGTGCGGCACGGGGATCGGCATGGCGATCTCGGCCAACAAGGTGCTCGGGATTCGTGCGGCCCAGGCCCATGACACGTACTCGGCAGAGCGGGCGCGCAAGAGCAACGATGCGCAGATCCTCTCTATCGGCGCGCGGGTGATCGGCGCCGAACTGGCGAAAAGCATCGTCAAGTCGTTCCTGGAGTCGGAGTTCGAGGCGGCACGTTCCGGGGCCAAGGTCGAGCGCATCAATGCGATCGAGCGCGATGGGCATCAATAGTGGACGTAGCAGGGCAAGAGTCGGGAGAATGCGCCTTTGACGCCGAAACGGAAGCCCGTCCCCATGAGTGACAGTACCCAGCGCATGGCCAGCGATATTGATCAGATGACTGAAGTGGCGATGCTCTATTACCTCGAGAACGTCACTCAGGAAGCCATCGCCAAGCGCTTCGACCTGTCCCGGGCCAAAGTCAGCCGATTGCTCAAGCGCGCGCGGGATGAAGGTATTGTCGAGGTGCGCGTCTTGCAGCATCCGGCGATGAACAACGAGCTGGAACAGGCCTTGGTGGCGCGCTTCAAGCTGGATCGCGCGTTGATCGCGGTGGACCACAGCGACCCCGATACCCAGCGCTCGGCGGTCGCCAGCCTGGTGGCCAACTACCTGAACAAGACCTTGAGTGACGGCATGATCGTCGCCGTGGGCATGGGCCGCAACGTCGGCGCCGTGGCCGATAACGTGTTCCTGCCGGTGACGCGCAACTGCACATTTGTCTGCGCCATTGGCGGTTCGCTCAAGGCCGGCGAATACATGAACCCCGATCACATCTGCCGGCGCCTGGCCCTGCGCTTTGGCGGCGAGAGTGAAAGCCTGTACGCCCCGGCCCTGGTGGCCAACCCGGAGTTGCGCGGGGTGTTGATCAACAACGACACGGTGCGCTCGACCCTCGACCGTGCGCGGCGGGCTGACATGGCGCTGATCGGCATCGGCGACATGAGCGAAAACAGCAATATGGTGCGCATGGGCTGGTTCTCGCCCCAGGAGATCGCCCAGGCACGCTTGTCCGGCACCGTGGGCGACATGATGGGCTATGACTTCATCGACATCCATGGCCAGCCGGCGGTCAACGCGATCCAGGGGCGAGTGATCGGGTTGACGGTGCAGGAGTTGTTTCGCATCCCGGACGTGGTGGCGATTGCCAGCGAGAACACCAAGGCGGCGGCGACGTTGGGGGCGTTGCGGTCGGGGGTGATCAATACGTTGGCGACGACGGTGACGAATGCCCACACCATCCTGGCGCTGGACGATGCAACCCGTAAAACCTGACACGCCCTCGTCGGGGCATGGGTATCTACACAACGTTGGCTCAACGCCGGACGCCCGGCAGACAGGGCTGTTGTGGTGAGCGGGCTTGTCGAATCGTCGCACCGCCCGCGCCGGGCTGCGAAGCAGCCCCAGTAAAGAAGTACGCGGTGTATCAGGCACTCTGTAGAGGCTGGTTTTGGGGCTGCTTCGCAGCCCAGCGCGGGGCAAGCCCGCTCACCACAGAGATTTGGCAGGATCTGAAAATACTCATGCTCATCGGGGGCAAGCCGTCTCCCACATGATTTTGTGTGGGGTTCGAAGACAGGTTTTGTAATAGTTTTGCGTTGCAGGAAATTTGTATTTCGCCTGTAGGATTCAAGTCCTTTTGTTATTTCAGGACCTGCATGAACATCCTCTCGGAGCCTCCCAGTCGTCTTTCCCCAAGACATCCGCCGCCGCTGTTCCCGCTGAAACACCCCGTATCCCGACTGCCAGCCGTGTCCCGGTCCACTGACCGCGCCTTGCCGTGCCCGGCATTCTGAAACCTGTAGAGAGACTTGTATAAATGGAATGGTTAGCGGATCCAACGGCCTGGCTCGGCCTGTTGACCTTGATTGTGCTGGAACTGGTGCTGGGCATCGACAACCTGGTGTTTATTGCGATCCTGGCGGATAAGCTGCCGCCGGAGCAGCGCGACCGAGCGCGCTTGATCGGTTTGTCCCTGGCGTTGCTGATGCGCCTGGGCTTGCTGGCGAGTATTTCCTGGTTGGTAACCCTGACCCAGCCGCTGTTCGAGGTGTTCGACAAGAGCTTCTCCGGCCGTGACCTGATCATGCTGTTCGGCGGTGTGTTCCTGTTGTTCAAGGCCACCATGGAACTGCATGAACGCCTGGAAGGCCATGTGGCCCAGCGCACCGGCAACGTGGCATACGCGATGTTCTGGCCGATTGTGGCGCAGATCGTGGTGCTCGACGCGGTGTTCTCCCTGGATGCGGTGATCACGGCCGTGGGCATGGTGGATGAGCTGGCGGTGATGATGATCGCCGTGATCATTTCCATCGGCCTGATGATCGTCGCGAGCAAGCCGCTTACACGCTTCGTCAACGCCCACCCGACGGTGATCATGCTGTGCCTGGGCTTCCTGATGATGATCGGTTTTGCCCTGACCGCTGAAGGCCTGGGTTTCCATATTCCCAAGGGCTACCTGTACGCGGCGATTGGTTTCTCGATCCTGATCGAGGTGTTCAACCAGATTGCCCGCGCGCGTCGCAAGAAGTCGGCCCAGGGCGTGTTGCCGGTGCGTGAGCGCACGGCCCATGCGGTGATGCGCTTGCTCGGCGGTCGCAGCCTGGCGGTGGAGGAGGTGGGGGAAGAGGTGGCTGACCTGTTGGGCGAGACGGATGCCGCCCAGGGGCCGCTGTTCGACCGACGCGAGCGGGTGATGATCAGCGGTGTGCTGCAACTGGCCGAGAGGCCGATTCGCAGCTTGATGACGCCGCGGGCCAACGTCGACTTTATCGACCTGGCGGACGACCCCGACACGATTCGCCTGAAGCTGATGCATTCGTCCTATTCGCGCCTGCCGTTGATCCGCAATGGCGCGGTGGATGAACCGTTGGGCTTTGTGCATAAGAAGGAATTGCTCAAGGAGTACCTGGCCGGCAACGAGCCGAACCTGGAGCACCTCGCACGCCGGGCGATCAACCTGCTGGAGAGCTTTTCGATCCTCAACGCCCTGGAACAGATGCGCCAGGAATCCACCCATATCGCCTTCGTGATCAACGAATTCGGTGACTTCATGGGCGTATTGAGCATGACCGACATTCTTGAATCCATTGCCGGTGAGTTGCCGGACGCCAGTGAGATCGAAGGGCCGGATATTGTCGAGGAGGGCGCGGGCTTCCGTGCCAATGGCGCCCTCAACCTCACCCAGATTCGTCAGCGTACCGGCTTCAAGGCCGTCGCGACCGAGGACTACCAGACCCTGGCCGGCCTGGTGATGAGCCTGCTCGACCGCCTGCCTGTGGTGGGCGATAGCCTGGAGCATGAGGGCTGGCGCCTGACGGTGGCGGCGGTAGAGGAGCGGCGGGTGACGCAGGTGTTATTGCAGCCTTGCGGCGTGCATAACGCCTGAAGGTGTCCTCCACAAACTGCGCTTGCTGCTCCTCGGGTCCGAAACCCTTGAATGTTTCCATCAAGGTGCCGTTCTGGAAGATCAGCAGCGTCGGGGTGCCTGTAACCTGCGGGTGCCTCGGCGTTTTCGCGCAATCGAGCACCAGGCTCACTACTGATCGGTACTGGGCGGCAATCTGCTCAAACAGCGGCCCGGCTACCCCGCAGGCCGGGCAGTGAGCTGAGATGAACAGCATGAACACCGGGCGCGAACTGCTCAGCACGCGCCGGTAGTCGTCGGTAGTGGCAATGGTTGCAGTGGCAATCCCCATGATGATCTCCCTTTGGACCGTGCAGGTTTTTTACCAACGCTAGGCCCGGGGACCGTCACCGTCTACTGTCAACCTTCACAGGTCTGCCTCACGCTCCACCCGTTCCCGGGCCTTGCGCGCCTGGTTTGCGCACTTGCGGTATTCCTCATTGTCCCGGGAGGCCTTGGCCCGGCGGTAGTCGTGGTGGTTCTGGCTGGTGTAGTTGGTGTCGAAGGCTTCCTTGAGCCTGCGCAGTTCTTCCTTGCAGTCGCGGCGGTCGTTGCTGGCCGACGCGTTGCCGGCTGCCAGCAAGGTGAGCATCACCAGGGTAAGGCATGACTTCATCAGGGCAGGGTCCTTGTCGGCAGGGATGTGCCAAGGCTAGTCCAGCGTGGGGATTTTTCCACGCTGCGCGCGCACTGCAACGGTGCGCGGTAACGCTGTCGCAGTGCGTCCAAAGGGACCTGTCACCGCCATATGGGGCCCTGGGTAGCAAAGTGATTGCAGATGCTGGCGTAGCGCCTTGTCTCCCCGAAATATTTATCTATCTGATTTAAAAAGCCTTTATTGCAGGCATGTTTTTCTTTGAGGGCGTGTGGCACACTTTCTGCTGTCTATTCCGTTGTTACATACTATGTTCCGGTATAGCGGAATACACAACTCCTGGAGTGCTTGTCATGCATCACCGACCTTCCGTGTTCAAAGCGTGTGTTTTTCTCTTCGCCGCATCGGCTTCCCTCGCAGGCATCGTGCAGGCGGCGGACAGCAAGCTCGATGATGTGCTCAAGCGTGGGCACCTGATCGTGGGTACAGGCAGTACCAATGCGCCGTGGCACTTCCAGGGAGCGGATGGCAAGTTGCAGGGGTTTGATATCGACATCGGCCGTATTGTGGCCAAGGGCTTGTTCAACGACCCGAGCAAGGTCGAGTTTGTGGTGCAGTCGTCCGACGCACGCATTCCCAACCTGCTGACCGACAAGGTCGACATGAGCTGCCAGTTCATCACCGTCACCGCCAGCCGTGCCCAGCAAGTGGCGTTCACGCTGCCGTACTACCGCGAAGGCGTGGGCCTGCTGCTGCCGAACAACAGCAAGTACAAGGAAATCGAAGACCTGCAGGCGGCGGGCGATGGCGTCACCGTGGCGGTGCTGCAGAACGTGTATGCCGAAGAACTGGTGCACCAGGCGCTGCCCAAGGCCAAGGTCGACCAATACGACAGCGTCGACCTGATGTACCAGGCGGTGAACTCCGGTCGCGCCGATGCCGCCGCCACCGACCAGTCCTCGGTCAAGTACCTGATGGTGCAGAACCCTGGCCGCTACCGCAGCCCGGCCTATGCCTGGAGCCCGCAGACCTACGCGTGTGCGGTCAAGCGTGGCGACCAGGACTGGCTGAACTTCGTCAACACCGCGTTGCATGAAGCCATGACCGGTGTGGAATTCCCCACCTACAAGGCGTCGTTCAAGCAGTGGTTCGGTGTGGACCTGCCGGAACCTGCCATCGGCTTCCCCGTCGAGTTCAAGTGATTCGTGAAAACCGGGGCGCCGCCAACGGCGCCCCCATCAGGTACTGCTGACCATGAACTATCAGTTGAACTTTGCCGCCGTGTGGCGCGATTTCGACACCTTGCTGGCGGGGCTCGGCCTGGGCCTGCAACTGGCATTGCTGTCGATCGCCATCGGCTGCGTGATCGGCCTGTTGATGGCGTTTGCCATGCTGTCCAGACATCGTGCGTTGCGAATCCTGGCCTCGGTGTATGTGACGGTGATCCGCAATACGCCGATCCTGGTGCTGATCCTGTTGATCTACTTCGCCTTGCCCAGCCTGGGTATCCGCCTGGACAAGATCCCGTCGTTCATCATCACCCTGTCGCTGTACGCCGGTGCCTACCTGACCGAAGTGTTCCGCGCCGGGCTGTTGAATATTCCCAAGGGCTTGCGTGAAGCCGGACTGGCCATCGGCCTCGGCGAATGGCGGATCCGCGCCTATATCACCGTGCCAGTGATGCTGCGCAACGTACTGCCCGCGCTGTCGAACAACTTCATTTCGCTGTTCAAGGACACTTCCCTGGCCGCCGCCATCGCAGTGCCCGAGCTGACCTATTACGCCCGCAAGATCAACGTCGAAAGCTACCGGGTGATTGAAACCTGGCTGGTCACGACCGCGCTCTACGTGGCGGCCTGTTACCTCATTGCCATGCTGCTCCGTTACCTGGAGCAGCGTCTGGCGATCCGTCGTTAAGGAGGGTGTCCATGTACGAGTCCCCCAGCTGGCTGCATGAGTTGTGGATCGCCCGGGATACGCTCTGGGCGGGGTTTCAGGCCAGTGTCGCGGTGTCGGCACTGGCGATTGTCTTTGGCACGCTGATCGGTATCGTCGCCGGGTTGATCCTGACCTACGGCAAATTCTGGATGCGCGCACCGTTTCGCCTGTATGTCGACCTGATCCGTGGCACGCCGGTGTTTGTGCTGGTGTTGGCGTGTTTCTACATGCTGCCGGCGCTCGGCTGGAAAATCACCGCGTTCCAGGCCGGCGCCGTCGGGCTCACGCTGTTTTGCGGCTCCCACGTGTCGGAAATCGTGCGCGGTGCACTGCAAGCCATTCCCCGTGGGCAGTTGGAAGCAGGCAAGGCGATTGGCCTGACATTCCGGCAGTCCCTGGCCTACGTGCTGCTGCCCCAGGCGCTGCGACAGATCCTGCCGACCTGGGTCAACTCCTCGACGGAAATCGTCAAGGCCTCGACCTTGCTCTCGGTGATCGGCGTGGCTGAATTGCTGCTGAGTACCCAGCAGGTGATCGCACGTACCTTCATGACCCTGGAGTTCTACCTGTTCGCCGGTTTTCTGTTCTTTGTCATCAACTACGCCATCGAGTTATTCGGGCGCTACATTGAAAAACGGGTGGCCTTGCCATGAACCAACCTCAAATAACCGAGCCGCTGCTGGACATCCGCGGCCTGCGTAAACAATACGGCGAGGTCGAAGTGCTCAAGGGCGTCGACCTGTCCATGGCGCGCGGCAACGTGGTGACGTTGATCGGCTCCAGCGGCTCGGGCAAGACCACCTTGCTGCGTTGCGTCAACCTGCTCGAAGAGTTCCAGGGTGGGCAGATCACCCTGGATGGCGAGTCCATTGGCTACAGCGACATCGGCGGCAAGCGCGTGCGTCACCCCGAACGCGTGATCGCCCAGCACCGGGCGATGACCGGCATGGCGTTCCAGCAGTTCAACCTGTTTCCCCATCTGAGCGCGTTGCAGAACGTCACCCTCGGCCTGTTGAAAGTTAAGAAAATGCCTAAGGACGAGGCGGTGGCACTCGCGGAAAAATGGTTGGACCGTGTAGGACTTCTGCAGCGCCGCGATCACTTCCCCGGCCAGCTGTCCGGCGGCCAGCAACAGCGTGTGGCGATAGCCCGTGCCATTGCCATGAACCCGAGCCTGATGCTCTTCGACGAAGTCACTTCGGCCCTCGACCCGGAATTGGTGGGCGAGGTGCTCAGTGTGATCAAGGGCCTGGCGGAAGAGGGCATGACCATGTTGCTGGTCACCCACGAAATGCGCTTTGCCTATGAAGTCTCGGACAAGATCGTCTTCATGAACCAGGGCCGGATTGAAGAGCAGGGCTTGTCGAAGGACATCTTCGAGCGGCCGCAATCGCCGCGCCTGGCGGAATTTCTCAAGAACATTCGTTTTTAATCAGGAGCATCGTTTTATGAGCATCACTCGTTACGGAGCCGGCAGTACGGCCGGCGGTGGCCAGCCGCGTCCCTTCGCCCGCGCGGTGGAAGCGGACGGTTGGTTGTACGTCTCGGGCCAAGTGCCTGCGGTGGACGGCGAAATCATCACCGGCGGGATCATCGAGCAAACCCGGCAGACCCTGCGTAATGTGGTGGCAATCCTCGAAGAAGCCGGCTACGAGTTGAAAGACGTGGTGCGGGTCGGCGTGTGGCTGGAAGACCCGCGGGACTTCTGGAGTTTCAACAAGGTCTTCGGCGAATACTTCACCCCGGAACACGCCCCGGCGCGGGCCTGTGTGCAGGCCAACATGATGGTGGACTGCAAGGTCGAGATTGATTGCGTGGCCTACAAGAAAAAGGGCTAAATTGCCCTCACTCTTAAGCCCACCAGAGATCAAATGTGGGAGGGGGCTTGAACCCGATAGCGGTGTATCAGTAACAGATGTGTTGATTGACACGCCGCCATCGGGGGCAAGCCCTAATGCCAGTCGGTTAAGGCTTTTTGTAGGAGCGAGCTTGCTCGCGAAAAACTCACAGGCGCCGCGTTCATTCAGGAAGCACGCGTTATCGTTGACGTTTTTCGCGAGCAAGCTCGCTCCTACAGGAGGCGATGTACGCTTAACTGACTGGCATTAGGGCAAGCCCCCTCCCACAGTGGACCTGCGCCAGCCCTACCATTTCGACCGGACCGAAATTGCCATGACCGAAGACACCATCAAACGCCGCGCCAAAGGCCTGGACCGTGCATTCGATATCCTCGATTTTCTCAAGGAAATCGGCCAGCCCCTGCGCCCGAATGATATTGCCAGCGGCATCGGCAGCCCCAAATCCACGGTCTACGAATTGGTCGCCTCCTTATTGGAGCGGCGCATCCTCGAAACCGTGGGCAAGGACGGTCACGTCTACCTCGGCCGTCAGTTGTACTTCCTCGGCCAGGCGCATCTACGCCATTTCGACCTGACCCGCGAGGCCGACCACGCCTTGCAGGAGATCGTCAGCCAAACCCACGAAACCGCGCAGATGTGCCTGCTCAACGGGCGCAAATACACGGTGGCGCTGATGCGCGAAGGCGAGCGGCATTTCCGCATTTCCTCGGACATCGGTGAAGACGCGCCGATCCCATGGACCGCCTCCGGGCGCCTGTTGCTGGGGCACTTGAGCGACCAGCAGATCATCGACCTGATCGACCACGACGACTTTATCCTGCCGGACGGCCAGCGCCTGCCGCTGGAGACCTTTCTCGCGCAAATCCGCCAGGCCACCCTCGACGGGTTCTTTTCCTTCGACAGCGTGGCCGACACCTTTACCCACTGCTTTGCCGCCCCGGTCCGGGACGCGCAGGGCATCAGCATTGCGACGCTGTGCATCGTCGCCCCTCGGGCCGATGCGAGCAAAAACTACAACGACTATCGCCGGGTGTTGATCGACAGCGCCAACAACCTGGCTCGTCGCATCAACGAATAGGAGTTTTCCATGTCAGCCATCAATGCCGTTGAAAAGGGCGCCGCCGCCGTCGGTGCCCACCTGGTCCGCGACGTCGGCCTGCCCGCCCTGGTGCTGCACCGCGATGCCCTGGAGCACAACATTCGCTGGATGCAGGATTTCGTCAGCAACAGCGGCGCGGAACTGGCGCCCCACGGCAAGACCAGCATGATGCCGGCGTTGTTCCAGCGCCAGCTTGCTGCGGGCGCCTGGGGCATCACCCTGGCCAACGCGGTGCAGACCCGCGCCGCCTATGCCGGTGGCGTGCGCCGGGTGCTGATGGCCAACCAGTTGGTGGGCGCACCGAACATGGCGTTGATCGCCGACCTGCTGGCCGACAAGGATTTCGACTTCCACTGCATGGTCGACCACCCGGACAACGTCGCCGACCTGGGCCTGTTCTTCGCTGCCCGTGGCCTGCGCCTCAACGTGATGATCGAATACGGCGTGGTCGGTGGCCGTTGCGGTTGCCGCAGCGAGCAGGAAGTGCGCGACCTGGCCAAGGCGATCAAGGCCCAACCAGCCCTGGCCCTCACCGGTATCGAAGGCTACGAAGGTGTGATCCACGGCGAGCACGCCATCAGTGGCATCCGCGACTTCGCCGCGAGCCTGGTGCGCCTGGCCGTGGACCTGCAAGACAACGGGGCCTTCAACCTGCCCAAGCCTATTATCACGGCGTCGGGGTCGGCCTGGTACGACCTGATCGCCGAGTCCTTCGAAACCCAAAACGCAGCTGGTCGTTTCCTCAGCGTGCTGCGCCCCGGCAGCTATGTGGCCCACGACCATGGCATCTACAAAGAGGCGCAGTGCTGCGTGCTCGACCGCCGCGGCGACCTCCAGGAAGGCCTGCGCCCGGCCCTGGAAGTCTGGGCCCATGTGCAATCGTTGCCTGAGCCGGGGTTTGCGGTGATCGCCCTGGGCAAGCGCGACGTGGCCTACGACGCTGGTTTGCCGGTGCCGCTTAAACGCTATCGCGCCGGGATCCTGCCGGCGGAAGGCGATGATGTGAGCGCCTGCACCGTCACCGCCGTGATGGACCAGCACGCCTTCATGACCGTCGCGGCAGGTGTCGAGCTGCGCATCGGCGACATCATTTCCTTCGGCACCTCGCACCCTTGCCTGACCTTCGACAAGTGGCAGGTCGGCTGCCTGGTGGATGAGCAGTTGCGGGTGATCGAGTCCCTGGAAACCCGTTTCTGAGTGTAAAGCCATGACCACCACCCATCCCAGCATCGCCCTGATCGGCGAATGCATGATCGAATTGCAACACCGCGCCGATGGCAGCCTGCAACAGAGCTTCGGCGGCGATACC
The DNA here is from genome assembly GCF_900067035.1 of Pseudomonas sp. 1 R 17. NCBI lineage: Bacteria > Pseudomonadati > Pseudomonadota > Gammaproteobacteria > Pseudomonadales > Pseudomonadaceae > Pseudomonas > Pseudomonas sp. 1 R 17. Next base: position 248,307 of record NZ_FKLB01000058.1, read on the forward strand.
CTGAATGCGGCGGTGTACCTGCGCCGTGAGCTGGGGGATATCGGCACGGTGGACTATGTCACCGCCTTGGGCGATGACAGCTTCAGCGACGCCATGTGTGCGCACTGGGCCGAAGAAGGCCTGGGGCTGGAGCGGGTCCAGCGCCTGCCCGGACGTTTGCCCGGCTTGTACTGCATCCAGACCGATGCCAACGGCGAGCGCAAATTCCTCTACTGGCGCAACGAAGCGGCCGTGCGCGACTGCTTTACCACGCCGGCGGCTGCGCCGATCCTGGCGGCATTGCCGGACTACAACGTGGTGTATTTCAGCGGCATTACCCTGGCGGTGCTGGGTGAAGTCGGGCGCCAGCGCTTGCTCGAAGTGCTGATCGAAACCCGCCGACGTGGCGGCGCAGTGGTGTTTGACAACAACTACCGGCCACGGCTCTGGGCCACGGTGGACGTTGCCCGCGAGGCTTATCGCAGCGTACTGGCCGAGGTGGATATCGCCTTGCTGACCGAGGATGACGAACGCGCGTTGTTTGGTTATGCCGACAGCGAACAGGTATTCGCGGCGTACCCGGCGATTGCGGAAGTGGTGCTCAAGCGCGGTGCGGATGCGTGTTTGATCCGTTGCGACGGCGAGCGCCTTGCCGTGCCGGCGCTGAAGGTGGAGAAGGTGGTGGACACCACGGCGGCGGGGGATTCGTTCAGTGCGGCGTACCTGGCCAGTCGGCTCAAGGGTGGTTCGCCCCAGGAGGCTGCTTTGGCCGGGCATCGATTGGCGAGCCGGGTCATCCAGGTGCCGGGGGCGCTGATCCCCAGGGAGTAGGTGAATGGCCGCCTGCGGCGGATCGGGGGCTTGCCCCCGATAGCGGTCTTAAGCCAAAGCCTCAATCCCGGTAAAACACCTGCACCAGGTGATACCCGAACTTGCTCTTGATCGGCCCGTGCACCACCTTCACCGGTTTCTTGAAGATCACCGCATCGATCACCCCGACCATCTGCCCCGGCCGCACTTCACCCAAGTCGCCGCCGCGCTTGCCGGACGGGCACGTGGAGTACTTCTTGGCCAGCACATCAAAGGCTTCGCCCTTGGCAATGCGCTGCTTGAGTTGTTCGGCTTCTTCGCTGGTTTTCACCAGGATATGGCGGGCTTGGGCTTTCATCGGTCTCTACCAGGTGTGCGACGGCGCGCGATTATGCCTGAACTGAATCATCGACGCTGATCATGCTGCGGATTTTGGTCGCCAGCAGGTCGATGGAAAACGGCTTGGCGACCATGTCCATGCCGTCCTCCAGGAAGCCCTGGCGTTCGGCGGCTTTCTCCGCGTAGCCGGTCATGAACAGCACCTTGAGCCCCGGCCGATGCTGGCGAGCGATCTCCGCCAGTTGGCGGCCGTTCATGCCGGGCAGGCCGACGTCTGTCACCAGCAGGTCCACGCGCAAGTCCGACTCCAGCAACGGCAGCGCTGCACGCGCATCCCCCGCCTGGTGTGCGGTATAACCCAACTCGTCGAGCACATTGACCACCAGCATGCGCACCGCCGGGTCATCCTCGACCACCACCACCGCTTCGCCGGCAAGGGCCAGCGGGACTTCGCCCAGATGGGCGGGCTGGCTGCTTTCCAGGGAGGTGCCGTGCAGGCGCGGCAGGTACAGGCGCACGCAGGTACCCTGGCCCGGTTCGCTCTGGATGGTCACGTGGCCACCGGACTGCTGGGCAAACCCATAGATCATCGACAGCCCCAGGCCGGTGCCCTGGCCGATGGGTTTGGTGGTGAAGAACGGGTCGAACGCCTTGGCGAGAATCTTCGGTGCCATGCCGCTGCCGTTGTCACACACGCCGAGCATCACGTAGTCGCCGGCCCTGACCGGTTCGAGGGTGGTGATATCGGTGCCGTCCAGGTAACTGTTAGCGGTTTCGATCAGCAGTTCGCCGCCATCGGGCATGGCGTCGCGTGCGTTGATCACCAGGTTGAGCAGGGCGTTTTCCAGTTGGCTGGCGTCGGTGTTGACCGGCCAGATGTCGCGGCCCAGTTGCACCTTGAGCGTGATATGCGCGCCCTTGGTGCGCTGGAACAGCTCCTCCAGGGACGCTACCAACTGGTTCGGATCCAGCGGGCGAAGGTCCAGCGACTGGCGCCGCGAAAACGCCAGCAGACGGTGGGTGAGGGCGGCCGCGCGATGGGCCGAGGACACGGCGGCGTCGGTAAAGCGGCCGATCTCGTCGCTGCGCCCGGCGGCGATGTAGCGCTGCATCAGGTCCAGGCTGCCGATGATGCCGGTGAGCATATTATTGAAGTCGTGGGCGATACCGCCGGTGAGCTGGCCCACCGCTTCCATCTTCTGCGCATGGCGCAGGGCATCTTCGGCGCGCTCGCGCTCGAACATCTCGTTTTGCAGGCGTTCGTTGGCTTCGGCCAGCGCCTGGGTGCGCTGGGCCACGCGCTCCTCGAGGTTTTCGTTGAGGTGGCGCAGGGCTTCTTCGGTGAGTTTGCGTTCGGTTTCATCGATGACAAAGATGTAGAAACCGTTCACCGAGCCGTCATTGCTGAAGCGCGGCAGGTATTTCATCAACGCATGGCGCGGGCGGCCATCGCGATGGGGGGTGACGGTCATGAAACTGCAGGCCTTGCCCCTGAGCGCAGCGGTGATCTTGTCCTCGCGCCCGGCGTACACATCGTCGCCGAGCACCTCGCGGATGGTCTTGCCGTACAGCTCCTGGGGCGTCATGCCGTACCAGTCGAGGTAGGCACTGTTGTTCAGGCGAAAGCGCTGCTCGTGGTCGACGTAGCCGATCAGCACCGGCATGGCGTTGATGATCAACTGCAGTTCGGTCTGGCTCTGGCGCAGGGCCTGCTCGGTGTTTTTGCGCTCGGTGAGGTCCAGTGCCGCGCCGAGGAAGCGCGCGGGGCGGCCTTGATGATCCTTGTAGCAACGCCCCCGGGCGAACACCCAGCGCACCTGGCCGTCGGCTTGTTGCAGGCGATATTCCTCGGCGTATTCAGTGCCGTAGGTGATGCAGTGCTTGATGCTGCGCGCCACCATGCCGCGATCTTCGGGATGTACGCCTTGCAGGTAGTCGCTGATCGGCAACCGGCTGGCGTCGCTTGGATCAACCCCGTGCAGGTAGGCGAAGTGCGCATCGGCGATAAAGTGGTCTTCACCAATGTCCCAGTCCCAGGTGCCCACCGCATCGGTGGCGGCCAGGGCCAGTTGCAGGCGTTGTTCGGTGTTGTGCTGGGCCTTGCGCCGTTCGTTGGTTTCGATGGCCGTGACCAGGATGCCGGCCACATTGGCGCGTTCATCGCGGATCGGGCTGTAGGTCAGGTCCAGCCAGATTTCGGTGTCGCGATTGTTACGTTGCAGGACAAAACGCTGCTCGCTGAAGGTGCGCACCTGGCCGCTCAGCACGGCGTCGTAGATCGGCGCAGTGAAGCTTTCGAGTTCCGGCCAGGTCTGATGCGCCGGCTGGCCCATGGCCTCCGGGTGTTTATTGCCCGCCAGCAGGGCGAAGCCGTCGTTGTAGAGTTGGGTGAGTTCGCTGCCCCACAGCAGGAGCATCGGCATCGGTGAATGGATGACGATGTCCACGGCTGTGCGCAGGCTTTGCGGCCAATCATTGGCCTCACCGAGGGGGCTGTGCGCCCAGTCCAGCCGCGCAATCAATGCAGCGGCTTCGCTGCCGGTGGTTGTTCCCTTCATAAAAAGCCCTGAGCGTAACGCTTTGAAAAATGACAACACCCATTATCCCGTGGGACACCGATGGGTGACTACCCTCGAAAAATAGCATGCATTGAGGGTTTGTCTTCAAATGAGTGCGGCAGGGCTGAAACCTTTCATCTTTCCGCCAGTTCGGGGCGGTCGCGAAATTGCTCCAGGGCCTGCGGGTTGGCCAGTGCGTCGGTATTCTTCACCGGCTCGCCGTGCACCACGTTACGCACCGCCAGTTCGACGATCTTGCCGCTGATGGTGCGCGGGATATCGCTGACGGCGAGGATCTTCGCCGGCACATGGCGCGGCGTGGTGTTGGCGCGGATCACCTGGCGGATCTGTTGCTCCAGGTCCTCATCCAGTTCGATCCCGTCATCCAGGCGCACAAACAGCACGACCCGCACATCGTCCTGCCAGCGTTGGCCGATGGCCAGGCTTTCCAGCACCTGCGGGACTTTTTCCACCTGTCGATAAATCTCCGCAGTGCCGATGCGCACGCCGCCCGGGTTGAGCACCGCGTCGGAGCGGCCGTGAATCAGCAGGCTGCCGTTGGCGCGTTGCTCGGCGTAGTCGCCCTGGGCCCATATGCCGGGGAACTGACTGAAATACGAGGCGCGCAGCTTCTTCTGGTGCGGGTCGTTCCACAAGCCGATGGGCATCGCCGGGAAGTGCCGGGTGCACACCAGCTCGCCTTTTCCCCCGACCACCGGCCGGCCCTGGTCGTCCCACACCTCGATGGCCATCGCCAGGCTCTTGCATTGCATTTCCCCGCGCCGCACCGGCAGCACCGGATTGCCGATCACAAAGCAGGAGACGATATCGGTGCCACCGGACATCGATGACAGGCACAGCTCGGCCTTGATCTCGCGGTACACGTAGTCGTAGCTCTGGGGCGACAAGGGCGAGCCGGTCGAAATCAGGCCCTTGAGGCTGCCCAGGTCGTGGCTCAGGCGCGGTTGCAGCCCGGCCTTTTCCAGGGTGGCAAGGAACTTGGGGCTGGTGCCGAACACGCTGATCTTTTCCGCGTCGATCAGGTCGATCAAGCGTTCCGGGCCGGGGTGAAACGGCGAGCCGTCATACAGCACCGCCGTGGCCCCGATGGCCAGCACCGAGACCAGCCAGTTCCACATCATCCAGCCGCAGGTGGTGTAGTAGAACAGGCAGTCCTCGCTGGATATGTCCGCGTGCAGGCCGTGTTCCTTGAGGTGGGTGAGCAGCACGCCGCCGGTGCCGTGGATGATGCATTTGGGCACGCCGGTGGTGCCGCTGGAATAGAGGATATACAGCGGATGGTCGAACGGCACCGCGACGAATTCAGGCTCGCCGCCGGGTTGGTAGAAGTCGTTCCAGAGGGCGACGCGGGCCTGGGTCTGATAGTCCTCGACGCAGGCCTGGGGCCGTGCATACGGGACGATGATCAATTGCTCCAGGGACGGCAGGCGTTCGAGGATTTCATTGAGCTTGGCGCTTTGGTCGATGGTTTTACCGGCGTAGCGGTACCCGGCGCAGGTGATCAGCACCTTGGGCTCGATCTGGCCGAAGCGGTCGATGACGCCTTGGGTGCCGAAGTCTGGCGAGAAGCATGACCAGATCGCGCCGAGACTGGTGGTGGCAAGCATGCCGACCAGGGTTTGCCAGGTATTGGGCATGCACGCGGCGACCCGGTCACCGCGGCCGACACCGGCCGCCCGCAGGCTGTCCTGCAGGCCGGCGACGTGGGCGGCCAGTTCGGCGTAGGTCAGTTGTTCGCGCTGGCCGTCTTCGCTGATCGCGACCACCGCCGGGTGATCGTCGCGGCGGCGTAACAGGTGTTCGGCAAAATTCAGGGTCGCGCCGGGAAACCACTGGGCGCTGGGCATCTCGACGTCTTCGATCAGCACTGCACTGGGCGGGCTGCGAAACTGCACATCGAAGAACGTGACGATCGCCTGCCAGAAGTCCGGGCGCTGGTCGATGCTCCACTGGTGCAGGGCCGGATAGTCGCTGAGCTGCACGCTGTGGCGATCATTGATAAAGCGCCGGAACTGGTCCATTCGCGTGGTGTGGATGCGTTCGGGGGAAGGTTGCCAGAGGATTTCGGACATCAGCACGGTCTCTTGTTCTTGTAAAAATCTACCCGTCAACATAGATCAACTGTGGGAGGGGGGGCCCACAGTTTAGAACTCCAGTGTCTGGTTTTATTGGGCCAGCCAGCCACCATCAATGTTCCACGCCGCCCCCCGCACCTGGGCCCCGGCCTCGCTGCACAAGAACAGCACCAGCTCTCCCAGCTGCGACGGCGTCACGAACTCCAGGGACGGCTGTTTCTCCGCCAGCAGATCATGTTGCGCCTGCTGCGGATCGACGCCATTGGCCACGCGATCATCAATCTGCTTCTGCACCAGCGGCGTCAGCACCCAGCCGGGACAGATCGCGTTGCAGGTCACGTTGCTGGTGGCGGTCTCCAGGCCCACCACCTTGGTCAAGCCGATCACGCCGTGCTTGGCCGCCACATACGCGGCCTTGCCCACCGACCCGACCTGGCCGTGCACCGAGGCGATGTTGACGATACGCCCCCAGCCCTTGGCCTTCATGCCCGGCAGGCTCAAGCGTGTGCTGTGGAACACCGAGGACAGGTTGATCGCGATGATCGCGTCCCAGCGCTCCAGCGGGAAGTCCTCCACCGCCGCCACGTGCTGGATGCCGGCGTTGTTGACCAGGATGTCGACACCGCCGAACTCACGCTCGGCGTAGGCGAGCATGTCGGCGATCTGCGCCGGGTCGCTGACGTCCGCCGGGTGATGGCCGACCTTGCCGCCAAACGCCTGCACCTGGGCGACCACCGCGCTGGCGTCGCCGAAGCCGTTGAGGATCAGGTTGGCGCCGGCCTTGGCCAGGCTCAGGGCGATACCCAGGCCGATGCCGCTGGTGGAGCCGGTAACCAGGGCGGTCTTGCCGTTCAATCTCGTCATGAAAACCTCACACAATGCCGGTGGCGTAGAAAGTACCGATCACCACGAACACCGCGAGGGTCTTGATGATCGTGATGCCGAAAATGTCCTTGTAGGCTTCGCGGTGGGTCAGGCCGGTCACAGCCAGCAGGGTGATCACCGCGCCGTTGTGGGGCAGGGTGTCCATGCCGCCGCTGGCCATGGCCGCGACCCGGTGCAGCACTTCAAGAGGAATATTGGCCGCATGGGCCGCCGCAATAAAGCTCTCGGACATGGCCGCCAGGGCGATGCTCATGCCGCCGGACGCAGAGCCGGTGATACCGGCCAGCAGGGTCACGGTAATCGCTTCGTTGACCAGCGGGTTGGGGATGCCCTTGAGCCAGTCCGCCAGCACCAGGAAGCCCGGCAGCGAAGCGATCACCGCGCCGAAGCCATATTCGGAAGCGGTGTTCATCGCCGCCAGCAATGCGCCGCTGACCGCGCTTTTGCTGCCGTCGGCGAGCTTACTTTTGATCGCCGACCAGCCGAATACCAGCACCATGATGATGCCCACCAGCAACGCCGCCTGCACCGCCCAGATCGCGGTGAGCTTGGCGATTTCAGTGGTCACCGGTGCGCTCATGCCCGGCAGGCTGAGGCTGTGGGTCTTGCCGTACCACTGTGGGATCCAGTGGGTGAACAGCAGGTTCATCACGCCCACCAGGATCAGCGGCGACAGCGCGATCCACGGGTTGGGCAGGGCAATGTTCTCGGCGGTCTCAGGCTCGTTGCGCAGCTCGGTGCCGTAGCCTTCACCCGCGCGCTGGGCCTTGTTGCGCTGGCGCGCCAGGTAGAGCATGCCGGCGCAGAACACGAAAATCGTGCCGATCAACCCCAGCCACGGCGCCGCCCAGGCGGTGGTGTTGAAGAAGGTGCTGGGGATGATGTTCTGGATCTGCGGCGTGCCGGGCAGGGCGTCCATGGTGAACGAGAACGCACCGAGGGCGATGGTCGCTGGGATCAGGCGCTTGGGGATATTGCTCTGGCGGAACATCTCCGCCGCAAACGGGTACACCGCAAACACCACCACAAACAGCGACACGCCGCCGTAGGTGAGCAGGGCGCAGACCAGCACGATCACCAGCATCGCCTGGCGCGTGCCGAGCAAACGGATCGCCGCCGCCACGATAGAGCGCGAGAAACCCGACAGCTCGATCAGCTTGCCGAACACCGCACCGAGCAGGAATACCGGGAAATACAGTTTGATAAAGCCGACCATTTTCTCCATGAACACCCCGGTAAAGGCAGGGGCGACGGCGGACGGGTCGGTGAGTAGCACGGCGCCGAGGGCGGCGATGGGGGCAAACAGGATAACGCTATAGCCACGGTAGGCAGCCAGCATCAGCAACGCGAGCGCTGCCAGGGCAATGATCACACTCATGGTGTGTCTCCATCGGATTGTTATTGTTGTGGGTGAAGCAGTGGGGAGGGCTATAGCGAGATGTGTGCCATATTTTCAAGCTTTTGAAATATATGGATATTTTTTAAATTCATTCGAGTGTTTTTGACTGCTGTCTCGATTTTGAGACAAATGAAGACAAAATGTGGGAGGGGGCTTGCCCCGATAGCGGTGCATCAGCCAGTAAATGTGTTGACTGGCCTGATGCTATCGGAAGCAAGCCCCCTCCCACAGGGAGTGTCTTTCTATGGAGAATTTTGTCTCTGTTTGGAGATCAGGCGATTCCAAGTGCCACCATCTTCTTGTACAACGTCGACCGCCCCAGCCCCAATCGCCTGGCCGCCTCCACCACATTCCCGTCACACGCCTGGAGTGCCGCCGCAATCACCTGCCGATCAAACCGCTCCCGCGCCGCCGCAAACGTCTCACCCTCAACCGTGTCCACTGCGCCGCGCGTCACCGGGCTGAACGTGCCAATCGCCGCGCGAATGTCCCTAGCGTTCAGCACCAGGTCATCGCTCAGCAACGCCGCGCGCTCCAGCACGTTGCGCAGTTCGCGGATGTTCCCCGGCCACGCATGCTGCGCCAACAGCGCCAGAGCCTCGCGGTCCAGTTCATGCTGGCTGCGCAGTTCCTCGAGGATCGCTTCGCTCAGCGCCGGAATGTCCTCCAGCCGTTCACGCAGCGGCGGCACCTGGATCGGCAATACGTTCAGGCGGTAATACAGGTCCGCACGGAACTCACCGCGCTTGATCGCCGCTTCCAGGTCCATGGAGGTGGCCGCGATCACCCGTACATCGCTGTGCAGCATTTCGTTGGAACCCACCGGTTCGAATTCCTTTTCCTGCAACACCCGCAGCAGCTTGCTTTGCAGCGGCAGCGGCATATCGCCGATTTCATCGAGGAACAGCGTGCCGCCCTGGGCAATCTGGAACTTGCCTGGACGGCCCTTGCGATCGGCACCGGTAAAGGCGCCCGGCGCGGTGCCGAAGAACTCGGCTTCCAGCAGGTCATGGGGAATCGCCGCGCTGTTGATGCTGACAAACGCCTTGTGCGCACGCGGTGAGGCACCGTGGATCGCCTGGGCGAGCAATTCCTTGCCGGTACCAGTCTCGCCCAGCAGCAGCACCGGCGATTCGGCGCTTGCGCTGCGTCGTGCACGGCGTTTGACTTCCAGGCTGGCGGCGCTGGTGCCGATAAAGTGCGCGAAGTTGTACTTGCTCTGGCGTGAGCGCAGCAACGAGCGGGTGGAGGCCAGTTCCTGCTGCATGCTCAGGTAGCGTTCGATCAGCGGCGACAGGTTGCGCAGCTCATCGAACAAGGCAAAGCCAATCGCACCGATCACTGCACCGGCGTCGTTGTGGATCGGCAGGCGCATCACCACCAAAGGGCCTTTGGGGGTGTCCTGGATGTCCAGCAGAATCGGCCGGTCGGTGCGCACCACCTGGCGCAACAGGCTGTTGGAAATCACCCGCTCGCACGGCTGGCCGATGGCTTCATCGGCACTCTTGAGGCCGAAGCGCTTGGCGTAGCGCTCATTCATCCAGACGATATTGGCGTCGCGGTCGACAATCACCGTGCCTTCGCTGGACTGCTCGATGATCTCGAACAGCGACTGGATCGCCAGGCCGCGAACCTGTTGGTAGTCCGTCAGGCTGGTACTCATGACGACAGCCCGCCGGCCGCCGCCAGGAGTTCTTTGGTATACGGGTGCTGCGGTGCTTCGAAAACGTCATGGCTCGGCCCGCGCTCCACCACCTTGCCGTCCTTGATCACGATCATGTCATGGGCCATGGCGCGCACCACGGCGAGGTCATGGCTGATAAACAGGTAGGTCAGACCGTACTTTTCCTGCAATTCACGCAGCAACGCTACGACCTGCTTCTGCACCGTACGGTCCAGTGCCGAGGTCGGTTCATCCAGCAGCATCAGCGCCGGCTTGAGCACCAGCGCGCGGGCGATGGCGATGCGTTGGCGCTGGCCGCCGGAGAATTCATGGGGGAAGCGATGGCGGCTGGCGGGGTCGAGGCCCACGTCCTTGAGCACCTGGATCACTTGCGCATCGCGGTCGGCCAGGCTGCACGGCGCATGCACCTCCAGGCCTTCGCTGATGATCTGCTGCACCGACATGCGCGGGCTAAGGCTGCCGTAGGGGTCTTGGAAGACCACCTGCATCTGTTTGCGCCACGGGCGCATTTGCTTGTGGTTGAGCGGGTCGAGAGACTCGCCCTGGAAGCGGATGCTGCCGGTGGAGTCCAGCAGGCGCAGGATCGCCTGGCCGAGAGTGGACTTGCCCGAACCGGACTCGCCGACAATCCCCAGGGTCTTGCCGCGCTGCACGCTGAGGCTGATGCCATCCACCGCGCGCAGGTAGGTCTTGCGCCGGAACAGGCCGCCGCCCAGGGGGAATTGCACGCTCAGGTCGTGCACGTCCAGCACGGTCTCCCGTGGCTCGCTGCACAGCACATCGCCGGACGGCTCGGCGTCCAGCAGCAGGCGGCTGTAGGGGTGTTGGGGGGCCGTGAACAACGCCTCGCAGTCGGCCTGCTCGACAATCTCGCCGGCACGCATCACGCACACCCGCTGGGCAATGCTGCGCACCAGGTTGAGGTCATGGCTGATCAGCAGCAGCGACATGCCCAGGCGGTGTTGCAGGGACTTGAGCAGCAGCAGGATCTTGCGCTGCACGGTCACGTCGAGGGCGGTGGTGGGCTCGTCGGCGATCAGCAGTTCCGGCTCACAGGCCAGGGCCATGGCGATCATCACCCGTTGGCGTTGGCCCCCGGAGAGTTGGTGGGGATAGGCCTTGAGGCGTTCCTGTGGTTTCTGGATACCCACCAACTGCAGCAACTCGAGGATGCGCGCCTGAGCCGCCTTGCCGCCGAGGCCCTTGTGCAGCAGCAAGGTTTCGCCGATCTGTTTTTCGATGCTGTGCAGTGGGTTGAGGGAGGTCATCGGCTCCTGGAAGATCATCGCAATGCGGTTGCCGCGCAGTTTCTGCAAGGTCGACGCCGAGGCGCCGATCAGTTCCTGGCCGCGATACTTCACGGAGCCGCGGGTTTCAGTACCGGCTTCGGGCAGCAGTTGCAGAATCGAATGGGCGGTCACCGACTTGCCGGAGCCGGACTCACCCACCAGCGCCAGGCACTCGCCGGGGCGTACGTCCAGGCTCAGGTTGCGTACCACGGTCTGGCCGCTGAAGGCGACGCTGAGGTCGCGGATTTCGATCAGGTTCATACGCAGTCACTCATGAGCGTGGGTCGAAGGCATCACGTAATGCCTCGCCGATAAAGACCAGCAGCGACAGGATCAGCGCCAAGGTGAAAAACGCCGTCAGGCCCAGCCACGGCGCTTGCAGGTTCTGCTTGCCCTGGGCAATCAGCTCGCCCAGTGACGCACTGCCCGCAGGCATGCCGAAACCGAGGAAATCCAGGGCGCTCAGGGTGGAAATCGCCCCGGTGAGGATAAACGGCAGGTAGCTCAAGGTGGCGGTCATGGCGTTGGGCAGGATGTGCCGGCGAATGATCTTGCCGTCGCCCAGGCCCAGGGCCCGTGCGGCCTTGACGTACTCCAGGTTGCGCCCGCGCAGGAACTCGGCGCGCACCACATCCACCAGGGCCAGCCAGGAAAACAGCGCCATGATCCCCAGCAACCACCAGAAGTTCGGCTCGACAAACCCCGACAGGATGATCAGCAGGTACAGCACCGGCAGCCCGGACCACACTTCAAGGATGCGTTGGCCGAGCAGATCCACCCAGCCGCCGTAATAGCCCTGCAAGGCCCCGGCGGCGATGCCGATGGTGGCGCTGATCGCGGTGAGTGCCAGGGCAAACAGGATTGACACCCGCGCGCCGAAGATCACCCGTGCCAGCACATCCCGCGACTGGTCATCGGTACCCAGCCAGTTCACCGTCGAGGGCGGGCTGGGGGCCGGGCGGGTCAGTTCGTAGTTGGGGGTGTCGTCGCTGAACGGGATTGGCGGGAACAGCATCCAACCGCCGTCCTGCTTGATCAGCTTTTGCACGTAGTCACTGCGGTAATCGGCCTGGAACGGCAGTTGCCCGCCGAACTGCTGCTCGGTGTAGCGCTTGAATGCGGGGAAATACAGTTCGTTCTTGTAGCTGAGCACCAGAGGCTTGTCGTTGGCGATCAACTCGCCGCCCAGGGTCAGGATAAACAGCCCGATAAACAGCCACAGCGACCACCAGCCGCGACGGTTTTTCTTGAAGCGTTCGAAACGCCGACGGGCCACGGGAGACAGGTTAAGCATCAGGCGTTCCTCGCGGCGAAGTCGATACGCGGGTCCACCAGGGTGTAGCAGAGGTCGCCGATCAGTTTTATCAGCAGGCCAAACAAGGTGAAGATAAACAGCGAGCCAAACACCACCGGGTAGTCCCGGGACACGGCCGCTTCGTAGCTCATGCGGCCGAGGCCATCGAGGGAAAAGATCACCTCGATCAACAGCGAACCGGCAAAGAACACACTGATGAACGCCTGGGGAATCCCCGAGATCACCAGCAGCATGGCGTTGCGAAACACATGGCCGTACAGCACCCGGCGTTCGCTCAGGCCCTTGGCGCGGGCGGTCACTACGTACTGGCGCGTGATTTCATTGAGGAACGAGTTTTTGGTCAGGATGGTCAGGGTGGCGAAACCGCCGATTACCAGCGCGCTGACCGGCAGCACCAGGTGCCAGAAGTAGTCGGCGATCTTGCCCACGGTGCTCAGTTCGGCGAAGTTTTCCGAGACCAGCCCGCGCACCGGGAACCAGTTCAATGACGTGCCTCCGGCGAACATCACGATCAGGAACATCGCGAACAGAAACGCCGGCATCGCGTAGCCAATCACAATGGCGGTGCTGCTCCACACATCAAAGCTGCTGCCATGGCGCACCGCCTTGCGAATGCCCAGGGGGATCGACACCAGGTAAGTGATCAGCGTGGCCCACAGGCCGAGGGAAATGGTCACCGGCATTTTTTCCAGGATCAGGTCGATCACGGTGGCGCCGCGAAAGAAGCTGTTGCCGAAATCCAGCTGGGCGTAGCTCTTGAGCATCAGCCACAGGCGTTCCGGCGCGGGCTTGTCGAAGCCGTATTGTTTTTCGATGTCCTTGATCAGTTTCGGGTCCAGCCCGCGGCTGGCACGGGAGCCGCTGCTGACAGCGTCGCCGGATGAGCCGCCGACCGCGCCGCCGCCGATGCCCTGCAAGTGGGCGATGGCTTGTTCCACCGGCCCGCCGGGGGCGGCCTGCACGATCACGAAGTTGACCAGCAGGATGATCACCAGCGTCGGGATGATCAGCAGCAGGCGCCGCACGATATAGGCAAACATCAGCGAGCTCCCGCGCGTTTTTTCAACTCGGCATTCATTTGTTCATTGGTCAGCGGGGTAGGGCTGATTTCCCACCAGGTTTCCAGGGCTTCATCATTCCTGGCCTCGATGGCCGGACGGCCGAAGCGGTTCCACCACGCAGCGGAGGTGCCGGGCGGGTAGTAATTGGGGATCCACAGGTAATTCCATTGCAGCACCCGATCCAGGGCATGGGCATAGGTGAGCATCTGCGCCTGGGTGTCGGCCTTGACCAGGCCCTTGATCAGGCTGTCGACGGCCGGGTCCTTGAGCACCATGTAGTTGTTGGCGCCCGGATCGAATGCGGCGGTCGAGCCGAAGTAGTTGTACAGCTCCATGCCGGGCGAGGTAGTCACCGGGAAGCCGGTGACGATCATGTCGTAGTCGCGGGCCATCAGGCGGTTCACGTATTGCGAAGAGTCGATGCGGCGGATGTTCAAGGTAATGCCGATCTGTGCGAGGTTGCGTTTGTACGGCAACAACAGGCGTTCCAGGCCGTTCTGGGCATTGAGGAAGGTGAACTCCAGCGGCTCGCCCTCGGCATTGACCAGTTTGTCGCCGTCTGGCTTCCAGCCGGCTTCTTCCAGCAGGGCCAGGGCTTGCAACTGTTTGTCGCGGATCATGCCGCTGCCATCGGTGACCGGGGCCTTGAACACCTGGGTGAATACCTCGTCGGGAATCTGCCCGCGCAAGGGTTCGAGAATCGCCAGTTCTTCCGGGGTGGGCAGTTGGGTGGCGGCCAACGGGCTATTGGAGAAGTAGCTTTGCTGGCGGATGTACAGGTTGCGCATCATCTGCCGGTTGGCCCATTCGAAGTCCCACAGCATTGCCAGGGCCTGGCGCACGCGACGGTCCTTGAACATCGGTTTTTGCACGTTGAACACATAACCCTGGGCCGGTTGCGGCATGTCCTTGGCCAGGTGCGCACGTTGCAGGCGGCCATCGTCCAGGGCCGGGCCGTTGTAGCCGATGGAATAGCCGGTGGCGGAAAACTCACGGTTGAAGTCGTAGGCGCCACCGCGCAGTACCTGGCGGGCCACTTCGGTGTCACCGAAGTACTCCAGGCTCAGGTGATCGAAGTTGTACAGGCCGCGGCTGACGGGCAGGTCCTTGCCCCACCAGTCGGGGTCGCGGGTAAAGGTGATGGTGCTGCCCGAGTCGATCTTGCCGACCTTGTACGGGCCGCTGCCCAGGGGGGCTTCGTAGCCACCGCCGTTGGCGAAGTCGCGAGTTTTCCACCAGTGCTCGGGAAACACCGGCAGGGTGGCGATATCCAGGGGCAGGGTGCGGTTTTCATTGCGGGAGAAATCAAAACGTACCTGGCGCTGGCCTTCGACTTCGACGTGCTTGACGTCGGCGAACAGCGTGCGAAAGCGCAGGCTGCCTTGGGTCATCAGCAGGTTGAAGCTGTAGCGCACGTCTTCGGCGGTGATCGGCTTGCCATCGGCAAAGCGCGCCTTGGGGTTGAGGAAGAAACGCAGGGACAGGCCGTCCTCCGCGCGTTCCATCTTCTCGGCCACCAGGCCATACACCGTGTAGGGCTCGTCCAGGGAACGCAGGGCCAGGGGCGCATACAACCAGCCGTCGACCTGGGAGACGCCGATGCCTTTGTCGATATACGGCAGCACATGGTCGAAACGCCCGATCTCCAGCGCCGAGCGCCGCAGGCTGCCGCCCTTGGGGGCGTTGGGGTTGGCGTAGTCGAAATGGCTGAAACCGGCTGGATACTTGGCCGGTTCGCCGTACACGGTCATGGACGGTTGGGGCGCCGCGATCACGGCGCTGCTGGCCAGCAGCAGGGCCAAGGAGGTACTGAACAGTCTGGAAAAAGCCAATCGCATTGTCAGCCTTGAACGCCGGGTGGAGAAGAATAAGGATTTGTACGCTAACGGCATCAGCGTCGCCAGTCGTCACATGCACAACGGCCCACCAAGAGGCGGGCCGTTGTTTCAAGCAGCAGCGCGGACGGGATCAGTCCTGGCGGCTGGTGACTTCCAGCAGGTGGTAGCCGAACTGGGTTTTTACCGGGCCTTGCACGGTGTTGACCGGGGCGCTGAAGACGACGGTGTCGAATTCCTTGACCATCTGGCCTGGACCGAACGAACCCAAGTCACCGCCCTGGCGGCTGGATGGGCAGCTGGAGTTGGCTTTGGCGATTTCTGCGAAATCGGCGCCGCCTTCGATTTGGGCCTTGAGTTCGTTGCACTTGTCTTCGGTGGCAACGAGGATGTGACGGGCGGTGGCTTTGGCCATGGGGATTAACTCCTTGAGTAAAAACGGTGAGCGTACCGGATTCAGGCGGTTATTTCCTGGCAAAGTTCCGCTGGGGTTCAGGTTGGGGCGTTGAGCTTGGGTATTGGCGTGAGATCTAGAGCAGACTGATATCTACCTGATGTATAGAGATCACATGTGGGAGGGGCGGTGCGACGATTCGACTTGCTCCCGATGGCGGCCTGACAGCCGACCAGGATGTTGGATCAGACCGAGTACATATCCGTTGCTGCGGTAACGGCCACCTATGGTTCCGCTCTTACAGCGGCTCACTTTTGGAGGGACCCAAAAGTAAGCAAAAGGTCCTCGCCCCAACACTCGGCACCTCGCCTAGGCTCGGTGTGCCCGAACGCAGGCTTGAATCCGTGGGCCGCCGTCATGGGCCATCCCTGGCCCAGGACGGCTAACCCGGCGTCCTGCCGGGTTACCCACGGATTCAAGCCTGCGTTCGGCCAGCGTGTTTGACGGGGCGCCTGAGATCAAGAGCAAAAGCCACAGCCACAGCAAAAGCAGTGTTACGTCTGACGTTGCCGGAGTCATCTGATGTCAGGTCGAATAAGCCCCCATCAATTCAAGACGATATAGTCATTCTGCTGAATGATCGGCCGATGGGCGCCTTGCATCAGGTGCAGGTAGCGGCCGTCCACCAGGTCGATGGGCAGGCAGTCGTCGATATCCATCACGCCGTCGGTGTGGGCCTGGGACCAGTGGCGCAGCATTTGTTGCTTGCCCTTGCTGGTCGCCTCCCGTTTGTTGCGGGCGACCACCAGCAGGTAGTGGTGGGCTTCGCCAAAGCTGTTGGCTTCATAACCGCCAAGGTTGATGAAGTACAGGTGATGGGCGTCGGCAGCGGGGGCCAGGTGGCTGAGTTCGACCTTCCAGCCGTCGACGCCATCCACCGCCATCCACGAATCGATATGCACACCCTTGGGGCTGCCAAACCAGCCCTCGCGCAATTGCGGGTAGGTGCCTTCCAGCGTGTCCGCTACGGCGAACACCACATCGTGCACTTCAATTCTTGCTCGTGGGTGCTTGCCCCCGAGCATCACGACAAACAGCATTGCAGGTCCTTCCTGGCGACTTGGCAAAGGGCAACCATACTTCGATTGAACCCTTTTGTCCGGTCAATGCCACACTGTTAATCCGCGAATTCATCAGGAGGTTGTCATGCGCACCATTGATCTGGCAGGCGTTCCCGTCCCTGTCATCGGCCAGGGCACCTGGCGCATGGGCGAAGACCCGGACCGGCGTCGCGCCGAAGTCGCGGCATTGCAACTGGGGATCGACGAGGGCATGACCCTCATCGACACCGCCGAGATGTATGGCGAGGGGGGCGCCGAGGAAGTCGTCGGCGAAGCCATCAGCGGCAGGCGCGACCAGGTGTTCCTGGTGAGCAAGGTCTACCCGCACAACGCCAGCCAAAAGGGCGTGCCCCGTGCGTGTGCAGCCAGCCTCCGGCGCCTGGGCACGGACTACATTGATCTGTATCTGCTGCATTGGCGTGGCCAGTACCCCCTTGAAGAAACCGTCGAAGCGTTCGAGCGCCTGCGTGAGGCTGGCAAGATCGGCCGCTGGGGCGTCTCGAATTTCGATGTGGCCGACCTGCAGGAACTCGCATCCCCGGCCTGCGCGACTAACCAGGTGCTGTACAACATCGAAGAACGCGGGATCGAATTCGACCTGTTGCCCTGGTGGCAACAACACCATTTGCCGCTGATGGCGTACTGCCCGATTGCCCAGGGTGGGGCGTTGCTGTCCAGTCAGACCCTCAAGCAGATCGCCCGCCGCCACGAGGTCACGCCCGCCCAGGTTGCCCTGGCCTGGGTGCTGCGCCAGGACGGTGTGATCGCCATCCCCAAGGCGGTCACCCCGGAGCATGTACGGCTCAATGCGGCCGCCGCCAAGATGGTGCTCGATGAGCACGACCTGGATGCCATCGATCGGGTGTTCGGCGCACCCAAGCGCAAGCATCCCTTGGCGATGGTGTAGTTGCCTGGCAGAAACGGTGCCGTCCCTGGCACCTGTTCCTGCTCAGGTCCGACCTAACCCGCTACCGGGCTGCGCCAGTCATCGGACCCGGATGTGCCGGACACTTCGTGGGTCCACACGATCTTGCCATAGGTGAAGTGCACGTCCTCCAGGTGAGTGAAATGGGCATTGTCCGGATCCTGGCAGTGGGGCATGCGTGACTGTATGTCCACGATCTTCGCCCTCTCCAGTTCAATCGTGAAGTAGTGCTCTTGGGTGCCGGCTGGCGACGTACGGAACCACTCGAGTCGGCAGGTGACGTCTTCACCGCTGGTCAAGGCGCTGAACAGCAATGGCGATGACTTATCGAAGACCTTGCTGATCATCAGCGGCTTATGGACCCTCTGGCCCGTCGGCTGGCCGGACTGCGGGTCGCGTGGAACAATCACCTGATGGGAGAAGGCCTGGACCAGAATCTGGTCTTCATGGCCTTCCTGGTAAATATTGCCCACCGAGTCCTTGGTAAATGTGCCTGCCGTAATCAAGCCTTGCTTGGAGCCAGTGACGGAAAGATACGCGGGTGTTGGCATGACGGGTTTCCTTGTCTGATTGATGAGGTAGTTCCAACGGTTAATCGTACCGGTTGGGAATGTGGCTATTACAAGAAGCGTGCCGGAAAGTGTGGGAACCAATACGGACTTGGCATGCTGTGGATATAGGCGTTGGATTTAAACGGGTGTTATGGTTTTTTTGGCTGTTTTGCGGAAAATGTTTGCGCATAAGTGCGCATTTAGTTGCTCATGTTGAAACGTCGCTCAGTAGTTGGTTTTCCGCTGGGGTTAGGTGAAATATATCTCTGTAGCTGCGCAAAAGCCTGCATATGCCTTGGTTTACGGGTGGTGTAGGAAATGTCTTAAGTGTGAGTCTGTTGCTTGCTGGATGTTATTGTCGTGGCTAAGGTTTACGAACTTCGCGGCGATTCAAGCGAAGGTTGATGGCAATCTAGTGTGAAAGTTAAATGCACTTAGTTTGTCGCTCGTGCCTTGGATAGTCGAGTGCGCTCCTAAATGGTCCATTCAGAAAAACTCTGCGCTTATTACCTCGAGGTTGCCCGGCAGCCCTGTTTGCCAGCGAACTTTGCCGGCAGTGATATGCGCTATTCAAATGAATATGAAACCCTGGAGTCCGAACTGGAAAAGTTGCAGTCCATGCATGGCGCCGGCCAGCCGGACTGGCAAAAGCTCCTGGAAATCAGCGAATGCCTGTTGCGTGAGCAGTCCAAGGATCTGCGCGTGGCCGTCTGGCTGACCTGGGCGCTTTACCACCGCGAGTCCTTTGCCGGACTGCTGGCTGGCCTCGGGTTGCTGCGCCATCTGTGTGAGCACCATTGGTCGGCGGTATACCCTGGAAAGCTGCGCACCCGCAGCGCAGCGTTCGGCTGGCTGGTCCTGCGCCTTGAGACACTGCTTGTCCAAGACCTTTCGGTTCAAGGCCCGCAACCCTTGTTCCAATCTATGCTTGAACACCTCACGCGCCTTGATGAACTCTGGACTGCACATTTGGGAGGCGACGCGCCGCTGTTGCTGCCGATTCGCAAACAATTGGAGCAGTGGTTGGCGCTTGCTGTGCAAGGCCATCCCCCTATCGCCGGGTTGAACGCCGCCGTTGCGCAAGTGCAACCCGCTGCTACGCCATCCTCAACGGCCAAACCGACGGTAAACAACGAAAAAGATGCGCATGACTTGCTGTTTGCCTTGCAGGAACAAGCTCGTCCGTTGTGTGCCTGGTGGTTACGCCAGGACGCCGCCGACCTACGGGCCTTGCACCTGAGTCGAACGCTGGCCTGGCTGTCCATCGTCCGCTATCCGGATGCCAACGGTGAGCGAGTCACCGCGTTGTGCGGGCCTGCCCCCGACAGACTCAAGTACTACCAGCAACGTTTTGCCCAAGGCCATCACGCCGAGCTGCTGCCTGAACTTGAGGCCGGCCTCTCAGGTGCGATGTTCTGGTTCGACGGGCTGTACATGCTCTGGCAATGCCTGGAAGCCCAGCAGGCGGAACTGGCCGTGAGCGAGTTGGAAGTGAGTTTCGCCCTGCTGTTGCAACGATTGCCGGACTTGCCGGCGTTTCGCTTTCAAGGGGGCGCTCCTTTTGCCGACGACGCCACTCGCGGCTGGATCGCATTGCATGTTTCCCATCACCTGCAAACCCCTGAGGCGCCCCGCGTGGGGGGCGATGCCGAGCCCTGGGAGATCGCCTTGCAGGATGTGCTACCGCGGCTGCGCAAGGATGGGCTCAAAGCCGCGGTACATGAGCTCAATCAAGGTCTGCATGCCGCTCGCAGCGATCGCGCCCGCTTTTATTGGCGGTTGGCCCTGGCGCGCTTGTGTGCACACGCTGGCAAACATGAACTGGCGAAGATCCAGCTCGAACAACTGGACCTCGAGCTGCAGCGCTCGGGCCTGGAGCGCTGGGAGCCGGAGCTGGCGTTTCAAGTGACACGCCTCTTGCACCGCTGCTGCGACCTGCTGCCACAAAACCATGCCGTGCGCGAGCGCAAGGAAGACACCCACCGCAGGCTGTGCCTCTTCGATCTGGAAGCGGTACTTGAATAGGCTTACGAGCCGCTTGAAAAGGAGATTTACCATGGCCAAAGAATGTTCGGTAGCACCCAAGGAACGCATCAATATCACCTTCAAACCCGCCATCGGCGGTGCGCGGGAAGAAGTCGAGCTTCCGTTGAAACTCCTCGTGCTGGGGGACTTCACCCAGCGTGAGGACCTGCGCAAGCTTGAAGATCGCAAGCCCATCACCCTCAACCAGAACACCCTCGATGAGGTGTTGGCCAAACAGGCGCTGAGCCTGACGCTGAATGTCCCCAATCGCCTCCAGGACGGCGCCGAGGTCGAAGACCTGGCCATCCAGTTGCGAATCAATTCGATGAGGGATTTCAACCCGGCGAACCTGGTGGAGCAGATCCCCGAGTTGCACAAGCTGATGGCCCTGCGTGAGGCGCTGATGGCGCTCAAGGGACCACTGGGAAATACGCCGAGCTTTCGCAAAGCCATCGAACAGGCCCTGGCCGACGACGAATCCCGTGCCCGAGTATTGGCGGAGCTGGGCCTGAGCGGCCGGACCGCCTGACATTTTTCAGTAAAAGGACACTGGCGCCATGACGACTCAACACACCTCGATACCCGTACTCATCACTGACGAGCACAGCATTCTCGACAACATCATCGCCCAGACTCTGTTGAGTGCGGATGATGAGGCCTACGGCATAGCCAGGCGTGGCGTCTCGGCATTTATCGAAGAGCTGATCAAGCCGCAGAACAGCGGGGAACCGGTCAAGAAACACCTGGTTGACCGGATGATTGCGGAGATTGACGAGAAGCTCGGTCGGCAAATGGATGAGATTCTGCACCACCCGCGCTTCCAGGCCCTGGAATCCTCATGGAAAGGCCTGCAGTTGTTGGTCGAGCGCACCAACTTTAGAGAAAACATCAAGATCGAACTGCTGAATGTCTCTCGGCAAGACCTGTTGGATGACTTCGAAGACTCACCCGAGGTGATCCAGTCCGGGCTCTATAAGCACGTCTACAGTGCGGAGTACGGTCAGTTCGGCGGTCAACCTGTGGGCGCAATCATCGCTGACTTCTTTCTTTCCCCCAGCGCCCCCGATGTGAAGCTGATGCAATACGCTTCCAAGGTCGCCTGCATGGCCCATGCACCGTTTATCGCGGCCGCCGGGCCGACTTTTTTCGGCTTGGAAAGCTTCACCGATCTACCTGACTTGAAGGATCTCAGGGATCATTTCGAAGGTCCGCAGTTCGCCAAATGGCATAGCTTTCGCCAGAGCGAAGATGCCCGTTATATCGGGCTGACGGTGCCGCGATTCCTGCTGCGCACGCCTTACGATCCCCTTGAATGTCCGGTCAAGACCTTCGCCTACCGGGAAACCGTGGTGAACAGCCACGAGCACTACCTTTGGGGTAATACCGCCTACGCCTTTGCCACACGATTGACCGACAGTTTTGCGCGGTTTCGTTGGTGCCCGAACATTATCGGTCCGCAAAGCGGCGGCGCAGTGGAGGACTTGCCCTTGCATCACTTCCACAGCATGGGCGAAATCGAAACCAAGATTCCCACTGAAGTGCTGGTATCCGACCGTCGCGAATACGAACTGGCGCAAGAGGGTTTCATTGCCTTGACGATGCGCAAGGGCAGTGACAATGCCGCGTTTTTCTCCGCCAGCTCGGTGCAACAGCCCAAGCGTTTCGGCATCAGTGCCGAGGGCAAGGAGGCCGAGCTGAATTACCGCCTGGGCACTCAGTTGCCCTACATGATGGTGGTCAACCGCCTGGCCCATTACCTCAAGGTTCTGCAACGGGAGCAACTGGGCTCGTGGAAGGAGCGTACTGACCTGGAGCTGGAGCTCAACAAGTGGATTCGCCAGTACGTGGCAGACCAGGAAAACCCCAGTGCCGAAGTGCGTGGGCGGCGGCCATTGCGGGCGGCACGTATCGTTGTCAGTGATGTCGAGGGCGAGCCTGGCTGGTACCGCGTCAACCTGAGTGTGCGACCGCACTTCAAATACATGGGGGCGGATTTCACCCTGTCCCTGGTTGGCAAGCTCGACAAAGAATGAGCAGGGGCCAAGGGATGACCCGTAACCAAAGCCTCTTCGAGCGACTTGAAAGTCCGGCCGCGAAATCATCATGTGCAGTGACGTCCGTCGCAGCTCATCTGGGAAAGATGCTCAGCATCCGCGCTGGCAGTGTGCAGACACTGGAGGATTACGGTATGCCGGATCTCAATGACACGAGCCAGAGTCTGCATGAGTCATTGAGCCAGTCGCGCTTGTTGATCGAGCGGTTTATCCGGGCCTATGAGCCCCGCTTGAAGGATACGCACGTGAGGGCGTTGCCTTGTGGTGACGATCCTCTGGCGCTGGCGTTTGCCATTGACGCCACGCTCTGCGTTGACGGTGTGACGCAGCCCGTGGTGTTCACCGCGCGCCTGCAGGATGCTGGACAGGTTGAGGTCTTGCCTGATGTCCTTTAACCACTATTACCAGAGCGAACTCAGTGCGTTGCGACAGCTCGGGCGGCGCTTTTCCGAGCGCAATCCTGCTCTCGCGCCCTTTTTAGGGGAGGCCGGTCAGGATCCGGATGTGGAAAGACTACTGGAAGGCTTTGCTTTCCTCACCGGTCGCCTGCGCCAGAAGCTGGATGACGAGTTGCCTGAGCTGACTCATTCCTTGATGCATCTGCTGTGGCCCAACTACATGCGGCCCATACCGGCGTTCAGTATCCTGCAGTTCGATCCGTTGAAACATGCGGGGCCCGGTGTGATGGTCGCACGGGATACACCGGTCGAAAGCGCTGCGGTCAATGGTGAACGCTGTCGTTTTCGAACCTGCTACGCCACCTGCATCTTGCCGCTGCAACTGAGCGCGCTGGAGTACTGCGTCCAGGGAGAGCAGGCGTTGCTGAGCCTGCGCCTGGACATGGGCGGCGAAGGCAATTTCAGCGAATGTGCGTTCGATCAATTGCGCCTGCATTTGTCGGGAGACCGCTACATCAGTCAAGCGTTGTACCTGAGCCTGTTGCGCGAGGTTGAGGGTATCGAGTTGCTGCCATTGGGCGGTGATGGGCTTGCGGTCAGCGGGGCTGATGGCCAGCCCCTGCTGTTGCAATTGGGTGGCGATCAGGTCAGTCCGGTGGGGTTCGCGGAGGAGCATGCGCTGATGCCTTATCCGCAGAATACCTTTCGTGGATACCGCCATCTGCAGGAGTATTTCGCCTTTCCTGAAAAGTACCTGTTCGTCGATGTGCGTGGCCTGGATGCGTTGCAGCGGTTGCCCCAGGACGTACTCAAGCAAATCTGCAGCGTCAGGCTGTGCTTCAAGTTACGCACCCGGTGCCAGGCAACCGGATGCCCCACGCTGGACAACGTGAGGCTGTACTGCACGCCCATCGTCAACCTGTTCAAACATGATGCGGTGCCGATTCGCCTGGATGGCAAGCAGGACGAATACCTGTTGATTCCTGGGGAATATGCGCGCGCAAACGCCTGTGTATTTTCCGTCGACAAGGTCACGGGCTGGCGCCCTGGCGGGCTGGGGTATCAGGCGTACGTACCATTTGAATCCTTTGAGCACGACGGCGTTATCGATGCATCGGCAGCGCCCACCAGCTACAGCATTCGTCAGCGTGCTTCGGCGCATCATGCCGGGCTCGATACCTGGCTGGGGTTCGGAAACGGGCGGGGGCATACCCAGGAAACGCTGTCGATCGAACTGACATGCACCAATCACAACCTGCCTCGGCAATTGCAGGCAGGGGAGATCAATCAGCCCTGTGAGCAGACACCGGAGGGCTTGTCATTTCGCAATATCTGCGCGCCGACTGCGAGTTTTGCACCGCCCCTGGACCAGGACTTTCTCTGGCGACTTATCAGCAACATGTCGCTCAACTATTTGTCACTGAGCGACATCAATGTCTTGAAGGTGGTCCTCGAAACCTATGACGTGCCGCGTTACCACGATCTGCAAGCGAAAAAGGTCAGCCAGAGAAGGCTGGGGGCCTTGCGATCCATCAGCCATACGGCCGTCGACCGCTTGCACCGGGGCATGCCGCTTCGAGGGTTGCGGGTCGACCTGAGCATTGATTCCCAAGGTTTTCTGGGGGCGGGCGAAGCGTTTTTGTTCGCCTCGGTGCTCAACGAGTTCTTCGCGCTTTATGCCAGCCTTAATGCCTACCACGAGCTGCGTGTCATCAGCACACAAGGAGATGTGTACCTATGGCCACCTCAGATGGGGCAGCAGCCCCTGCTTTGAAGCAACTGTGCCGTGCCATCCGTGAATATTCGCTGTTCCAGGCGATTTCGCAGGTGATCAAGCGCCTGCGCGATGCCCATCCGCTACTGGATGACAACGCACTCTATGAGCGGCTGGAGTTTCAGGCCAACCCGGGTCTTGGTTTTCCCGGTCACGATATTGACCGGTTGGAGTTTTTTGTTGAACACGATCAATTGCGTGCGCGTCTTCGCCTCAATGTCCTGGGCCTCTGTGGCGCAGGTTCACCCTTGCCGGCCTTTTACGGTGAGCAGGCGTGTGCCGATGGAGCGGGCGGCCACGCGACTCGAGACTTCCTGGACCTGTTTCACCATCGTCTGCAACGGCTGATGCTGCCGATCTGGCGCAAATACCGCTACCAGGCGTGTTTCCAGGCGCAGGCGCGTGATGCTTTTTCCGAGCAGATGTTTGCGTTGATCGGGTTGAGGGGCCAGCGCATCCGTACCACTGCGCAGTTGGACTGCAAGCGACTGTTGCCCTACCTGGGGTTGCTTGGCCTGCGGGCGCACTCGGCGGCGGTGATCGAGACAGTGCTGCGCTACTACTTCGAGCATGAGCGCGTGTTTATAGAGCAATGGGTGGAACGCACGGTTGCCATTGCTCCCCCGCAGTTGAACCAGCTTGGCTGTGCCAACAGCCTGTTGGGCTTCGACCAGGTACTGGGAAGCCGGATCACCGACTGCAACGGTAAGTTCCGGGTGCATATACAGGATCTGGATTGGCAGCGCTTCCATGGTTTCTTGCCGACGGGGTCGGAGTATCCACTGCTGTGTTCGTTGGTGCGACTGGCTGCACGAGACCCGCTGGAGCATGACCTGCGGCTGGTGCTGGCCAAGGAGGCGATCAGGCCGTTGCACGTGGGTGAACACAATGTCTGCAGGCTGGGGTGGACCACTTGGCTGGCACACGAGTGCGCCGATGGTGCGGTCATCGTGGCCAGCAATGCTCACTAGGGAACAATGATCATGATGAATGTAGACCTGCAACAGCTGATCCTGACATTGACGCCCGCAGTCCGTCAGGACCTGGAGCGCTCGGCCGAACGTTGCGTGACGCGAGGTGGCAGGGAGGTCCTGGTGGAAGACCTGCTACTGACCCAGCTGGAACGTCCCAGCGGGCTTTTGATACGAGCCTTGGCCGACGCCGGGATCGAGGCGCAGACGCTGCAAGCAACGCTGCAGCCCAAGGGGCAGGCAAGTGCCACGCGTAATCCGGTGTTCGCCCCGGCCCTCGTGCAGTGGTTACAACAGGCGTTGATGGTTGCCCATCTGGAGTTGCGCCAGAGCGTCGTGGACCACGGTGCACTGTTACTGGCGTTGTTGCGCCACCCGCTGCAGCACGCAGGCACCGGCTATCACGCGTTGTTGAGCCGTTTGGATGCACAGCGTATACACGGGTTTGTGCTGGACCAGGGGCCTGACATCTGCCCGGCAGCAGGCGGCGAGTCACTGCTGGCGCGCTTTACCCATGATCTGACATGCCAGGCCCAGGAAGGGCGTATCGACCCGGTGCTGTGTCGCGAGGGTGAGATCCGCCAACTGATCGACATCCTTATGCGGCGGCGCAAGAACAATCCGATCCTTGTCGGCGAGGCCGGGGTGGGCAAGACCGCGGTTGTCGAAGGCCTTGCCCTGCGCATCGCCAGCACGCAGGTGCCGGAGCCACTCAAGGGTGTGCGTGTGCTGACCCTGGACATGGCACTGCTGCAAGCCGGTGCCAGCATCAAGGGCGAGTTCGAGCGGCGTCTCAACGGCGTGATTGACGAGGTGAATGCCGCGCCGACACCGGTGATTCTGTTTATCGATGAAGCGCATACCCTGGTGGGGGCGGGGGCCGGCGATGCCGCCAACCTGCTCAAGCCGGCCCTGGCCCGCGGTGAGTTGCGGACCGTCGCGGCTACGACTTGGGGCGAATACAAGAAATACTTTGAAAAAGACCCGGCCTTGGCGCGGCGTTTCCAGCCTGTGCTGGTTGGCGAGCCCAGCGTTGAACAGGCGACTTCGATCCTGCGCGGGCTGGTCCCGGCCTACGAATCCAGCCATGGCGTGCATATACGTGACGATGCCGTCGTCGCGGCGGCGCAGATGAGCGCCCGCTACCTGGCAGGGCGTCAGTTGCCCGATAAGGCCGTGGATGTGCTGGACACCGCCTGCGCACGTGCGCGCATCAACCAGTTGACGGTGCCCGAGGCATTGGAACGCCTGTGTACCGAACAGGCTGAAGGCTCGCGCCAGCGCGAGGCACTGAATCGAGACAGGGATGCGGGGCTGCCAGTTGATGAGCAGTCTGCGCAAGCGCTGGGCCTGCGCTTGGCGGCTGTCGAGAGCGAACGTCAACATCGGCAGCAGCGCTGGCTTGCACAGCGCGCACTGGAGGAGCCGGTGCGCGTATGCCCTCGCCTGGTGGCAGAGGTCATCAGTACCTGGACGGGCATTCCGGTTGAACAACTGTCCCTTGAGCACAGTGCATCGGTGCTGGGGGTTGCCGATGCGCTGCGGTCGCGCATTCTCGGCCAGGAACCTGCCATACAGGCGCTTGACCGCAACCTGCGCGCGGTGGCTGCCGGACTGAACAAGGCCGATGCGCCGGTCGGTGTGTTTCTGTTGGTGGGCCCAAGTGGTGTGGGCAAGACCGAAACGGCGCTGGCCCTGGGTGATTTGCTGTATGGCGGCGAACGTTTTGTCACCACCCTCAACATGTCGGAGTTTCAGGAAAAACACGCCCTGTCTCGGCTGATTGGTGCACCTCCCGGTTATGTCGGCTATGGAGAGGGCGGGGTGCTGACGGAAGCCGTGCGCCGGCGCCCCTATTCGGTGGTGCTGCTCGACGAAGTCGAAAAGGCCGACCCGGAGGTGTTGAACCTGTTCTATCAGATCTTCGACAAGGGGCTGGTCAATGATGGCGAAGGCCGGGAAATCGATTTTCGCAATACGCTGATCCTGATGACTTCCAACCTGGGCAGCGATTGCATTATCGACTTATGTGCAGGCGGCCGACGACCTGGCACCCAGGTGCTGCAGGACGCAATTCACCCTCTGCTGCGCGACTATTTCAAACCGGCACTGCTCGCCCGGATGCGAGTCGTGCCCTATTACCCGTTGATGGGCGCTGTGTTGCATGACCTGGCAAGACTCAAGCTTGACCGTCTTGGGCGAAGGTTGCAGTCACGCAAGCTGGCCTTGAGCTATACGACCGAACTGGTCACGCATATGGCTGAGCGGTGCGTCCATAGCGACAGCGGAGCGCGGTACATCGACCAATGGATCGAGATCCACCTGTTGCCGCAGATGGTCGATCGACTGCTTGGGGCGGTGGCGACGGGTGAGCCGCTGTCGCGGGCCCACGCCTGCCTGGATGGTGACGGGCTGCCGATCTGTGAGTTCAGCCAATGATGAACGATGTGCTTGCCCCTTTACCCCAGCCCCTGGCATACGCCGAGACGTTGTTGGCCTGGTTCACCCGAATGGGCATCGAGGGTGACGAGACAACGCTGCCAGGCCTGTGTGTTGCCGCGGCTGCGCAACTGAGTGAATGCGAACTCGGCCAGTTATATTGGCGGGACGAGGTCACGGGTCGGCTGGACTTGATTGCCCAGTATTTGCCTGGCGCATTGCCCCTCGGCGAGGGTGCTTGCGGCGCCGACTTTCAGCATCAGCAACTGTTGCGTCACGTGCTCGGCCATCCCAGCATCCTGAGCGTGGAGAACCTGGACGACAGTGTGTACGAAAGCGGTTTTCTACCCGCGACAGCTACGCCCTGGCACTCGTTGATATGCCTGCCGCTGTTCGGTCGCCACAAGGCCGTTGCCGGTCTATTGCTGTGCGCCAGCCAGCGGTCGAAATTGCTCCTGGACTACGGACCATCGTTAAGCCAACTGGCAAGCTTCGCCTTGAGTCAACTGGCGCTGTTGCGACGTGTGCGTCCGCCGCACAACGGCTCCCAGGCCAGGCCTTGTCTACCCTCGGCGCGTATGAAGTATGGGCTGATCGGCAACAGCGCAGCCATGGAAGAAACCTACCGGCTGATCGGCAAGGTGCTGAATGCGCCCTGCACGGTGCTGCTGCGCGGGGAGACCGGAACCGGCAAGGAGGTGGTGGCACGGGCCATCCATGCTGCCGGGGCGCGCCGTAGCAAAGCCTTTGTGGTGCAGAACTGTGCGGCCTTTCCCGAGGGTCTGCTGGAGAGTGAGCTATTCGGTTATCGCAGGGGCGCCTTTACAGGCGCCGAACGTAACCATGCGGGGCTATTTGACGCCGCCGATGGCGGCACGTTGCTCCTCGACGAAATCGGCGATATGCCGCTGTCACTCCAGGCCAAGCTGCTGCGGGTGTTGCAGGAAGGCGAGGTTCGCCCGTTGGGAGCCGATGCGGCCCATAAGGTCGATGTGCGAATTATCGCAGCGACCCATCGTGATCTGGCTGCAATGGTGGCGGAGGGTAGTTTTCGCGAGGACCTGTACTACCGACTGGCGCAGTTCCCGATCGAATTGCCGGCCTTGCGCGAACGCGACGCAGATGTGCTGCTGTTGGCGCGACAGTTCTCGCAATCGGCCTGCGCTGCGCTGGGGCTCTCGCCGGTGGAGTGGTCTGCTGCGGCCTTGGATCAACTGTCGTGCCACGCTTTTCCCGGGAATGTCCGTGAACTCAAATGTCTGGTGGAGCGCGCGGTACTGCTGTGTGACGACGCAGTGGTGCTGCCTGAACACCTGTCCCTGGCGCCCGGGTCGACCCCTGCAGCCGTCGGCGCGACGTTGCGCCAGCGCCTGGAGCGGGTTGAACGGGTATTCCTGATCGACTGCCTGCACAAGAACCGTGGCAACCGGACCCGTACGGCACGTGAGTTGGGGCTCGCACGCCGCACCCTGCTTTACCGACTTACACGCTTGAACATCCCTGGCGGCGATGTCCGAGGGGGATGCTGAATGGTGCACGTATGGCTTCCACTCTTCGCCGCCGGCCTTACTTTCATTGGAGATACCTGATGCCACTTCGTACTTGGAAAGCCTGGGGGCTTGTCCTGTGCTTGTTGAGCGGCTGCAACGCCAATTACGTTTTTGATGACGCTGACTACCGTCCGCTGGGTGACCCCCAGGCGACACGTCGCAGCGATTGAACAGCGGAGCCTTGTCATGCAACTAGTGTTAGAGGTGTGCAATACCGGAAGCGGTGAGCCTGCATCCTGTAAGACATTCGACGGCGTCGGCGGCGTGATCGGCCGCGGGATCGGCTGTGACTGGGTCATCCCCGACGCCAGTCGCTTGCTCTCCAGTCATCATGGCCTGGTCAGTTACCGGGATGGCCAGTATTTTTTTACCGACATCAGCAGCAATGGCATTGGCGTGTCGGGCAGCGCGGAGCGTTTGTGCAAGGGGCAGGCACGACTGATCAGCGAGGGTGATGTCTACCAACTGGGGCCAGTGGATATCCGTGCACGACTTGTGGCGCCCGGGAGACAAAATGGCCGGCAGATGTTTTTCGGCAACGATACGATTCCGGATGACGCGTTTTTGGTGCTTGACCCCTTGCACGCACTCGATACCGAGCAGGTGCATGGCAGCTCACCCGGGGATCCGGAGGCGCTGAAACTCTCGGCTGCGAGGGCGGCCTGCGCACTGTCCCACTGCCCCCTGGAACGGGATCACTTGATCGTGCCGAGATGGGCCGAGCCAGTAACGGAAGAGGCCTCGACTCAACCCGCCCAGGTGACTGCAGCCAGTCGTGCCCCATTCTGGTCGCAGTTCGCGGACGCGATGGGCGTGCCCCTGGATACGCTCGATACCCAGGCATGCGAAGCCCTGGCGATCAAGGTGGCTGGCCTGTTCAGGCAAACCATCGAAGGGCTGCAGCAGAGTCTGCGTACTCGCGATGAGCTGAACGGCGAGTTGAACCTCGGTTGGACCGTGCCTGCCATTAAGAGTCACAACCCCTTGAAGGATTGCACCGATACCCCGTCTGCCCTGGCCTCACTGTTGGGCCTCGCTGAGCCGGGCCCGCTGCCTGCAGAGGTAGCGGTCGCCCAGGCATTCCGGGAAATGCAAATCCACCAGCTGGCCTTGGTCGTGGCTTGCCGTGCTGCAATACGTGGCGCTGTGGAGGCATTTGCACCAAGCCATCTATTGCTGTGCTTCGAGCGCCAGGACATGCCGGCCAGGTTCTCTACCGATGGAGCCCACTGGCGGGCCTACCAGCGCCATTACCGACACCTTATCGACGAGCAACCCTTGGGCGAGCAGCTGTTGCGTAACGAATTTTCCAAAGCCTACGCGGAGCAGGTGCGCCTGGTCGCCACGCTGCATGCGGCTTATCCGGGATGACTGTCATGTATCGAGCTGCCGTTCTGTCAATGCTGTTTGTACTCGGCTTGCTGACCGGGTGTGCCAGCGTCTCACCGTATTCAACCCTGACCAAGCTGGACATGGCGTTGAGCGCCAGCGAAGGCGTCAACCGCGATCTTCACGGTCGCCCGTCTCCCATCGTGGTGCGCCTGCTGGAGCTGCGGCACCCGGTGGCTTTCGAAAACGCTGATTTCTTCACCCTCTATAGCCGCGCGGAGCGGGCGCTGCCCAAGGACTGGGTCAACAGCGAGGAGTTGGAGCTGCGCCCCGGTGAGCGGTTGGCGCTGAAGCTCAGTGTCGAACCACAGAGTCGTTATGTCGGGGTGGTGGCTGCCTACCGGGACCTGCCCCATGTGCAATGGCGGCTTGTGCTGCCCGTCGCCCGGCAGCGCCTGACGCGTGTCGAGCTGATGCTCGACGAGTCCGGGGTTCGCGTCGTTACCCCTCAAGTCCGGAGGTCGGAGGATAGACATGCAGGTTCATAAAGTCGTGTGGCAGGAGGGCATGCTGCTGCGCCCCCAACACTTGCAGCACAACGACCGTTACTACCACCAGCAACTCAACCGTACCCGTTTGCTGGGCATTGATGGTTGGGGATTCCTGACCCTTGACGTCGACGTGCAGTACCTCAACCTGGGTAAGGTAGTCGTCAACCAGGCCAGCGGTGTATTTCCCGATGGCAGCTTGTTCGAGCTGAGCAGCGTAATGGAGCCATTGGTGTTGCAGGTTCCTGCCCACACCAGTGGGCAAGCCATTTACCTGGCGTTGCCGTTGGCCATCGGCAATCAGGTTGAAGTGCGCCAGCAGGAGCACAGTGATGTGCTGGCGCGCTACGTAAGCTGCGAAGCGGAGATCACTGATTCGAATGCTGGCTTTGATTCCCTTTGCCGGATCAACTGTGCACGCCCGGACCTGCGATTGCTGTTAGGGGAGCAAACCAGTGACACGTTGCAGGTGAAACTCCAGGTTGCCCGGGTGCTGGATTCGACTCGCGAGGGCGGCGTGCGGCTGGACGCGGATTTCGTACCGGCGTTTATCCATGTGCAGGGCTCAGGCTATGTCGCGTCATGTATCAAGGAAGTGCTGAGTCTGCTGGGCACCCGAGGCGATGCGATCGCCGCGAGGATCCGGGGAGGTGGTGGATCGGAGGGGGCCCAGGTCGGCGATTTCCTGATGCTGCAGCTGATCAATCGAACCGAGTTGGTGTTGCGTCACTTCCTGAGTCAGAGCCAGGTACGTCCGGAGGTGTTGTACAGGCAGTTGTTGTCGATCCTCGGCGAGTTGTCGACGTTCGCCACCGACAACAAACGCGCGCAACTGGAGACTCGTTACCAGCATGGTGAGCAGGGGGCGAGTTTTCGTGGGTTGATGGAAGGCATTCGCACCGTGCTGTCGTTGGTGCTGGAACAACACGCCACTGAGCTCCCGTTGGAGCCGCGACAGTATGGTGTGCTGGTCTGTCCGGTGAGTGATCTCAAACTGCTGGGTAGCGCAACATTCATTCTGGCGGCAACTGCCCAGTGCGATTCGGAGGAGCTGCGCCACCGCCTTCCGGCGCACTTGAAAATCGGCTCCGTGGAGCGCATCCGCGAGCTGGTCAATCTGCATCTGGCCGGCATCAAGGTCAAGCCACTGCCGGTGGCGCCCCGACAGATCCCGTTCCATGCCGGCAAGACCTATTTCATGCTCGAACTCAGTGCCCGTGATATCACGCAGCTGGAGCAATCGGGCGGTTTTGCCTTCCACGCCAGTGGCGAGTTTGCCGAACTCAAACTCAATTTCTGGGCCATCAGGAACTGAATGCCATGACAATGGACAGCGAATACCCGCAGGACGAAAAAACTATCCTGCTTGACCTCGATGGTCGCGCGCCCGCAGGGGCGCCGGTGACGGACTTCCCATCGCCACCGCGCTTCGAACGGTTGGAAGACCGGATGATCTACACCGCCAGCCTGCAAGGGGCACAGAGTTTCAAGATCGGGCCCAACGTCCTGGTGGCCGCCGCCTGGGAACTCTTGTCGCAGGTCGTTCGACTCAAGCGCAGTTCCGGCCGGGAAAGCTTGCAGGCCCTCAATGATCGGTTGTCGTCGGGGATCACGGCGTTTGAAGCGTATGCCTTGCACCAGGGTGCAGAGGACAGGCAGGTCATGTCGGCGCGCTATGTGCTGTGCAGCGTTATTGACGAAGCCGTGGTCACTACCCCGTGGGGCAGTCGCAGTGACTGGTCGAAATCCAGCCTGTTGAGCCGCTTTCACAACGAAACCTTCGGTGGCGAAAAATTCTTCCAACTGCTGGAGCGCTTATCCCGCGACCCCGTCAAGAACCTGGCAATGCTGGAGTTGATGTACCTGTGCCTGTCACTGGGGTTTGAAGGTAAATACCGCGTCATGGAGCGGGGCGGGCCGCAGTTGGAAGCGGTACGAGATGGCTTGTATCGACAGATCCGGCATGTGCGCGGTGAGCGCCCGCCGATGTCTGTGCCCGCTGCCGCAGCACAGGCACCGGGTGCCGGGCTGCGCATCTTTTCCCCTGCCGGGGTCGTCGTCTTCACGCTCGCCTGTTTGCTGGCCATGTACCTGGGCTTTGCCTGGGCATTGGGCAATGAACGCATGGCGGTGCTGCAACCTTTTCAATCTTTGGCGTCGGATCAGACACGGTCGCCGTTGTAACGCTGGGAGCAATGAATGAACGCATTCTTCAAGGGCGTGGGCACGGCGCTGCGCAAGACTTGGGTCTGGAGCCTGTTTGTGGTGTTCGCCAGCGCGTTGCTGGTGTGGTTTTTCGGGCCATTGCTGGCGGTGGACGACCATCGTTTCTGGCAGGGCGCTCCAGCTCGTCTGTTGACCATAAGCGGGTTATTCCTGCTGTGGGGGTTAGCGATGGTCATGGTCGACTCACGCCGTACCGCACGATTGAATCGGCGCGAGCACCAGGAGCGCCACCAACGCAAGGGGTTGATTGACGAAGAGCGGAGGCAGGTGCGGGGGCGTTTCAAGGAGGCGTTGCACACACTGAAAACCTCCCGTCGTTATGGCGAGCGCAATGAGCGTTGGCGCAACGACTTGCCGTGGTATCTGTTGCTCGGCCAGCAGGGCAGCGGCAGAACCTGTCTGCTGGCCGCCTGCGGATCGCAGTTCCCACTGGATCGGGAGGAAGCGATGGCACCGGGCGCAACCCAGTATTTTGATTGGTATCTCGCCGACGAAGCTGTCCTTGTCGAGAGCGCAGGGCGCTACCTGGCCCAACCCGACAGTGCCGTGGATGGGGCCGGTTGGGCGACGTTTCTGGACCAGCTCAGATTGCGGCGCAGGGCTCGCCCGCTCAATGGCGTGGTGGTGACGCTGGCGGTGGAGACGCTGCTTGGCAGCAATGATCGCGACCTGGACCTGCATGCGCGCCACGTGCACACCCGGTTGCAGGACGTACAGCAGATGCTGCATGTGGATGTGCCGATCTATCTGGTATTGACCCAGGCTGACCGGTTGCCGGGCTTTGTCGAGTTCTTTGATGCGTCCCAGGACGACGGCGCCGAAGCCCTGCTCGGAGAACCCGTGGCAACAGGTCCGGCCGGTACCGCGATCACCCAGGTTCGCGAAGCGTTTGAGGCGTTTCTGCAACGCCTTGGAGCAGAGCTGATTGCGCGTTTGCATCAGGAACGCGATATCGAACGTCGCGGGCTGATGCTCGATTTTCCTCGGCAGGCTGCGCAAATCGGTGAACGTTTGTGCCTGTTTGTGGAGTCTGCGTTCTCCTCTCATCGCTTTCAGCGTATTAACGGATTGCGTGGCTTTTACCTGACGAGTGCGCAGACTGCCGACAGGCGTTCCTACTTCGTCCAGGGCCTGTTCAACCGGGTGATTTTTGCCGAGGCCAATCTCGCCGGGCTGCAAACTCCGGAACGACAGCGTATCCGTCGACACCAAGGGTTGCTGGCGTTGGCCGCCTCCCTGGTCATTGTCGCGGCAGGGTGGCTGTGGGCACACAGTTATTCGATCAATCACCAGCGGCTGGTGCAACTGGCGCAACTGCTCAAGCCACAGCCGCCCGCGTCACCCGGTCTGGACGATACCCTGGTGCTCCTGCGTGTGCTGGACGACCGCCTGGCTGCGACCCAAGTGTTTCCAGCGTTGGCGGATGCCCGTGCGGTGGAGCGGGGCGGCTTGTATCAAGGGGAGGCGAGTCGGCCACTGTTGGTCAGTGCCTATGAAGACTTGCTGCACCAGCAGTTGTTGCCGCTGGTATCTACGATGCTTGAAGAACAGCTACGGGCCAGCCTTGGCGACCGCGAGGGGCTTTTGGACATCCTGCGGGCTTACCTGATGCTCAGTCTTCGCGAGCGGCGCGATAAGGTTTGGCTGGCGCAACGCGTGGCCGTTCATTGGGCTGTGCGCTATGCCGGTGATGCTTCGGTGCAGAAACGATTGAATGCACATTTTGCACGGCTGCTTGAGCGCCCCTTTGCGATGCCCTTGAACGTTGAGCTGGTCGCCGAGGCCCGCCAGGAACTGCGCGGCGAATCGTTGGCGGGCGTGGTCTATCGGGCGCTGCGTGACCAGGCGCGTGACCTTGAGCCCTTGCGCCTGGCCGAGGGGAAGGGGTTCGCAGCGATCGAGCAGCCCATCCCCGGCTTCTATACCCGGCGGTATGTGCAGTATTTCGAAAGGCAGGGCTCTCGGCTGGTGAATGCCATTGCTCAGGACAACTGGGTACTTGGGGAGGACGCAGACCTCAGCAGCCTGGATTTGCGCCAATTGATGCTGGAGCTCGAGCAGCGTTATTTCAGTGAGTACGCCGACACCTGGAGCCAAGCCATCGGCCAGGTGCGCCTGCAGGAAAGTGACAGCCTGAGCCAGCATGCTGACGGGCTTGCCAGCCTGGCGTCAGCGCAGTCGCCGTTGGTGCAGCTGTTGCGACAGGTTCGGGAAAACACACGCCTGCTGTCGACCAACGACCCCCTTGAGGCCTTGAGCCCGCCCGCCGGCGAGCTCGAGACCAGCGCTTCCAGCGTGTTGTCCAGCCCGTTGCATGGGCAGGCAAAGCCTGATTCTGCCCGGCGTGCACTGCAGCGTCGGTTCGAGCACCTGCACCAATTGCTGGACGCGGATCAGAACCCTGGAGCTGAACTGACGCAGGCGTTGCGGCTGCTCGATGAATGGCATCTGCAACTGGCGGCCCTTAACCGCGAAGCTACCCCAGGGCAGGCGGCATTCATGATGGCCAGGCAACGAATGGAAGGGCAGCAGCCATTGCTGGGGAATCTGCGGGATGCTGCCGGGCGCCTGCCGTTGCCGGTCAAGGGGTGGTTTGAAGGCATTGCCGATGACAGTTGGCGGCTGCTGCTCGATGATGCCTATGTGTATATAAATCAGCGTTACCAAAGTGAGGTCTATGGCTTTTACGCCAAGGCGATCCAGCGTCGGTACCCATTCAACCCACGGTCCGAGAGTGATGTTGCCCTTGGCGATTTCCAGGACTTTTTCAAGCCGCGGGGTGGCATGGCGCGCTTTTATGAAAGCTACCTGCGGGCCTTTGTCAGTGCCGAGTCCGGTCGCTATCGTCTACGCGGCCTGGATGGCCGTAGCCTGGCGCTGTCGCGCTCATTGCTGGACCAGCTGACGAAGGCCCAGGTGATTCGCCAGGGGTTTTTTACTGAGGACCAGGGGGAGTGGGCGGTTCGCTTCACGCTGGCCCCCTATAGCCTGGACCAGGCGGTTAGCCGAGCGATCCTGAGCATTGGTGATCAACACCTTGAATACCGCCATGGCCCGATCGTGCCCATGGCTTTCCAGTGGCCAGGCGAGGCGGACGATGGCCGTAGCAGCCTGGTGCTGGAGCGGGGGGCGGAGCGGCCGCTGGGTATGGAAAAAAACGCTGGTCCCTGGTCGTTGTTCCGGTTTTTCGAGCTGATGCAAAGTGAGCCTGGGAGTGGCCGGGGTTCTCGGCTGCTCAAGGCTGAGCTCGCTGGCACGCGTGCCACCTTCCTGCTCAACAGCCATCGCAACCCTGGTCCTTTTCAGATGGCGAACTGGCGCACCTTCCGTTTGCCGGAGCAACTGTGAGGCATGTGCATGCCGATGGGTGCAGCGCCGGGCGAACGGCGCGAGGCAAGACACGCGCGCGCAATGAGGATGCGTTCCTCGACTGCCCCCGGCGCGGTTGTTGGGCGGTAGCGGACGGAATGGGTGGGCATCTGGCTGGGGATTTGGCCAGCCACTGGGTCATCAGCAGCCTGGCTTCGTTGCCCGACCAAGGCAGCTTTGACGAACGGATCGATGCCATACGACGCTGCTTGCGATGGCTCGACCGTCAAATGGGGCAAGCCACGACGGAACAAGCTGCCCACGGCATCATGGGCAGCACCGTGGTTGCGTTGCTGCTGGAGGGTAATCGCGCAGCCTGCATCTGGGTCGGGGACAGCCGTTGCTATCTTTGGCGGGGACGACGTTTGTACCAACTGTCGCGGGACCATTCCCTGTGGCAGCAACTGATGGACAAGCAGCAGTTGAGCCTGGAACAGGCCCTGGCGCATCCGGATGCCAGGGCGCTGACCCGTGCCATTGGTGGTCGGCAGCCATTGAGCCTGGCGGTGCTGGAGTTCATTACCCAACCTGGGGATGTGTTTTTATTGTGCAGCGATGGTTTGTATCAGGGGCTCAGCCATGGCGAGTTGGGCAGCGCCCTGAGTGTGGGGCCGCCCCGCCAGGTAGTGGATCGGTTGTTTTCCGACGTGCTACGGGGGGCGGCCCAGGATGACCTGACGGCCGTGGTAGTCCAGCCATGAGCGAGGTCGCCGGCCCGCCGAAACTGCTTGCGGGGCGCTATCAGCTGGATCGGCTATTGGGCAGCGGTGGCATGGGAGTGGTCTACCGAGCCCGGGATATGCTGCACGAGGCGTTCGGCGAGCCCAACGCGTGGGTGGCTCTCAAGTTGTTGGGCGATACGCTTGCCGAATCTTCCGACGGCCATGTATTGCTGTACAGCGAGTTTGCCCTGACCCGGAGCCTGCGGCACGATCACGTGGTCAGAACGTACGCTTTCGAGGTCGATACTCCGCGTCAGGTTGCGTTCTTCACCATGGAATTGCTGCAGGGCAGGACCCTTGACCGCATCCTCTCGGAGTGCCCGTATGGATTGCCGTGGCGGGAGTTGCAACCCATCGCCCTGCAACTGTTGGATGCACTGGCTTATGCCCACAGGCAGGGCGTTCTGCATGGCGATGTGAAACCGGCCAATATCATGCTGGGCGAGCAGGGAGTGCGGCTGTTCGATTTCGGCCTGGGCCATGCCGAGGCGGAGCAGGCTGCGGGGCTGCCCACCTTGAGTCGCAGTCGCTTTAAGGCTTGGACGCCCGGGTATGCGGCGCCGGAACTGGTGGCCGGGGGAAACATCTCCGCCAGGGCCGACTTGTATGGCGCCGCCTGCGTAATCTATGAGCTCGCCCAGGGACGGCGCCCCGGCGAGCATCAGTCGGATCAGCCATTGTCCAGGCCTCGGCAATTGCCTCGGCGGTGTTGGCCGGCATTGCGTTCTGCGCTGGCCCTGGACCCTGAGTGCCGAACCATTGCCGTCGAGGAGTTGTGCGAAGCGATGAATAGACGACGGCGCTACTGGTTTGTGTAGTGGGCGTGTCAATCAGCCAAATCATGCAGTTGGCAGTATTCGGTCCAACTCAAGCCGGCCATCTGGGCAACTTCCTTGTGTACTTCCAGGCGCCGCGCCTCGAAGTCAGCAGGGGACTGGCTGGTCAGCCTGAGGGTCAGCTCCCAGGCAAACAAACCCTGGCGTTCTGCTTCTGCCTCGAAGGCTTCATGCAGCCGTTCGGCGCGGTACTGTGCCAGGGTTTCACCCTTGGCCTGAGCGGCCAGTGGGTTCAGGGTGTTCAGTTCGGCAGCCACATCGGGATGTTCGTTCAGGAATCGATCCAGCGCGAGCTGGTGGTTATCGCCGGGAGGTGACAAGGGCGTGCTCCAAATCAGGTGGGACCAGGCCTCGGTTTCTGGCGCGAGGCAAGCCGTGTGTGCATAAGCAACACGGATAACGGGTATTGAAGCAGATTCCAGGACCGGTCCAGATCAGAAAATTAAATTATTGGAGATGCCCGGCTTTGACTGTCACTCATTGCTGGAAATTCACCGATACCCATGGCAAAGGACTTTCGCTCCCGGTGCCAGGACGTGTAGCGTTAGCCCCGGTGCTTCCGACCCTGCTTTCCAAGGGCAGCGGGCGATGGGCAGAGGGATGGGTCATGGCGCAAACGCTGTTCAAACTTTTCTTTACCCAGCGCCTGGCCGCTTTGGCCAGTGCCGATTCGTTGCGAGCGATCCGCGAAGGGCTGCTGTGGATCTTGCCGTGCCTGCTGGTGTCGGCGGCCTTTCTGATCCTGTCCGAATGCGCTCGGGTGTTGGGCTGCAGCCCGCAGGTGGTGAGCTTCCTGGCGGGGTTGCACAATCAGATCAGTTCGGTGATCCCGTGGCTGGTGGCCGCCTCCATTGGCTACATGCTGGCGATCCAGCACCGCCTGCCGCAATTGCCGGTGGCGTTCCTGTGCCTGGCCCATGTGGTCTTGGCGACGTTTATCCTGCGGGAATATCCCCGGGCATCGGCCACCTTCCTGCTGTTTATTGCTATTGCCTCGCCGCTGCTGAATGTACCGGCCTTGGCCTGGCTGCACCGTTTTCGCTGGACGCGCCTGGTCAACGAAGACCTGGTGGGGCACAACCTGCGAGGCACGATCAATATGGTGGTGCCAGGGGCCATTACCGCCCTGGCGCTGGTGGCAGCGCTGTCCTTGTTGTTGCAGATACCCTATGTGGCGCAGTTGCAGGGCCCCCAGGTGCTCGATGCGCTGGAATCGCCCTACGGCAGCGGTTTGTTTGTCACCCTGATGAACTCGCTGTTGTGGTTTTTCGGCGTTCACGGCGTCTATGCCATGCAACCGCTGTTTGATGTGCTGGACCAGGCCGTGGTGCTCAACGGCGCCGCGTTGGCAGCGGGCGAGCCAATCAGGTATGTGCTGAACGGCGGCCTGTTGGGCAGCTTTGCCTTTATCGGTGGTTCGGGCGGTGCGTTGTGTTTGTTGATCGCAATCCTGCTGTTTTCCAAGAGCCAGTCCATGCGCCTGGTGGCCGTGGCGAGTTTGCCGCTCTCGCTGTTCAACGTCAGTGAAGTCCTGCTGTTCGGCCTGCCGATCATCCTCAACCCGCGTCTGTTCATTCCGTTTCTACTGGTGCCTGCGCTGAACGCAACGGTGGCGCTTACCGTGGTGCAACTGGGCTGGGTATCCCCGGCGGTGGCCAGCGTCCCGTTTACCGCACCGGTGTTGCTCAATGCCTACCTGAGTACTCATGGCGACCTGGCGGCAGTCGCGCTGCAAGTGACGCTCCTGGGCCTGGGCACGCTGGTGTATGCACCCTATGTGCGCGCGATTCATCGCCAGGCTGCCGAAGGTGGCACGGTGTACCTCAAGTCCCTGGACATGACCTTCCGCGGCCTGGAAGAAAAAGGCCGGCTGCGCGAACTGGACCCGGTCCTGGCTTCCCACAAGGCCCTGGCGCGCCAGGCCAATGAACTGAATCGCATCCAGCAGATCAGCGATTATGAGTTCTATCTTGAATACCAGCCCCAGGTCTCGACCCGCACCGGGCTGTGTACTGGCTGCGAAGCGCTGATGCGCGCCCGCGATGCCCAGGGTACGGTGCATTCACCGTGGGAGTTCCTGCAATGGCTGGCCCAGGCGCGGTTGATGCCGGACGTGGATATGTGGGTGGCATCCCAGGCGATTCGCCAATACCAGAAATGGCAGAAACTCGGCTTTACCCTGCCGATGACCATCAATATTTCCAGCGCCACCCTGACCGACGCCGCCCACGGCGAGCGCCTGGTGGAGATCCTCGCCCAGGCCCATGGCCAGGTATCGGTGGAGATCACCGAAGACGCGCTGGTCAGCGATATCCCTGCCACGCGCCAGAACATCCAGAAACTGCAGAGCATCGGCGCCAAGGTCTATATCGATGATTTCGGCACCGGGTTTTCGGCCTTGAGTTACCTGCACCAGTTCCCGGTGGACTTCATCAAGATCGATCGCAGTTTTGTGGTGGCGCAGCACGATCCCAAGGGCGCCCAGGTCCTGACCGGCATGCTGCGTTTCTGCGAAGCGCTGAACCTGGGCGTGGTGGTGGAGGGCGTTGAGACCGCCGAGCAGTTGGCCTTCTTGAACACCGGCGCCGAGCTGATTATCCAGGGCTGGTATTTCAGCAAGGCACTGCCGGGGGACCAGTTGGAAAGCTTTGTGC
Organism: Pseudomonas sp. 1 R 17; assembly: GCF_900067035.1. Lineage (NCBI taxonomy): Bacteria > Pseudomonadati > Pseudomonadota > Gammaproteobacteria > Pseudomonadales > Pseudomonadaceae > Pseudomonas > Pseudomonas sp. 1 R 17. The sequence goes on from NZ_FKLB01000058.1 coordinate 289,443, forward strand.
GCCAGCGTGCGGCCATGGCGCAGGTCTAGTAGCCGCGTTGGGTTTGTTCGATCTCCTCGACCAAGCGATCGATACCCGCCAGGCGTGCACGGTTGTCGTGATCCCAGGGGTGAAAGCCGGGTTTGAAGTAGTGCAACCACGGCCGCAGCATGCGTGGGAAGACGCCCTTGGGGCCATAAAGAAATTTCAACATGCGCCAGAAGCCTTTGAGGTGCCCACCCGCCTTGCGGTCGGCAATCAACAGCCGCACATGAAAATCCAGCACCACCAGCCAGAAAAACACCGTAGTTGTCAGCATGGTTCCGGTGCGCAGCAGGTAACGCTTGGGCCCGGGTTTGATCACCGTGTTCCACACATCAAAGGCCACGGCCTTGTGTTCGGTCTCTTCCAGGGCGTGCCAATACCACATCTGCTGGTAGCCCTTGAGCGAATCGCCAAAGCGCGACGGGTCACTCAGGAGGATTTCCGCGAGCATCGCCGTGTAGTGCTCAAGGGCAATGGTGATCGCCAGGTTGAACGACGGTGCGAAGTGTTTCTTCTGCAGATCGAGAATGAATTTAAGCCGACGGTCCAGGGTGTGCGCCGGAAGCCCGGCTGCTTGCATCAGGTCGTTATAGGCCACATGTTCGCGGCTGTGCATGGCCTCCTGGCCGATAAATCCCTGGATCTGTTTCTTTAGCGCCGGATCGTCGACGCGTTGGCGGTAGTGACGCACGCTGTCCATGAAAAACAGTTCGCCCTGGGGGAACAGCAGCGACAAGGCATTGAAGAAATGCGTGATGAACGGGCCCTGTTCGTGCCAGTCGGTGATGCGTTCGGCGGGCAGGGCAAAATGGAGGTCGCGGCGGATCGGCAACATGATTCGTGCTCCTGTTCAGAGACGGGGCTCGTCGTTGGTTTCAAACACTGGCCTGCGTTGCTTGGGGGCCATGCGCTTGCTGGCCAGCACCACCAGCGCTTGATAGGCCGCCGGCAGGCAACGGGCGAGCAGGTCGAGGAAATACGCGTCGCGGCCTATCAGCACGCGACGCTTGTTTTTGCGGACGCCTTGCAGGATCACCTTGGCGGCCTGGTCGGCATCGGTGATGAAGAGTTTTTCGAAGTCGGCGCGGGCCTGCTGTTCGCTGTGGATCAGGAAGCCGGTCATGTTCGCGTCGATGCGGCTGCTGCGACAGATATCGGTGCGGATGCCGCCGGGGTGCACGCAGGTGGCCGAGACGCCGCAGCGTTGCAGGTCCAGCTCCTGGCGCAGGGCTTCGGTAAAGCCGCGCACGGCGAATTTGGTCGCGTTGTAACCGCTCATGCCGGGCTGGGCAAACAGGCCGAACACGCTGGACGTGTTGATCACATGGCCGTCGCCGCTGGCCTTGAGGTGCGGCAGGAACGCCTTGGTGCCGTGGACCACGCCCCAGAAGTTGATGCCGACGATCCATTCCAGGTCGGCGTAGTCCACGCCTTCGACCGTACTCGACAGGGCCACGCCGGCGTTGTTGAACACCAGGTTGACCTGGCCATGCTCGGCCACGCAGCGCGCCGCCCAAGCCTCCATGGCCTGGCGGTCGGACACATCCAGGACCTGGGTGGTAATCGTCACCGGCGCCAGGGTTGAGGTCTTGATCAGTGCCAGGGTCTGCTCCAGGCCTTGGGCGTTTTTGTCCGCCAGTGCCAGGTGGCAACCTTCACGCGCGAGGGCCAGGGCCAAGGCGCGGCCCATGCCGGACGCCGCGCCGGTAATCGCCGCCACGCGGCCGTTGAATGACTTCATGACAGGCTACCTTCTGCGGTGGAATGGGGCGTCGGCATCGGCCGGGTAGGGGCATTGACCGGCCCCAGGCCGGCCACGTAGTCCTTGAGCGCAAACTGCCGGGTCACCTGCTTGAAACGCCAGGTCGAGCCGGGCCACAGGGTGGTGTTCTTGCCGGTGCGTGGGTCGAGGTACCAGCTCTGGCACCCGCCGGTGTTCCAGATGGTGCGTTTGAGCTGGTCTTGCAGGTGCTGGTTGTAGGCGCTCTCCACTGCGGGTTTGACGTCCACCGTGGCGATGCGATGTCGCTGCATTTGCTTGAGCGCGTCGAGGATGTAGGTGACCTGCGCCTCGATCATCAGGATCATCGAGTTATGCCCCAGGCCGGTGTTGGGCCCGATGATCAGAAACAGGTTGGGATAGCCCGGCACCGTGGTGCCCTTATAGGCGTGTGCGCCGTCGCGCCAGATGTCCATCAGGTCCACACCGTCGCGACCGATGATGCAGTCCCGGGGCAGTGGGTCGGTGGCCTGGAAACCGGTGCCGAAGATCAGGCAATCGGCCGGGTGCTTGATCCCGTCGGCGGTGATCACACCGTCGGCTTCGATACGCAGGATGTTGTCGGTCACCACCTCGACATTGCTGCGCGACAGCGCCGGGTAGTAGTCATTGGAGATCAGCACACGCTTGCAGCCAATGGTGTAGTCCGGCGTCAGGGCCTTGCGCAGGGAAGGGCGCGGCACTTGTTTGCGAAGGTGGCGCAGGGCGACTTTCTGCACCATTTTCATCAGCTGCGGATGCAGCGCAAATCCCAGCACACGGCCTTCCAGTGCCCAGTAGAAGGCGCCACGCACCAGGCGCTGGGTAACAGGCAGGTGTCTGAACAGCCAGCGTTCGAACGCTGAAATCCCGCGGTCGGGCTTGGGCATGATCCACGGTGGAGTGCGCTGGAACAGATCCAGGTGCGCCACCTGCGGCGCAATCTGCGGCACGAACTGGATGGCACTGGCCCCTGTGCCGATCACCGCCACGCGCTTGCCCTTCAAGGCGTATGCGTGATCCCACTGCTGGGAGTGGAAGCGCTTGCCCTTGAAGGTTTCCAGCCCCGGAATCTCCGGCAGCGCCGGGCGTGCCAGGGCGCCCATGCCCGACACCAGCACCCGCGCACTGACGTGGCGGCCATCGCTGAAACTCAACTGCCAGCGTTGTAGCTGTTCATCGAACACCGCGCGCTTTAGGCCCATGCCGAAACGCAGGTAGGGCGCCAATCCGAAGCGCACCGCGCAGTCTTCCAGGTAGGCGCGGATTTCCGCTTGCGGCGCGAACTGCCGAGTCCAGTCCGGGTTGGGTGCAAAGGAAAACGAATACACGTGGGACTGCACATCGCAGGCGCAACCGGGGTAATGGTTGTCCCGCCAGGTGCCGCCGAGGGTGTCGGCCTGCTCGGCGATAAAGAAGTCGGTGAGCCCCGCTTCCTTGAGTTTGATGGCCATGCACAGGCCGGCAAAACCCGAACCGATGATGGCGATGTCGATGGAATCACTGTGGGCATTCATAGGCGGTCCTTCATGGGCATCGGATGTGCTCCTGTTTTTGTTGTGTCTTTTAGATAGAACACCATTGCAAAGAAAAATTGAATTAATTATTTTAAAAAAGATTTTAAATAATCTACCTGAAAATAGCGCCTACGCTAGGACCTTGTGCCTTATGTGCGACTTGTCCGACGGACGAGCGTGGTACGCACGCCGTTCAGGTCCAGGGTGTGGACGTTGGCCGAGGCCTTGATCAATTCCGGTCAGGTCGGCGGTCACAGGGAAGCCGAGGACGAGCTATGGCTGTGCAATGGGTGACTGCTGCAGGTGTGCTGGTGGGGGCAAGTGCGGTGCTATGGGGTTTCAGCGCCTGGATGACACGGCGCATCGAAGCCGCTGTTCCGATCAACGGGCGCTTCGTGGAGGTGAATGGCGAGCGCTTTCATTATGTGGAAGAGGGCGAGGGCCCGCCCCTGGTGATGATTCACGGGCTGATGGGCAGCAGTCGCAACCTGACCTATGCCTTGTCCCGCCAGTTGCGTGAGCACTTTCGGGTGATCACCCTCGACCGTCCCGGGTCGGGGTATTCCACGCGGCATAAAGGTACCGCTGCGGACTTGCCGGCCCAGGCGCGGCAAGTCGCGGCCTTCATCAACCAGCTTGGCCTGGACAAACCCTTGGTGCTCGGGCATTCCCTCGGCGGCGCGATTTCCCTGGCCCTGGCCCTCGATCATCCTGAGGCTATATCGGGCCTGGTGCTGGTGGCACCGTTGACCCATCCCCAACCCAGGTTGCCGCTGGTGTTCTGGTCGCTGGCGGTGCGACCGGCCTGGTTGCGACGCTTTGTGGCCAAAACCCTCACCGTGCCCATGGGCCTGTTGACTCGACGTTCGGTGGTCAAGGGCGTGTTTGCGCCGGACGCCGCTCCCGAGGATTTCGCCACCCGGGGCGGCGGCTTGCTGGGTATGCGCCCCGACAACTTTTACGCCGCCTCCAGCGAGATTGCGCTGGTCAACGACTGCCTGCCCGGGATGGTCAAGCGCTACCCCCAAATGGCCCTGCCCATCGGCCTGATCTGTGGCGCGCAGGACAAGGTGCTGGACTTCCGCCGGCATGGCCAGGCCCTCGCCGATAAAGTGCCCGGCCTCAAGCTGCAAGTGGTGGAAGGGCGCGGCCACATGCTGCCGATCACCGCCACGGCGCGGGTGGTCGAGGCCGTGCTGCACGTGGCCAAGCGCGTGCGCCCGGTGGAAACGGCCACGGTCCTGCATCCGCCCTTTGCCTTGGCGAACAAATAATCGTGGCCCTCATCGCCGGGTCGAACGTCGCAAATGCCTGCCCTAGAGACCTGACCAAACAGCTGAAAAACAGACTGTCCAGTCACGTAAAAAAGGCCTCGAAAAAGTAGTTGACGACCTAACGATTCCGCGCTATTTATTTAAAAAAATATTTCAATATTTATTTTGAAATGATTTTTGAAATGCCTAAGAGCGAATAAAAATGAAAAAAACGTCTTTTATCGCATGGTTGATTTCCCGGAGCACCCAGCGCTCCCTGAACCTGTTTTCCGCCTGCCTGCCAAGGAGGCTGCCATGAACCGGACTCTGGCAGCGCCAAGCGTTTGGACCGACGGCAAGCGCCACCTGTGGTGGTTGGGCATCCTGCCATTGGCCACCCCTCTGTTGTCCGGCGCACTCGCCATTGCCACCGGCATCCAGCAACTGTGGTGGATCGGCGTACTGGTGATCTTTGGCCTGATCCCCCTGATCGACGGGCTGCTCGGCGAAGACATCAGTAACCCGCCCGAATCCGCCGTCAACCACCTGGAATCCCAACGCTACTACCGCTGGATCGTCTACACCGGTGTGCTGTTCGTCATCTCGTCGGTGGTGATTACCGGATGGCTGGCCGCCGGCGGCATCGACTGGATCATCCGGGGCGGCCTGCTGCACGCTACCGCCAACCTTGAACCTTCCAGCTGGCTGGCCAACGCCGCCGGTTACATCACTGAGCGTGCGCAACTGCATGGCCAACCAAGCTGGTTTACCTACCTGGGCATGGCCATGTCCACGGGGGCTGCCACCGGTATCGCGATCAACACGGCCCATGAACTGGGGCACAAGCCCAATGCCCTGGAAGTGTTCCTCGCCAAGGTCACCCTGGCGCCGACCTTCTACGGGCACTTCTACACCGAGCACAATCGTGGCCACCATGTGCGCGTCGCCACGCCGGAAGATCCCGCCAGCTCGCGGCTGGGTGAAAGTTTCTGGGCCTTCCTGCCGCGCTCGGTGTGGTTCAGCGCACACTCGGCCTGGAACCTGGAGCGCGAGCGCCTGCGCAAACTCGGCCTGCCGGCCTGGCATTGGAAAAACGCTGTGCTCAGTGCCTGGATGTACAGCGTGGTGTTGTGGGGCGCGATGATTGCCTGGCTCGGGGCAGCGGTGATTCCGTTCCTGGTTATCCAGGGCATCTACGGCTTCTCGTTGCTGGAAGTGGTGAACTATGTAGAGCACTACGGCCTTAAACGCCAGAAGTTGCCCAACGGTCGTTATGAACGGTGTTCTCCTCGGCACTCCTGGAACAGTAATCGGATTGTCACCAATATCTTTCTGTTCCAACTGCAGCGGCACTCCGATCATCACGCCAACCCGACGCGCAGTTATCAGTCGTTGCGCCACTTCGATGAGTCGCCGCAACTGCCTTATGGTTACGCGAGCATGATTGTCTGGGCGTATGTACCGTACTTGTGGCGGCGGCGCATGGATCATCGAGTCCTTAATCATTATGCCGGGGATATCACCCTGACCAATCTTCAACCTTCACAGCGTTTGAAGTACCTGGAGAAGTACAGCGGCAGTGCCAAGCCGTTTTGATCTGAAGTAACACTTAGTTTTGTTGTGTGCTCGGGGCCTGATTGCCGCGCAGGATTTTATCGCCCCGAGAAAGTGCTTTGACCCGAACAAAAATAATGAAAGGGAAGGACGTACACCATGCAAACACCTGCCAAGTTCACCACCCATATCGTATTGGCCGTGCTGGGCCTGATCACCTATCACCAGGCCCAGGCCGCGCGTATCGAACCGGCGGGCAGCGCCTTTACCGCCCAGGGCCCGATCAGCTTCTCCAAAGGCGCGCTGATCAGCGCCGATTGCACCATCAAGGTGGCCGGCAAGGTCGCTGCGGACGGTTCCTCGGTCAATGTCGACAAAGTCGAATTCGACGGCGGCCTCAAGTGCAGTCGCGTCGAAGCCATCAACTTGCCGTGGATCCTGGTCGCCAAAGATACCAGAAGCGGTTCCATGTCGAAGATCAGTGTCGATGTTCACGCTTTCGGCCTGGGCGGCAAGTGCGGGCCTTCCACCGCCGATGGCACCTGGGATAACGCCACCGGCAAGTTGGAAGCCGCCAATGTACCGATTGGCGAAGACTGCAAGATCAAGCAGGTGTCGATCAAGATGCCGCCGAACTTCAAAGTTGTTGAGTAACGTGCTTCGGTAATTGAATTGAAATTTGGCTGGAAAGGGAAGTTCTGCAGTTTCACCGTGACCTCTCGTTCATGGCCATTACCCCCTGGCGAAATGACTCGCCATAACATGTGAGGAAAAACAATGAAAAGCTTGAAAACCCTCGTATCGTTGTCTGCTTTGGCTGTTTGCATGGGTGCTGCGTCGATGGCCAATGCCTATAGCATCACCCCGGTGAACTCGAGCTTCACTGCGCCAGGCACCATTTCGGTGAAGTCGCCATCGTCGTTCCAGGCCACTGTTAACTGCGGCGCAACTTTTACCGGGAACGTCGATGCCAGCGGTGTGGCAAAAATCACCGGTGTGGCGGTGACCGGCGGTGGTCTTTGTGCGCTGCCGAAAATCACCGGTCTGCCATGGACCTTGACCGCCACCGGTGCCGCTGCGGGCTCGGTCAGCAACGTTGGTTACACCATCGCCGCGTCGGTTCTGTATCCGGCGTCCAATTGCGGTCCGTCCACCATCACCGTGGGCTACAGCGGTGGTGTACTGACCGCCTCCAACCAGACCCTGAGTGGTAGCTGCACCGTGGTGAGCCTCAGCGTTACCCCAAGCCCGACATTTACCATCGTGCCTTGATGGGCAACTGACACACCGGGCTGATCACCTGTTGAAAGACTGGCGCCTCGATCGGGCGCCAGTTTGTGAACTGCCGGAAGCAAAACGAACCGGCGGGGCCGGCTCAGAGAAATAACAATAAGGAGTGCCGCATGAATAATAAGAAACAACACGTGCAGGTTTTGCTGGGGCTGGCACTGATAGGCGGGGCGATGGTGAACGCGCCTGCACAGGCCGGCGGTTTTTCAACACCGACCTACGGCGCACCCGGTTGGGGCCGGGCATTTGCCGGTGGCTCGTTGTTCAAGAACGATCCCAGTTCCGCGTACAACAACCCGGCGGCCATGGCGTTTGTCGAACACAACGTGGCGCAATTTACCGTCGACTACGCCCGCATCAAGATCAAGTACAAAGGTGACGCCTCTGATTATGCAGGCAACCCGATTTCCAATACGCCCTTGGACGCCAATGGTTTTCCCGACGTCGCATCGACCACGGTGAATAACAACGACGGCGGCCAAGGCGGGTTCACTGCCTGGTTGCCAACCGGTTTCATGGTCATGCCCCTGGGGGATCGGTTCGCTTTCGGCCTGAGCCAGGTAGTGCCGCAGGGTATGCGCTCCACTTGGGATCAGGACTCGAAACTGCGCGACTTTGCAGTGGACACCAAAATTGAAACCGTAGGATTGACCGGATCCCTGTCCTTTAAGGTGAATGATCAATTTTCTATCGGCGGTGGCGTGATCGTGCAACACAGCAAGGGCTTCGTCAGTCAAAACGTGGACTTGTTGTCTGCCGCCGCGGTGTCCGATTCCGTGCTGGGCGGGATCAATTTTCCGTCTGATGTCGGCAGTGCCTTGATGCGTGTGAAGGTCGACAACATTTCAGCGGGCTGGTTTACCGGCATTGTTTGGAAACCCACGGAGCGAGACACCCTTGGCTTGAATTACCACGCCAAGATCAAGAACAAGATGACCGGCAAATATAATATTTACGCCGATCAGTTTTCCTACAACCTGATGACCCAGCCAAGTCCGTTTGGCGGTAGCGGTACGTTGGTGAATACCGCTTATCCAGGGTTAGAGCTGGCACCGGACGGCGCCCATGCCAGTGTCCAACTGGACATTCCTGCCACGGCCGGCCTGGACTGGGTACACCAGTTCAACGATCGCTTCACGATGGGGGCCAGTGTGACCTGGACTGAGTGGTCCTCTTTCAAAGACCTGACGCTCGAGTCCGGTGGCACCACCATTGTGTCCATTCCCTACAACTACAAGAACACCTGGATGTACTCCCTCGGCGGTGACTACCGCTTGACCGATGAGTTGACCTTGCGTGCAGGTGTAGCCCTTGACCAGACACCTACACGCAATTCGACCCGCGACCCGCGAATCCCGGATGGCGACCGTACATTCCTGTCGTTGGGGGCTGGTTACGATGTGAAAGCAATCAAGGGCCTCAGTCTTGACTTGGCCTATTCCCACCAGTTCGTGCAAGAGGTCAAGCTCAAGACTCAAAACGTCGATCGTCTGGGTGGCGCAAGCCTGAATGGCAAGGCGGAGTCGTCGGGCGATGTGGTGAGCGTGTCGGCCACCTACGCGTTCTGATATTTCATAGAGGGTGATGGAAAAGGCACCAAGCGCATCTTGATGCCTTCACCCTCATTCCACGTCAACAGTTCCTTGAGTATTGGCATTCCAGGCTGATTCATTCAGCCGCTATTTTTTCGTCCAGGTATTAAATAAAAATTTCAAAACAAAATTTGAATTTGTCTTTCCAAGTTTGTAGTGTGGCTTTACGCCGCAGGTCGATCCGACCTTTCGCACGTAAACCACGCCCTGAATCGAGTAGAGGTATCCCCATGGTTATCTGGTTATTGGTGGGTGTCGCAGCCGCGATTGCCCTGGCGTATCGACAAGCTGCCGCCATCCTGTGGTTGGGCGCTGGCCTGATCTGGCTGACAGCGGGCTACCTGTTCAATGGAGTGGCGGCTTTCGGCGCCACCGTCGCGGCCGTGCTGGTGGTATTGCCGGCGTTGTTGATGAGCCTTAAACCGCTGCGCCGCGCGCTGTTGACCGGCAAGGCCCTCAATCTGTTTCGCACGATCATGCCGGCGATGTCCGACACCGAACGCGCCGCCATCGAGTCCGGCACCGTGTGGTGGGACGCCGAGCTGTTCAGCGGCAAGCCCGACTGGCAGCGCCTGCTGCAAGCGGCCCCGGCGAGCCTGAGCGCCGAGGAGCAAGCCTTCCTCGACAATGAAGTGGAAACTTTGTGCGATATCGCCAACGACTGGGAAACCACCCAGGTCTGGCAGGACATGTCCCCCGAAGGCTGGCAGTACACCAAGGACGCCGGCTTCCTTGGCATGATCATTCCCAAGCAGTACGGCGGCAAAGGCTTCTCCCACTACGCCCATTCCCAAGTGGTGATGAAGCTGTCGACGCGCTGCTCGGCGGCGGCGATTTCGGTGATGGTGCCCAACTCCCTGGGCCCGGCCGAACTGCTGCTGCATTACGGTACCGACGCCCAGCGCAATTACTACCTGCCGCGTTTGGCCCGGGGCGAAGACATCCCGTGCTTTGCCCTGACCAGCCCGTATGCCGGCTCCGATGCCGGGGCGATTCCCGATCTGGGCGTCGTCTGTAAAGGCACCCATGAAGGCCAGGAAGTACTGGGTTTCCGTGTGACCTGGGACAAGCGCTATATCACCCTGGGACCGATCGCCACGGTGCTCGGTCTGGCGTTTCGCGCGGAAGATCCGGACGGATTGCTGGGGCCGAAAGGCTCTCTCGGCATCACCTGTGCCCTGATCCCCACCTCCCATCCCGGCGTAAACAGTGGTCGCCGGCACTGGCCGCTCAATGCCGTATTCCAGAACGGCCCGACCACCGGCAAGGATGTGTTCATCCCGCTGGAGTGGGTGATCGGCGGCCGCGAACAGGTCGGCAACGGCTGGCGCATGTTGATGGAGTGCCTGGCCGCCGGCCGCGCCATTTCCCTGCCGTCGGCCAACGTCGGCCTGGGCAAGGTCGCGGTGCGTGGTACCACGGCCTACGCGGCGATGCGCAAACAGTTCGGCTTGCCCATCGGCAAGTTCGAAGGGGTGCAGGCGCCGCTGGCGCGCATGGCCGGGCACCTGTATGCCTGCGATGCGGTGCGCAAGGTCTCGGTGGCTTCATTGGATGCCGGTGAGAAACCCTCGGTGATCTCGGCCATCGCCAAGTACCACGTCACCGAACGCGCGCGGATGATCGTCAACGACGGCATGGACATCGTCGCCGGCAAGGGCATCTGCATGGGCCCCAATAACTTCCTGGCCCGTGCCTATCAGCAAAGCCCCATCGCCATCACGGTGGAAGGCGCGAACATCATGACGCGCTGCCTGATCATCTTTGGCCAGGGCCTGATTCGTTGCCATCCCTATGTGTTCCGCGAAATGGAAGCGGCGCGCAACCAGGACCGGCGCCAGGCGCTGGAAGACTTTGATAGCGCGATGTTCGGCCATGTGAGCTTTGTATTGGCCAACACCGTACGTGCGGCGGTGCATGCCCTGACCGGCGGGCGCCTGATTTCCGCACCGGCCAAGACCGACCCGGCGCTGGCAACCTACTATCGCCAGGCCAATCGTCTGTCGGTGGTGCTGGCGCTGATCTCGGATATTTCCATGGGCGTGCTGGGCGGTGCCCTCAAGCGCAAGGAAAGTATCACCGGGCGTTTGGGCGATATTCTGTCGCAGCTGTACATCCTGTCTTGCGTGCTCAAGCGCTTTGAGGACGACGGCCGACCCCAGGCAGACCTGCCGCTGGTGCATTGGGCGGCACAGGACGCATTGCTGCGTGCCCATGAAGCCCTTGCCGAAGTGCTGGATAACTACCCCTCCACAGCGGCGGCGGCGGTGCTGCGTGGTTTGACGTTCCCGTTCGGTATTCCGTTGCGCAAACCTTCGGATCAGCTGCTGGCCCAGGTGGCCGATGTGGTGCAGATCCCCGGCGAAACACGCGACCGCCTGCTGGCCAATTCCTACATTCCGCGTCCGGAAATCGACAAGCTGGCCTACGGCGAGTTGGGCTTGCGCCTGCTGCCGCAAGTCGAGCTGATCGACGCCCGGCTCAAGCCGGCCATCAGGCAAGGCCTGCTCGAACCGATGCCGATTGCCGCCACGGCCTTCACCGCCTGGCGCGTCAAGGCGCGGGCGCTGGACCTGATCAGCGACGACGAAGACGCCTTGCTGGCGCGCTATGTGGAATACGCCGACCACGCTATCCAGGTGGATGACTTCCCCCAGGACTTCGGTTTGCTGGAGGCGTTGCAGCAGCGCAGGCAGGCGTTGGAACCGGTCGCCAAGCGGCGCAGCAGCCAAAGCGAAAACGCCTCGGTCAACTAGGACAAACGCGGTCAATGTGGGAGAGGGATGGGTCCAATGCCAGTCATGTAGGAGCGAGCTTGCTCGCGAAGAACGTCTAAGCAACGCGTTCATTCTGGAGAAACGTGGTGGCCCTGAGTTTCTTCGCGAGCAAGCTCGCTCCTACATGACTGGCATTAGGGCTTGCCCCCTCCGACATGGATCGGGTTTACACGGCAAGTTTGTGTGGTGAGTGGATCTATCTATGAGTGACAGCTACCTATCGTTCGTCAATTCCCCCTGGGGCCGTCGCCTGGCCCAGGTGGTGGGCTTGCCCCAGCCCGTGCCGTTGCAGCGTCACCGCAACGGCCAGCCAGGCCTGGCCAACCCGGTGATTGTCGCCGGGGCAGGGCGCCTGGCTGCGCAGGTGCAAAAGGTGTTCAGCGCCACCGACACGGTCACCGCCACCCCGGCGACGCTCAAGGCGCCGTCCACGGTCAAGGTGCAGGGCGCAGTGTTCGATGCCAGCGGCATAACCGGCTTGCAACAACTGGGCGAGCTCTATGAGTTCTTCCACGCCAACGCCAAACGCCTGGGCCAACATGGCCGCGTTGTGGTGCTGGGCACCGCGCCGGAACACTGCACCGAGTTGCCCCAGGCCATCGCCCAGCGTGCGCTCGAAGGCTTGGTGCGTTCATTGGCCAAGGAGTTGCGCCGGGCGATCACCGTGCAGTTGTTGTACGTGGCTCCGGGAGCGGAAGTCGCACTGGACAGCAGCCTGCGTTTCTTCCTGTCGCGGCGTTCGGCCTATGTGTCGGGGCAGGTGGTGCGCCTGGAAAAACCGGTGGATGGGCAGGTCGCAGTCAATTGGGACAAACCCTTCGCCGGCCGACGCGCGCTGGTCACCGGTGCTTCCCGAGGCATTGGCCTGGCCATCGCCCAGGTCCTGGCCCGCGAGGGCGCCCATGTGGTCTGCGTGGACGTGCCCCAGGCCCGGGACTCGCTGCAACAGGCGGCCGCGAGTGTGGACGGTTCGGCGCTGCCTTTGGACATCACGGCAGCGGACGCCGCTGCCCAGTTGCATGCCCATGTCAGCCAATACGGTGCCTTCGATGTGGTGGTGCACAACGCCGGGATCACCCGCGACAAGACCATCACCAAGATGACGGAGGCGGCCTGGCGCAGCGTGCTGGCGGTCAACCTCGAAGCACCGTTGCACCTGAGCAGTGCCTTGTTGGATAGCCAGGGCCTGAATCCGGGGGGGCGTATCGTGTGCGTGTCGTCGATCTCCGGCATTGCCGGCAACCTCGGGCAAAGCAACTACGCCACCTCCAAGGCCGGCGTGATCGGCCTGGTGCAAGGCCTGGCCCCGCGTGCGGCGGCGCAACAGGTCACGGTGAACGCGGTGGCGCCGGGGTTTATCGAGACCCAGATGACCGCAAAAATTCCGCTGATGATTCGCGAAGCGGGGCGGCGCATGAACTCGATGTCCCAAGGCGGGCAGCCGATCGATGTGGCCGAAACCATTGCCTGGCTGGCGCACCCGGCGTCGGGCGGGGTCAATGGCCAGGTCGTGCGCGTGTGCGGCCAAAGCCTGCTGGGAGCCTGAGTCCATGGACTACGTGACGCAGATCATCGACCCACCGCCATCACGCACGCGCCTGTTGCTGGACGGCGTACGTGGCCTGCGCAAACCCAAACTCGACGGCGCACCGCTGTTGCCCAGGGAGCGCCTGGTGCGCTCGGCGGTGGAATTGTCCGCTGCGGGCATTGCGGCTTACGGCCGTGCCTGTGGCTTTCGCCGCGAACAAGGCGTGCCGCTGTCGTACCCCCATGTGCTGGCGTTCCCCCTGCACCTGATGCTGCTGACCCGTCCGAGTTTTCCGTACCCGGCCAGTGGCATGGTGCACCTGGCCAACCGCATCCGGCAGCACCAGCGCCTGCAGGAAGGCCAGGCGCTGCGCCTGGAAGTCTTTTGCGAACGTTGGGTGGCCCACGCCAAGGGCCAGGCGCTGAGCATCGCCACCCGTGCCTACAGCAGCGGCAGCCTGGTGTGGGAAAGCGACAGCCTGTACCTGCGCCGCGCGGTGAAAGGTCCCGTCGGCGAGCCATGGGAGGACGCGCTGGCGTTGCAGGAGGAAGGCCTGTTGCGCACCCAGCGCTGGGTGTTGCCGGCCGATCTGGGGCGGCGCTTCGCCAAGGTCTCCGGGGACTTCAACCCGATCCACACCTCACTGATCGGCGCCAGGCTCTTCGGTTTTCGCCGCGCCATCGCCCATGGCATGTGGACCCTCGGCCGCGCATTGGCCGCTCAACAACCCCCCGGGGGCGTGGGTCAGGCCGAAGCCCATTGCGACTTCAAGCTGCCGATCTTCCTGCCCGGCCAGGTCGCCCTGTGGCAACACCCCGTGAGCGGCCCGCAGCGCGAATTCGAAGTGCGCAATTTCGCCGGCGACAAACCGCATATGCGCGGGCTATTTGTCTGGAATGAGAGCCCTACATGAGTGACTACAGCTTCAATCCGGCCCCGACCCGCCGCGTGGCGATCATCGGCGGCAACCGCATCCCGTTCGCCCGTTCCAACACGGTGTATGCCCACGACAGCAACCAGGACCTGCTGGTGGCGGCGCTGCAAGGCCTGGTCGACCGTTACAACCTGCACGGCCAGCGCCTGGGCGAGTTTGCCGCCGGCGCGGTGATCAAGCATTCACGGGATTTCAACCTGGCGCGTGAATCGCTGCTGTCGACCACCTTGTCCCCGCAGACCCCGGCCTACGATGTGCAGCAAGCCTGCGGCACCGGCCTGGAAGCGGCCTTGCTGGTGGCGAATAAGATCGCCCTCGGCCAGATTGACGTGGGCATCGCCGGTGGTGCCGACACCACCTCCGACGCGCCCATCGGCATCAATGAATCCCTGCGCCACACCTTGCTCGCGGCCAACCGCGCCAAGGGCATGGGCGACAAGGTGAAGGCGCTGCTGAAGGTGCGTCCGTCGATGTTGTTCAAGCCGCTGTTGCCGCGCAATGGCGAGCCGCGTACCGGTTTGTCCATGGGCGAACATTGCGAAGCCATGGCCCAACGCTGGCAGATCAAGCGCCTGGCCCAGGACGAGTTGGCCCTCACCAGCCACCAGCGCCTGGATGCCGCGTATCAGCGCGGTTTCTTCGACGACCTGATCAGCCCCCATCGCGGCCTGGCGCGGGACAACAACCTGCGCGCCGACGCCAGCCTGGAGAAACTCGCCGGCCTGTCCCCGGCCTACGACCGCCAGCACGGTACCCTCACGGCGGGCAACTCCACGCCACTGACGGATGGCGCCTCGGTGGTGCTGCTGGCCAGCGAAGATTGGGCGGCGGCCCATGGCTGGCCGGTGTTGGCCTACCTGCGCACGGGCGAGACGGCGGCGGTGAATTTTGTCGACGGCAGCGAAGGCCTGCTGATGGCGCCGGCCTACGCCGTACCGCGCATGCTCAAGCGTGAAGGGCTGAGTTTCGCCGACTTCGATTTCTTCGAGATCCACGAAGCGTTTGCTGCCCAGGTGCTGTGCACGCTCAAGGCCTGGGAAGACGCCGATTACTGTCGTGAGCGCCTCGGCCTGGACGCGCCACTGGGGGCAATCGACCGCGCCAAAATGAACGTCAACGGTGGCTCCCTCGGCTGCGGTCACCCGTTTGCCGCCACCGGTGGCCGGCAATTGGCGGTGCTGGCCAAGGCCATTCATGAGCGGGGCGGCGGTCGCGGCCTGATTTCCATCTGCGCGGCGGGCGGGCTGGGCATTACCGCTATCGTCGAAAAGTAGCCCCATCAAAAACAACAATAAGGAGACTGCCATGAACGCTATCAGCCTGGAACACACCGAACGGGTCTGGTTGAACGCTTACCTGCCCGGCGTCCCGGCGGACATCGATGCCGGTATCGAGGACTACCCGTCGTTGCGCGAGGTGTTCCTGGAGCACCTGGAGAAATTTCGCGAGCGGGTCGCCTACGTCAGCATCGGCACCGAAATGACCTACGCCGACTGGCAGGTGCAAGGCATTGCGTTCGCCGCCTGGCTGCAGGGCCAGGGCGTACAGAAGGGCGACCGCGTGGCGCTGATGATGCCCAACTGCTTGCAGTACCCGATCTGCCTGCTGGGCACGATCCTGGCCGGCGCGGTGGTGGTCAACGTCAACCCGTTGTACACCGCCCATGAGCTCAAGCACTTGCTCAAGGACAGCGGCGCCGAAACCGTGGTGATCTTCGAAAACTTCGCCCACACCCTGGAAAAAGTCATCGCCGGCAGCAGCATCAAGCGCGTGGTGGTGGCCGCCATCGGTGATCTGCTTGGCAGCTTCAAGGGCGCGGCGATGAACTTCATCCTGCGCCGCGTGCAAAAGCAGGTGCCGGCGTTCAACCTGAGGGGCTCGGTGCGTTTCAACCAGGTGTTGAAACAGGGCCGCGCGCTCAACCACTTCCCGGTGGACATGCATCTCGACGACCTGGCCTTCCTGCAATACACCGGCGGCACCACCGGGGATGCCAAGGGCGTGATGCTCAGCCATCGCAATATCATTGCCAACCTGTTGCAGGCCAAGGCCTGGGTCGGCGACCAACTGGACCAGGACAAGCAGGAAACCAACGTCACCCTGCTGCCGCTGTACCACATCTTTTCCCTGACGGTGAACTGCCTGATGTTCATGTGCCTGGGCGGGCGCAACATCCTCATCGCCAACCCGCGGGATGTGAAGCGGGTGCAGATGATCCTGCGCAAGGAGCGCTTCAATGGCATTGCCGGGGTCAATACGCTGTTCAACGGCTTGCTGGAGAATAAGGAGTTCTGCGCCCGGGACTTCTCCGACCTGCGCATGGTGATCGCCGGCGGCATGGCCACGCACACGGCGGTGGCCAAGCGCTGGAAGGACGTCACCGGGCTGCCGATCATCGAAGGCTACGGCCTCACCGAATGCTCGCCGGTGGTGAGCATCAGCCCGATCGACATTGCGCGCATGCGCGAAATGGAATTCACCGGCAGCATCGGCGTCCCGCTGCCGTCGACCTGGGTGCGGTTTATGCGTGAAGACGGCGAGCTGGCCGATATCGGCGAGCAAGGCGAACTGCAGGTGCGCGGCCCACAGGTGATGCAGGGCTATTGGAAGCGTCCGGACGCCACCGCCGAAGTGCTCGACGCCGAGGGATGGTTGTCGACCGGTGACATCGGCGTGATGGACGAACGCGGCTATATCCGCCTGGTGGACCGCAAGAAAGACATGATCCTGGTCTCGGGCTTCAACGTGTACCCCAATGAAATCGAAGACGTGGTGGCGCTGCACCCGGGCGTCGGCGAAGTGGCGGCCATCGGCGTGGAAGACGGCGTGACGGGGGAGAAGGTCAAGATCATCGTGGTGCGCAAGGACCCGAACCTGACCCAGGAACAGCTCCTCGCCCATTGCCGCGAATACCTGACGGGCTACAAGGTGCCCAGGTATGTGGAGTTTCGCAGTACCGAGTTGCCTAAAACGACAGTGGGCAAAGTGCTGCGTCGAGCCTTGCGCTAGAAAAGCAGGAACTGATTCGGACAGGCTTGCCACATAAGGACTACTTGCAACCCAGCGTTATCGCTGTGTATCTGCGTCCTGGTGCGACGCTGGACAGGCAGGTGAACACTTTTTGGCCAAACCGGACTGGAGACATCAAACGATGTTGGCGCCTGCTCTTGATAAACCTGTTACTTCCTCACGCCTGGACTCGGAGGTGGATCAGGGCAATAGCTCTTCCCCAAAACCAACGGTGAATTCGTCCGCCACTCCGCAAAAGAGCGCCTCAATCAGCTTTCAGTCGAGTGACACCCCGCGGTCGCCGGCGTTTTACGCGAACGCGGATACCGCCGGCTTCGAGGCGCGTGACCGTGCACAGCAGATCAAAGCAGGTTATTGGCCCCTGGGGGTTATGAGCAATTTCAAGCTGTTCGTCCGCCACTGCTTTGGCGCCCAGCGCCCTCCAAGTCCCGACCCGTTCCCCTGCAGGCCCTGCTACGGTTTCGGTAGCAAGAGCAATGCGGACCTATCACGCATGCTGCTCGACAGGTTCGATGACTTCAAGGCACCCAATGGGTTCATCACCAAGGACGGCCTGAAGGATATGGCCGGCAAACCGCTGACCGGCGATTATGAAAAAGACCAGAATATCCGCCTGGCACGGGAACTGATGAGGCGTGGAGGCCTGGTCGATGATATGGACCGTCACCATATCACCGGCGGGCTGGATGGCCTGATCGATCGAAACAACCTCAACATCACGATGTTTAAAAACCAGAATGACAAAGAGTTGGCCCGAGAGCTGATGCGTGATGTCGATCTGTTCAAGGCCCCGCAGTGGCCCTTCCACCTCAGCCTCGAAAAACTGCATGAAGTTGCCAACTGGACCGTTACCAGGCATCCCTACTTCGGTCGCCAGGCCTGGCTGGCGAAGGAACTCCTCAGGCGTCCCGACATGCTCGACAGGCTTCACTTCCGCTGATTGAGAGGTGTGCAGGTGATCTGAAAGTCGGGAGGGGGGCTTGCCCCTCCCACAAGGGTTTTGCATTGCGCTTCAGAGCGAGTTTAGGTTGACCCAGCGTTCTTCACGGGCCGCCACACGAATCGCCGTCGCCAGCCGTTCCACCTCCCACGCCGCGTCAAAGTCGGTGCCATCCGCGCCCTGGCCGGCCAGCGCCATGATCAACTCCTGCACCTCCAGGGTCTTCAGCTCGTTGTAGCCCAACTGATGCCCCGCCGCCGGGCTGAACGCTGCGTAGCCGGGCAGGGCAGGGCCGGCCAGCAAACGCTGGAAACCGTCCTGGCCGACACGGCACAGGCGCAGTTCATTCAAGCGCTCCTGATCGAACGCCAACGTGCCCTTGGTGCCGCTGATCTCGAAACTCAGGTGGTTCTTGTAACCGTGCTTGAGCCAACTGCTGCTCACCGTGCCGCGCGCGCCGTTGGCGAAGCGCAGCAGGGCGTGCACCTGGTCATCCACGGCGATGGCTTTCTGCTCGGCGCTGCCTTTGACGGCCGGGCGTTGGGCGTGGACGGTCTGGGTGTCGGCACACACGGCGGTCACATCGCCCACCAGGTAACGCGCCATCGACAGCAAGTGGCTGCCCAGGTCCGCCAGGGCGCCACCGGCATGCTCCACTTCACAGCGCCACGACCACGGTGACGCCGGGCCGGCCATGAAGTCTTCGCTGAACTCGCCCTGGAAGCTGATGATGTCGCCGAGGTCACCCTCGGCAATCAATTGCCGCGCCAGGCCGATCATCGGGTTGTGCTGGTAGTTGTAGCCGACCCGCGTCACCACCCCGGCTTCGCGGGCGGCCTGGCGCATGGCATCGGCCTGCTCCAGGCTGACCGCCAGGGGTTTTTCGCAGTACACCGCCTTGCCCGCTGCAATGGCCGCCATCGCCATGGGAAAGTGCAGGTGGTTCGGCGTGGTGATGGCCACCACATCCACGGCCGGGTCGTCGATCAGCGCCTGCCAGTCACCGTGGGCCTGGGCAAAGCCCCAGGCCGTGGCACAGCGCTGGGCGCGTTCGGTGTCGGCATCGGCCAGGGCGGCCAGCTTGAGGTGTACCGGCAGTTCAAATACCGCCCGGGCATTGTTGAAGGCCAGTGCATGGGCGCGGCCCATGAAGCCTGTGCCGATCAAGCCGATTCCGAGTTCACGCATAGCCGTGGTCCTTTGGATTATTGTTTTCAGGAAGGCTATTAATGGAATAAAAATTCCCATATTTCAATAGATGGAATAAAAATTCATTAATCAGCCTGGCTGATACCCGCCTATTCAGGCATGGCCAAACGCCGTCAGTTAACAAAAGATAACGTAGCACCGATTGTCAGACGATTCGAAAGCCCGATAGGATGGCCCCTGCTTCCTCCAGGCGCTCTAGATTGCAGGTTTCAGGGCCCGGGAAGGCGAGACGACCTAACAATAATAAATGGGAGAAAGGTCTATGAGTGAGCCTGTCATGGGTTGGGTTGTTTGCCGCCCACGCGCCGCACGCAGGGTTGCGTTGCTGGCCGCAGCGCTCTCGCTGTTTGGGACTGTCGCGTTGTCGACGGTCGTCCAGGCCGCCAGCGATACCTCTTTTGCGATTGAATCCCCCAAGGCCGCCAAAGGCCTGATGATCGATGTCGTCCATGCCGGCAAGCGCCTGGTGGCGGTCGGTGATCGTGGGCACATCCTCTATTCCGATGACCAGGGCAGCACCTGGACCCAAGCCAAGGTCCCCACCCGGCAACTGCTCACGGCGGTGTATTTCGTCGATGACAAGCAGGGCTGGGCGGTGGGCCATGATGCGCAAATCCTCGCCAGCACCGACGGCGGTGCCACCTGGACCCAGCAGTATCAAGACCTCAAGCGTGAAGCGCCGTTGCTCGATGTGTGGTTCAACGATGCCCACCACGGCCTGGCCGTGGGCGCCTATGGGGCGCTGATCGAAACCACCGACGGCGGCAAGACCTGGGAAGACGTCAGCGACCGCCTCGACAATGAAGACCAGTTTCACCTCAACGCCATCGCCCGGATCAAGGACGCCGGCCTGTTTATCGTCGGCGAGCAGGGCAGCATGTTCCGCTCCAGCGACGACGGTCAGACCTGGGAAAAACTCGAAGGCCCCTACGAGGGCTCGCTGTTTGGCGTGATCAGCACCGCACAACCCCAAACCCTGCTGGCCTACGGCTTGCGCGGCAATCTTTACCGCTCCACGGATTTCGGCAGCACCTGGGAACAAGTCGAGCTCAATGCCGCACGCGGCGCCCTGGAGTTCGGCCTGTCGGGGGCCACCTTGCTCGAAGACGGTTCGCTGGTGGTGGTCGGCAACGGCGGCAGCGTGGTGGTCAGCCATGACGACGGCCAGACCTTCAGCGTGTTCAATCGCCCCGACCGTATTTCATTGTCGGCCGTCACGGCGGCAGGCAACGGCAACTTGATTCTGGTCGGGCAGGGTGGTGTTCGCGTCGCCACACCCACTGGCGCCGAACCGACAAAACAATAAGAAGGCGGGGAACGCATGAGCAGTCATCACAACGATAAAGCGACCTTTCTTGAGCGCCTGATCTTCAATAACCGCCCGGCAGTCATCGTGATCTGCCTGCTGGTGAGCATTTTCCTGTTCTGGCAGGCGACGTTGATTCGCCCGTCCACCAGCTTTGAAAAGATGATCCCCCTCAAGCACCCCTTCATCGAAAAGATGATGGAACACCGCAACGACCTGGCCAACCTGGGCAACACGGTGCGTATCTCGGTGGAGGCCAAGGACGGTGACATCTTCACCAAGGAATACATGGAGACCCTAAGGCAGATCAACGACGAGGTGTTCTACATCTCCGGCGTCGACCGCTCGGGCCTCAAGTCGCTGTGGAGCCCCAGCGTACGCTGGACCGAAGTCACCGAAGAAGGCTTCGCCGGCGGTGAAGTGATCCCGCAGAGCTACAACGGCTCGACGCAAAGCCTCGATCAACTGCGCAACAACGTGCTTAAGTCCGGCCAGGTCGGACGGCTGGTGGCCAACGATTTCAAGTCGAGTATCGTCGACATCCCGCTGCTGGAGTCCTACCCGGACCCGCAGGACCAGGGCAAGCTGCTGGCCCTGGATTACCGCAAGTTCTCCCATGAACTCGAAGACAAGATCCGCGACAAGTTCGAAGCCCAGAACCCCAACGTCAAGATCCACATCGTCGGCTTCGCCAAGAAGGTCGGCGACCTGATCGACGGCCTGGTGATGGTGGTGCTGTTCTTCGGCGTTGCCTTCGTCATCACCCTGGTTCTATTGCTGTGGTTCACCAACTGCCTGCGCAGCACCATCGCCGTGTTGAGCACCACACTGGTGGCGGTGGTCTGGCAACTCGGCCTGATGCACTTCTTCGGCTTCGGGCTGGACCCGTACTCGATGCTGGTGCCGTTCCTGATCTTCGCCATCGGGATTTCCCACGGTGTGCAGAAGATCAACGGTATCGCCCTGCAATCCAGCGAGGCGGACAACGCCTTGACGGCCGCGCGGCGCACCTTCCGGCAACTGTTCCTGCCGGGGATGATCGCGATCCTCGCGGATGCCGTGGGCTTTATCACGCTGCTGATCATCGATATCGGCGTGATCCGCGAACTGGCCATCGGCGCGTCCATCGGCGTGGCGGTGATCGTGTTCACCAACCTGATCCTGCTGCCGGTGGCGATTTCCTATGCGGGTATCAGCAAGCGTGCCATCGCCCGGAGCAAGAAAGACGCGCACCGCGAACATCCGTTCTGGCGCCTGCTGTCGAAATTCGCCAGCCCCAAAGTCGCGCCGGTCTCGGTCCTGCTCGCGCTGGTCGCCTTTGGCGGCGGCCTCTGGTACAGCCAGAACCTGAAGATCGGCGACCTCGACCAGGGCGCGCCGGAGCTGCGCCCGGATTCGCGCTACAACAAGGACAACAACTTCATCATCAGCAACTACTCCACCAGCTCCGACGTGCTGGTGGTGATGGTCAAGACCAAGGCCGAAGGCTGCTCGCGCTATGAAGCCATGGCGCCCATCGACCAGTTGATGTGGAAGATGCAGAACACCGAGGGGGTGCAGTCGGCGATCTCGTTGGTGACCGTGTCCAAGCAGATGATCAAGGGCATGAACGAGGGCAACCTGAAATGGGAAACCCTGTCGCGCAACCCGGATGTGCTGAACAACTCCATCGCTCGCGCTGACGGCCTGTATAACAACAATTGCTCCCTGGCACCGGTGCTGGTGTTCCTCAACGACCACAAGGCCGAAACCCTCGACCGCGCCGTGCATGCGGTGCAGGACTTCGCCAAGGAGAACAACAAGAACGGCCTGGAATTCATCCTCGCCGCCGGTAATGCCGGGATCGAAGCGGCCACCAACGAGGTGATCAAGGAGTCCGAGCTGACCATCCTGATCCTGGTGTACCTGTGTGTGGCGACCATGTGCATGATCACTTTCCGCTCCTGGGCCGCGACCCTGTGCATCGTGCTGCCGCTGGTGCTGACCTCGGTGCTGGGTAACGCGCTGATGGCGTTCATGGGTATCGGCGTCAAGGTCGCGACCTTGCCGGTGGTGGCGTTGGGCGTGGGGATCGGCGTGGACTACGGCATCTATATCTACAGCCGCCTGGAGAGCTTCCTGCGTGCGGGGTTGCCGTTGCAGGAAGCCTATTACCAGACGCTCAAGTCCACCGGCAAAGCGGTGCTGTTTACCGGCCTGTGCCTGGCCATCGGTGTGTGCACCTGGATTTTTTCGGCCATCAAGTTCCAGGCCGACATGGGCCTGATGCTGACCTTCATGCTGTTGTGGAACATGTTCGGTGCGCTATGGCTGTTGCCGGCGCTGGCGCGGTTCCTGATCAAGCCTGAGAAGCTGGCGGGGCAGAAGGGTAATTCGCTGTTCGCCCACTGAGCCTGCAGCCTGTGGCGAACGCGTAAGTGCCGCCGCCACAGGCTATTGCCGGTCTCACGACTCGAAGGACAGGAACCAGCGTTCAGCCAGCTGTTTGCCGATCAAGCCTCGATGCACATTGACGATGGCCTGGGGACTTTGCGCCTTGGCCAGCAGGCTGTAATAGCTCTCGCGGCGTTGCTCACGGGTTTTCAAATGGGCGGCCGTGTAATCGGCCTTGGGCGTATTCGCGCCGGGGTAGTGAAAGTGCGCGTACCACAGCGTAAAGCCTTTCGCGTCGTTGATCGCGTACTCCTGGATGAAGTCACGGCGTGGGCCACCCAACTGAATACGTTTGCCCAGCAACGCAACGTTCGCCTGTTGCTGGTCGATGAGGTATTCGAGGTTGGCATGGGTGGGCGGCAGTTGCAGGCACAGTTGCAAACGTAACGCCTGGCCTTGGCTGTTCAACCGCGAGTAGGCCTCGCGCAGTTGCACCACCAGCGCTTGGTCGGCGGCGCTCCTGCTAGCCTCGGGTTGGGCTTCGATGGCACGGTGCAGCTCTGTGGCCAAGGTGTCATAGCGCACGGCTTCATACTGCAAAATTTCCTGCACTTCCTGCGGGTGCCTGGAGATTTTTCGATAGGCCTCCCCCCGGTTCAAGTGGTCCTGAAGCATGGCCAGGAGTTTGCGTGCCTGGCCCTTTACTACGCTCAGGCTACGGGTCGGCGCCGGCGGTTGTGGGGCCGGCGCCTGGACGAATTCAACCCATTCATCACCGCTTTGTGAATACATCCCCAGCAACTGGTCGCTGCCCTCGGCGCGAACTTCGACGATATCCACGTTGCCGATGGGCTTGAGTTCACCGATGAATGTGCCTTTGCGGCGGGTCTTGATCACGCGCTTAGGCGCAGCGCCGTGGCTGCTCATCGGGCGTTTTGGCAAGCGCTTGGGCGCTTGTGCCGCCGGTTTGATTTCGCTGGCCAGGCGCTGGCTGGCGTCCTGGTAGAGCGCCTCGACCAGCGTGAACAGTTTGCTGCTGTAGGTGTGGTCGAGGACTTCGGCATCGAGGATGCCAAGGCCCTGCAAGGCGTCGAGGGCACTGCCATAGTGTTCCACCAGGCTCTCCAGTACATTCAGGCGGTCACTGCCCGGCAGTTCAAGGCTGTTGAGTTCGCTGTGGGTGCGTACATGCTCCTGCAAGGGATCGACGATGGTGTTCAAGGCATTGAACAGAGGATGTTCAACGTCTTTGACAATCAAACGCTTCAAGCAGCGAATGTGCAGGTCCTTGACTGCCAGGGCGCTGATTTCGTTCGACCGGTCGGCCGTCAATCCAGTCGCACTCTCGGCGCCGGCAGGGCTCAGCTCAAACAGTTGTTCCAGGGAGCGGTCCTTGAGCTCCAGCCAATGAATGCTGCGTTCATTGATCTCCAGCAGCCGCTGGAGAAACTGCCGGTAGCTCGCCGGCTCACCAAGCACCGCCAGGTACAACGCCGGGCCTTCGCGGGTAAAGCGTTGATTGGCGCGATAGAGGGCTTGCCGGTCATTTTCTGCCACGACCACATGCTTGCGCGTATTTTTGACGGTATTTTCCAGGATGCGCTCGAGCGGTGTAAGCGGTAATGCGATGCCCAGTTCGCCCCGTTCCTTGGCGCTGTCCAGGATCTTCTGAAATTCCGCTGTCTGGCTGTGCAGCGCGCTGTCAAATTGTTTTCGGATCCGGGCCCGTTGGGTTTCTCCGATCGTCGGGTCCTTGTCGGCTTTGTCCATGGCCGCTTGAGCTTCATCGGCGGAGCTCTGCAGCGACGCCTGGCCTTTGAGAAATTGCTCATACTCGGTTTGCAATTGGCTGATACGCATCGCTTTACGTTGGCGTTCGGCGGCAACGCGGCCCAGGGGCATGCCACCGCGCAGGCGCAGGCGGGTATCGATCGTCCACGTGCCGGGCGTCTGCGTCCTTAGGTAAGGGCCGCTGCGATCAGGGTCGGCGGGATCCACAATCACCACGCTGGCGTCGTGCCCCAGGCGGACTTGAAACAGCTCACCGTCAACCCGTGCATGCCAGGTGGTGCCGATCAAGTACAGCCCCTTGCGCGGACCGTTGAGCACCGGCTGCGGCAACGTGGCAGGTGGTGTGACCCTGAAGGTTTGCAAGCGCATGCGCTGGCTGTGGGTGAGGCGCTGGTGGGCCTGGGCAAAGCTGAAATCCAGGGCGGTGTGGTTGCCCTGCGGCAGCTCGCCGGGCAGGGCGACGGTGCCTTGGCGAATCTGGGCCGGCGCAGGCACCGGCCATTGTTCGGCGCTGCGCCGTGGCAGCGCGGTGGCGGAGGCGGGCGGTGTGACCGCCAACGGCAGCGGGCGCCGTGTGATGGGCGTTGCCGGGAAGTCCAGCAGCAACAGCGCGACGTTCAGCAACAGGTCGATGCTGCCCTGTTCACGGACCTTGGGGTTCTGGCTGCCGAGCGCCTGGATGTCTTGCGTCAGGCTGGTCGTGATGGCCAGCAACCACCCCATCAGCATTGCCGGGCCGCGCAGCACGGGTTGTATAACACTGAAGAACAGCAAACCGCTGCCTTCGCGCAAGGTCTGCCAGCGACTTTCACTGTTGGACACGGAGGCTCGGTCAGCCTGTTGTACCAAGGCGCGGGCGTTATCGCTGAACAGGTACTGCATCAGGCTGCCCGTGACCAGGCACTGCTGCAATTCTTCGTTGATACCATCGAGTGCCAGGGTCGCCGGCGGCGGCGTTTCCCTGGGGGCGAACTCATCGCCCTGGCCGAACCGCAGGTAATGGGGTTCGTGAAAACCTCCGTTGTCGTAGATCGGCCTGGTGTTGTCGGGCAGCCAGGTCAGGATGCTGGCTTGCATGTCGCCAGGTGCGGCGATCGCGGCCAGCAGGTCGGCGTGGCTGGCGTACTCGTGCAACGGTTGGGCATAGAGCGGGCGAAACAGCAGGTGCGGGCCGCTGCTGACGTCCTGGAACTCAATGATGTACATGTTGCTCACCACGTCCGGCTGGGCGGCGGGGCTGTGCAGCAGCGCCAGATGACGAATCACCACTGCACGGCCGTCGAGTTGCTGCTCGCTGCTGGTGGCCTGCATCAGGCACTCGACCATGCGTGCGCCCACGGGCGTCACACCGGCTTCGCGCTTGAGGCTCAACTCCAGCGCCAATAGCGGCAGTTGTACCGACAGGTGTTCAGCGAACAGCGTTTCCTGGGCGCGGGCCTTGGCCGTATCGCTGAGCAACTGGTCCTTGAGGTAATGGGGGTAATGCTGGCCGATATCCACTCGCTCAACCAGGGCGATGACGTAGGCCGGTGTCAGCCACGCCGGTAAGGGGGTGCCCTGGCGATGGGCGAGGGTGAACTCGCCGCTGGGACGACCACTCAGGTTTCTGATGGCCAGCTCCGTGAGGCTCATGCGCACGTGCTCGACAATCCCGGCACCACCCGGGTAACCGGCGGCAACCACGAACGTCAGCTGCACATCATCCGGGTTAAGCCCCTGTGTCGGGATCTGGTCTGGACCGTTGCCGACGGCTGTTTCACGGCCCATTTCGCGTTGTAGGGCCGCAACGGTAAAACGTTGGATGTCTTCAATGTCGGTGGCAAGGGCCGGGTCCTGTGCGCGTTGTTTCAGGCCCGCCAGGGCCAAGGTGTAATGGCGGTAGCGGGCACGGTCGGCGGGGCTGGCGCCACGCAGATTCTGCGGTAGCTGCGCACGCACGCTGGCGAGTGTTTGCGCAGGGGCTTGCAGGGCGTCGAGAAAGCACAGCCCTGGGTCGGTGATTTCCAGGTACAGCGTGTGCAGCGTCTGCTGGTCTTGGCCGAGTGGCAGTTGCAGGGCGCCCAGGCGCGTGAGTTGCTGGTTCAGAATCATCGACGCCTGGTGGTCGAAGATGGAGCCTTCGGGTTCGTAACGATTACAGGTAATCGTGCTGGCCTGGTAGTGCGCCGCCAGGCGCTCGCCCCAGGCCTGCAAGAGCGCGTCCATTGAGGCAAAGGATTCGACTTGCCCGTTTGGCGCACACAAAAGGGCTGGCGCCACGCCGTTGATGGCGCGGGTCAGCACCATGTGTTCGGTCAGTTGGCGATCGGCCTGGCCATTGCTGCTCAGCGTGGTCTCAAGCCCATAGGCGAGCACGCTGTGGTCGCCGTGTTTGGCCAGGCGTTGTGCACGGTCCGGGGTGGTGATGAGTTGGTCCAGGGTTTGCCAGGCGGCCTCGTCCAGTTCCGGCTGGCGCAGGGTGCTGGCGCGCAAGGTGCTCCTGAGCATGTCGCTGAGCCAGCGCCAGCGGCTGACTGTTGTGTCTGACGGGGCATTCCAGTACTCGGCCAATGCGTCTTGCAGGGCAATGGGCAGGGTGGGCGGCAGCGTCTTGATCAGCGCCTCAATGACTTTCATGTCCGGCCCAGGCGTCTCGGTGCCGGGTAGCTTGAGGCGCTTGGGCGGGACATCCGACAGGTAGTAGGGCAGATGGTCGACTTCGTTGAAGTCCAGTGGTCCACCTTCGGCCAGGTAGCGCTGGATAACCGTCATCAAGGGGGCCAGGGTCCAGCCACCTTTCCCGGTGGGGGTTGCCAGGCGTGTGCGCGACAGGTCGATGATCAAGTCGGGGTATGTTTGGGCAATGGCTGCGCCGAGTAAGGGTTGGATCACCGCCTCCAGGGAGGGGCGACTGGCAAATTGGGCACTGACGGCCTGGGCGGTCAGCGCATGAGTAGTGGGTGTTGCGTGCATCGACATAAAAATCCTTTTTATGGGCGGTCAGCCCGACGCGGGGTTTATTCAGGTATCAGGACGAGGAACAGTTGTTGGTCCAGCGGCCGGTTGATGGGGCTGTAGAGGTCATTGACGATCACGTGGCTGTCCGGGCCTGCCTTGGCGATCAGGTCCTTGAAGGTGGTGAACCGGTGTTCCGGGCGTTTGAGGTGGGCGGCGGTGTAGTCGCCGCGCGGGCTGTCGGCGCTGCTGTAGTGAAAATGCGCGTACCACAGCACGTCGACGCGGTTCCTTTCGCGAATGGCAAACTCCGAGACATAGTCATTCGCGCCAGTGCGCTGCGGGCCATGCACCAGGCCGATATCCACGGCGGCATGGCGACGCAGGTAATCAATGTTTTCCTGGCGCGGACGCTGGGCCTTGTAGCCTTCTATGCAGTGTTGCTCACCCTGACGGCGCAGGTCCGTTGCACGCATGCGCAGGCGCTCCAGGGCCTGGGGGACATCAGGCTTATCCAGGTGATGGGCCTGGATTTCATCGGCAATCGCCTCGATTTTCCTGGCTTGGTGGCCGAACATGTCATTCCAGTCTTGTGGGTTGACGTCGTCACGGCGCTGCGGGTCGGCCAGTTTGCGTTTCTGAAACTCGATGGATTTTTCCAGGGCGGTGATTTGATCGATCAGCCGCTGAGCTTCCGTACGCAGGGTCGCCAGGGCTCGCTGGCGTGGCACGGGTGCCGGGCGCTGCGGCGGTGCGTCGACGATTTCCACCCAGCCTTCATGGGGATGCTCCATGAACCGCGCGCTGATTTCGTCGGTCAGCGGGTTTTTGACCACAATGGTTGGAAAGGGCATCTCGGCGTCGGGGGGCAGCAGGTTGCCCACCAGTGTTCCTTTGTCCCGCGACCGGAACACGCGCTTGGTCGGGGATGGCAGTTGCGCTGGTTTGAAACGCACGAACTGGGCAGGCAGGAATTCATCCTCGCGCAGTACATCCGCCAGGTCTGTCTCGGCCGCGGCGCGCAGGGTTTCCAGGCGCTCGATCAACAGCGGCATATAGCGCGGACGCAGCAGTGTCGAGTCCAGTTCCATCAGCATGCGGTGGGCCTGGAGGCGCCGGCTGTAATGCTCGATCACGTTCACCAACACCTCTTTGCGCTCGGCAGAGGTGAAGCCTTGGGTGGTCAACAGGTCGATGTACGAGTGCTCTACGGAGACCTGAGGGAAGTGCAAGGTCTCCAGCCGCGCCATAAAGTATTCTTCCTGGGCGGTGGCTGGCTCCCTCAGCTCATCAATGCTCAACGCCGCCAGCAGGTCGAGCGGCTCGACAATGGCACAGAGGCGGTTGTAGAAGCGCCGATGGGGCATGGCATTGAGGAACTTCAGGCGCTCTGCCGGCCCGGTCTTGAGGCGGTTCGCCATCTCTTCCAACGTCATGTCGATAGCAATCAGGGACTGGGCATGGCGCTCGGAGGTGGCAAAGTGCATTTCAGTCATATCGAGCAACCGCTGATTGGCCGGCTCGTCGCGCTCCATCCGCAACAGGTCGTTCATCAGCTCGCCCCGATCAGACACAAACGTGGCGGTGTGCAGTGACGCCAGGAAGCTGACATCCACCTCCTGCGCCGCCAGCAGGGTTTGGTACTGTTCCAGGCAACTGGACTCATAATCGAACTTGCCATCGGCCGCCTTGACCTGCGCGTAGGCGTCGATTATTGCGCGGCGATTTTGCTGTAACTGCTCGGTGACCGGGGCGTACTTTTCATAGGCCACGAGAAAGTGCAAGCGAGCCCGGGTCCTGTTACGCGCCTCAACGGCGTGGGCGCTGACGGCTGACGGGTCATTAGGGGACAGGCGCAGGCGTTGCATTGCATGGGCCAACTCGCGGTCGCGCACTTCAAATTGTTTCTTGGTTGCCGTCACGGTGTCGAACAAATGGGCGGTTTGGTCAATTTGTTCAAGGATCTGGCTTTCCAGGCGAGTGACCTTCAGCCACGCCTCTGCACGTTGCTGTTCAATTTGCGCCAACTTGGCCTTGAGTCGGTTTTTCGGCCCCCCTCCACGCAGTTTGAGACCCAGGTCCAAGGCCCAGCGTCCTTGCCCGTCGTAGCTGAGCTTAAAGCCTGGGTGCAGGTTTTTTTGTGGATTGACGATGAACACTTCGCCTGCGTCGGGAACGATGCTGACCTGGAACAGCAGGCCGGCTACCGAGGCATGCCACTGCTGACCAATGCGGTACAACCCTTTGAAGGCACCCAACTCGACCGGAGAGGGAGCGGGCACCGGCCAGGCTACGTGGTGCTCGAGCAACGCGTTGAACAGACGGCGTCGGGAACCGTCACGCGCGGTGGAGTGGATGAAGTCCACCTCGGTACGATCACTCGCAGGCGGCTCGGACGGCAGGCCAACCGGGCCTTGTTCAATCTTTGGCGCAACGTGTGCAGACGGCGTGGGAGGTCGTCGCAGCAAGGTACTCAAGGCCTTGGACACGGGCGGTTTGGCTGGGGTGAAAGCGGGCTCGATTGATGGATGTTGCGCCGACGCCCTGTGTATCAGTAACAGGCCGATATTGAGCAGGACATCGACCCAGGCCAGTTCGCGTGCGACCGGGTCATCGCCGTGCAAGGCCTCCAGGTCATGTTGCAGGCTGACGGCCAGTTGTACCATCCAGCCCGCGACCATGGCGGGGCCGCGCAGCAACGGCAGCAATAGTGCGTTGAACAGCAGCCAGCCACCCTCCAGCAAAATCGCCCAGCGGCTTTCGGCGTTGGACACGGCGTCACGGTCGGCCAGGTCGACCAGCGCCCGCGCGTTGCTGCCGTACAGGTATTGGGTCAGGTTGCCAGCGGCCAACGACTGGGCGAGAGACCCCAGCACTGCATCCCCGTTGCTATCGTCCGCCAACTGCGCGGGTGCCGGTGCCGGCCATTGCACGGTGTCGTCGCCCTGGCCAAAACGGATGATATGCGGGCTGACAAAGCCGTTGTTGCTGTAGATCGGCCGGGCGTGGTCGGGTAGCCAACTGAGCACACTGTCTTGCAGGGGGCCAGGCTCAGCAATGGCGCCCAACAGCGCGTCACGGCTCGCAAACTGGCGTAGCGAGTCCGGATACAGCGGCCGGTAGAGGATATGCGGACCGACCTGACGGTCCGACGCCTCGATAATGAACATGTTGTTGACCACATCCGGCTTGGAATGCGGTGTGCGGTGGAAGGCCAGGGCGTGAATCACAATGCTCAGGTCGTCGACCACCCGGTCTGCGGCGCTGCGCTGCATCAACGCCTGCACATAACGGTAGCCTTGCCAGGTCATGCCATGCTCGCCCCGTATCTTGTGCTCCAGGGCCTGCAGTGGCAGGCGCACGCGCAATGCTTGGTCGAACAACGCTTCACGGCGTTGGGCTTCACTGTCGTTGCCCAACAACAGGGCCCTGAGGGTGGTGGGGTAGCGTTCGCCGATATTGGTGCGAGCGATCAGCCCCTGGGTGCTGGTGAACAGGCCTTTTTCTCCCAGCAGGTAGTCGGCGTTCATCCAGGCCGGTATCGTCGCGCCGGATTTGGAGCGCAGGGTCAGGCTTCCCTGGGGCGCGGCCGCCAGGTTCTTGATCGCCAATTGCGTCAGGCTCATGGACACGGGCGTGAGGTAGCCGCTGCCCAGGTCGCCGACGGGTACATGGAAGGTCAATTCAAGGTCGTCCGGATCAATCGTCGTGACCTCGGGATGATCGGCGTGGATCTGTTCGAGCAAGGTATTGCGCGTGAAGTCATGCAGGTTCTCGACGCCATCCAGAAACGAAGCCCCCGCTGTTTGCCGGTGTACGCGTGCCAATTCAGCCAGCTGTTGGCGGTAGGCAAAACGATCACCGGGTGTCGCTGTTTGCAGCCACACGGGAAGGTTCGCCTGGAGGGTGTGCTCAAAGGTCGGGCTCGGCGCCGGGGCCTGGATGAACCAGGGCGTGGGGTCTGTGGTGTCGGCAATGCGCTGTTCCAAGGCGTTCAGGCCGTCGCTGGCCGGCAGCACGACGGTGCCGAGCGCTTCCAGTTGTTGGTTAAGCAGCAAGGCCGCGAGGGTGTCGAAGCTATTGCCGTCGGGCTCATAACGTTTGATGGTCACGCTGTCGGCCAGCACCTGGCGCGACAGGTCCCGCCCCCGCGCCTGGGTGAAGGCTTCAAGGGAATCATGGAACTCCAATGTGCCGTTGCTGCGGTACAGCATGACGTTTTGTGCCTGCACCACCAGCAATTCGGGTTCCATGATGTTGGCGGTGTGGCTGCCCTGGACGATGCTCGTTTCCAGGCAATAGGCATGCACCCCGCCTTGCACGGGCGTCGGGCGCGTTCTTTGGTCCGGGTAAGCGGTCAGGTGGTGCAGCGCCGCTTGTTGTTGCTGGTACTCGGCCGGTAACAGGCTGGCGGTGCTGCTCAAGCCTGTGGCCAACAGGTCGCCCAGCCATTGCCAGCGGATAGGGCCGGTGTCGCCCGGCTGGTTCCAGTAGTCTGTCAGAGCGTCCTGGAATACCGTCATCAGGGTGGGTGTCAGGTCGAGGATTTTCGCCTTGATCAGTTGCAAATCCGGCTCTCTGACCGCTTCGGCCTCATAGGTCAGGGGATGGGGCGCTCGGTTGGTCAGGAAGCAGCGGCGCCCGTCGATGACCGTGTCCGTGTCTAACAGCGTACCGCTGCCCACGTAATCGAGCGCCACATCCAGCAAGCGCTTAAGGTCCCAGCCCCCGACCAGGTTAGGGACCGCTAGCCGGGTAAGCTGCACGTCAAGGTCCAGCGGCGGGTATTGCTCTTTGATCGCTTTTTGCAGCATTTGCCCGAACACCGCTCTCAGGCTCGGGCGCGAGGCGAACTGACGGCTGACCGCCTGGGCCGGGGCGTCGCTGTGTTGGGTAAAGGTCGGGGGTGTGGGCGGCAGCGGGGGGGGCGTAGTTGGCATAGCAGATTCCATTCCGTGGCTGAAGAAGTGTCGTATCGGCCCAAGCATGGCGACTGGTTGGCGGGGAAAGGTGGTAGTCGATTACCGCAAGAGGGGAAACGCGCGCGAGATTGGCCTATCATCAGCGTCTTTATGAACTGATGAATGATCCTGATGACTGCCGACAACCTGAAAACCGTCCTTGAAGCCAGCGATATGCTTGAAATCGACGGGCTGCACGCCTTCGACTTCCAGCTCGTTGATGAAAAGCTGCTGATCACCGCCATGGACGGCCGTGCCGAAAAACGCTGGAGCTTCAGCACGGCGCAGGTGCAGGCCGCCACCTTCGACGAGCCCTTGCAAAGTTGGACCCTGACCGGTGAGTCGGGCGAGCACCGCCTGATCTGCATGAGCGCGTTCACCGGCAACAATAACGATGAGGACCCAGCCGATGATGATGCGTAAATTCTGGCCGCTGCTGATGGCCGGCAGTGTCGGTGCGATGTCGGTACACGCCGCACCGGCTGACACCTACGAGCTGTTGGTCGGCAGCTACACCGCCGGTACCAGCGAAGGCATTTACCGCGTGCAGTTCGACAGCCGCACCGGCCAATTCCAGGGCGCGCCGGTACTGGCGGCCAAGGCAGCCAACCCATCGTGGCTGACGGTCTCGAAGGATCAGAAACACCTGTTTGTGGTCAACGAAAACGGCCCAGGGCAGAAAGACGCAGTGGGGCGTGTGAGCAGTTACAGCATTGACCCGCAGAGCCACCAGTTGACCTTGATCAACCAGGTCCAGAGCCTGGGCAACGAGCCCACCCACTCCAGCGTCGCCGCTGATGGGCGCTACCTGTTCGTCGCCAACTATTCGGTGCTGCAAGATCCGGGCGGCAGCCTGGCGATCCTGCCGGTGGACGCCACCGGCAAGCTGTCGGCGCCCGTGCAGTTGAGCGGGCACCCCGCCAGCCGCGTGAACCCCGAGCGCCAGGCGTCCAACCATGTGCACTCGGTGGTGTCGTCGCCGGATGGCAAGTACGTGTTTGTGCAGGACTTGGGTGCCGACAAGGTGTTTGCCTACCGTTATGACCCCAAGGCCAACCACGAACTGCCGTTGACCCCGGCCAACCCGGCCTCGGTGCAATTGCCTCCAGGCAGCGGCCCGCGTCACTTGCTGTTCAGCGCAGATGGCAAGCATGCCTGGCTGACCACCGAGATGAGCGCCCAGGTCGCGGTGTTCGATTACCACGACGGTACGCTCACACAGACCCAGTTGCTGGACTATGCGCCGGGGCAGCCGGTGTCGGACAAAGCCGGCGCGGCGCTGCACGCGTCAAGCGATGGCAAGTTCCTCTACGTGAGCAATCGTGGCACGGCCAATCAGATCCTGGTGTTCAGCATCGACCCGGCCACTGCGCACCTCAAGCAGGTGCAGCAGCGCTCGGTGGAAGGCGATCACCCGCGAGAGTTCAGCCTGGACCCGAGCGGCAAGTTCCTGCTGATCGCCAACCAGAAAAGCAATGAAATCGTGGTGGTCGAACGCGACCCCAAGACCGGCCTGCTGGGTAAAACCGTGCAGAAACTGCCGATCGATGCGCCCAGCGACCTCAAGTTCCTGGTGCGTCAATAAGCCACAGGCCCCGCCATGCGGGGCCTGACCCTTAGTATTAATTGTATTAATAGCGGCTACTGTTTCAAAGCATTTCTAAGGTTCAACCCTCGGGCGTAAGTTGGGTTCCAAGGCCTTCCCCGGCCACCCAACCGAACGAACACAAGGGTTACCGACATGAACTTGAATCTCTTCTCCGTCATCGCCGCCTCCGCCGTTTCCGCCACCGTGGCCCTGCCTGCCGCTGCCAGCGTGGAAGTCAGCGGCAAAAAATCCAGCACCAGCGCCTACACCCAGAAATACCTGCAACAAAGCGCCAACTTCTACGCCGCCCTGGATCACAAGACCCAGCAATGAGCGCTGATTGACCCTGCACACAAGCAGACGCCAAACCACTGGAACGTAAACGCGCGTTCGAGTGGTTTGGCGTTTGTGCAGCTGTCGAAGAAAAAAATGAGGTAATGGCGCATTGCCATGTGTTTAAATTGACGCTTAAATATTGACGCGCTCTTTCATGGAATCGACAGCATGGCACTTCGACTCGCCGCACTTATCCTCGCCCTTTATTCCACCCCGATCCTGTCATCCGTGCAGTTGACGGACGGCGAACCGGAGATCGCTCGCGAGCGGTTGTTGAGTCTGATCGAAGGCTAAGCCTTCGCCATCACGCCGATAAACAGTGGCGATTGCAGGAATTCTTCCAACCAGCGTTGCAACGCTTTGTACGGCGTACCGGCAAACCATTCGCGGTCCACGTGGGCAAACTGCCGTATAAACGGCGCAAGCGCCATGTCCGCCAGGCCAGGGTGGTCGGCCAGCAGATAGGCGCGCTGGGCCAGCAACCCCTCGAGCTTCTGCAAGAACACCTCGCCTTCGGCTCGATAGTGTTCCACCGGCTGCTCGGGATAGCGCTCGGGGTACTTGTATCGATTCAAGTGATGTTTAAAGGTTGAATCGTTCTCGGCGATCAGCTCAAGTACCGCTGGATCCCCCTGCAATAACCAGTTATCCGGATCATGCCGGGCCAAGGCCCATTGCATGATCGCCAGGCTCTCGTCGATCACCACGCCATCCACCACCAGCACCGGCACCGTGCCCTTGGGCGACAGTGCCAGCATCTCCGCCGGCTTGGCCTTGAGGCTCACCTCGACAATCCGCACCGCCACCCCCGAGTAGCGCAGCGCCAGGCGTGCGCGCATCGCATAGGGGCAGCGCCGGAACGAATACAGCAGCGCCTCGCTCACTTGACCTCCAGGGTGCTCAAGCCATTGCCCTGGCGCTTGACCTGGATCTGCACCGGAATGCGCTCGTGCATTTCCTGTACGTGGGAGATCACCGCCACCTTGCGCCCCTGGGCCTGCAAGCCGTCGAGGGCGTCCATGGCCAATTGCAGGGACTCGGGGTCGAGACTGCCAAAGCCTTCGTCGATAAACAGCGATTCGATCTTCAAGGTGCTGGACGCCATCGACGCCAGGCCCAGGGCCAAGGCCAGGGACACCAGGAACGTCTCGCCGCCGGACAACGAATGCACCGAGCGCAGTTCATCGCCCATTTCCGTGTCCATCACCAGCAGGCCCAACATGCTGCCGCCGCGCTTGAGACGGTAGCGGCGCACCAGTTGGCGCAGTTGCACGTTGGCGTGGTGCACCAGCAGGTCGAGGTTGTAGGCCTGGGCAATCTTGCGGAAGGTATCGCCGGTGGCCGAGCCGATCAGTGCGTTCAGGCGTGCCCAGCGTTGCCACTCGTCATAGGCCTTGGCGATCTGTTCGGCCAGGGCACTGTTGGCGTCCTGGCGACGCTGGTCTTCGGACTGGCGCGCGCGCAGGTCGGCGCAGTGTTTTTCGCCGTCGGCCAAGTGTTGATTGAGCGCAGCCAGGGCGCCGTCGAGTTGTTCGGCGTCCAGGTTGCCGTTGTGCAGGGCCTGGTGTTCGGCGAGGCGTTGTTCGCGTTCCTGCAGCAATACCTTGGCTTGCTCGACGGCTTTTTCGCTGCTGTGCAGATGCTCGCGCAGCGTGGCGATGTGTGTGTCATCGAACGCCAGCAGACGCGCCAGGCCCTCGTCATCCAGCTCTGGGTGCAGGGCGCGCCATTCGTGGGTGCGGGTCTGGAGGGCCTGCTGCTCGGCTTCAAGGGATTGCCGGCGCTCCTGCCGGGCCTTGAGGTCGGCGGCCAGCTGGATCAGTTGGTTGCAGATGTCCTGCAACTGCTGGTTGGCGTCCGTCTCGCTCTGGCGTGCCTGCACCACGGCCTGTTCCAGTTGTTGTTGCCAGTGTTCGGCGCTGGCGTGCTCGCCCAGCAAGGCCCCGAGTTTTTCCTGGGCGGCCTGTCGCTGCGCGGCCAACTCGGTAAATTGCTGGTTCAGGGCCTCGAGCTGCTGTTGGCGATGCTGCTGGTGCGTGTGCTCTTTCTCGATGGCCTGCTGGCGTTCCTGCTGCTCGGCCAACTCATCCTTCTGATGGCCCAGTTGTTCAAGGCGTTGGCTGACCTGCTGGTCCAACTGCATAAAGGTCGCGGCCGGGTCGCTGCGCAAGCCTTCCAGGGTGTCGGCGGGGAGCAGGTTGGCGAAGGCGTTGAGTTCTTCGTCGAGGCGCTCGCGGTCGTTGGACAGCTCGCGCTGTTGATCCAGCATTAATTGGCGGGTCTGCTGGCTACTGTCCTGAGCGGCTTGCAGGTGTTGCTGCAAGCGCCCGGCGTTTTGCTGCAGGTTGAGCAGGGCGGCCTGGCGCTGTTCGTCCTGGGTGATGCTTTGGGTCAGTTGGCTGAGTTGCTGGGCCAACCAATGGCTGCGTTTGGCTGCGTCCTGATTGAACAGCGAGGCCGCCAGTGGGTGTGCGTCCAGGCTGGGCTGGAGCGCCTGCTGTTGGGTGACCAGGTGTTCCTGTTGTTGCAGGAATTCTTTCTGCTGGGCGATCAGGCCGCCGACTTCACCGCGCAGTTCGGTGAGTTTTTCCTTGAGGGTATCGACCGCTTTCTGCGCCGTGGCCTCTTCGTTGTCGTCGTGGCGCCCGAGGCTCTGCAGCAGGGCTTCGGGCTGGTGGTACGGGTGTTCATGGCTGCCGCACACCGGGCAGGGCTGGCCGTCCTGCAATTGTTCGCGCAATTCCTCGACGCTGGCGCTGCGGGCCAGGCGCTGGCGCTCCAAGAGTTGCTTGGTCACCGTCAGGGTCTGTTCAGCCACGGCCAGCTCGGCCTTGGTTTGCAGGCCGGTCTGGTTCAGTTGGTCGCGTTGCTGGGCGGCATCGGCGAGCTTTTGCGTGAGGGCAACGGCTTGCTGCTCCAGTTGCTGCTGGCTGTCCCACAGGCGTGACAGGTCTTCGAAGGCGCGCTGCTGCTTGCGATTGTCCTGCAACAGGCTGGCCAGCAGTTGCACCTGTTCGGCCACGGCATGGGGTTCGGCGCCGGCTTCTTGATACAGCAGGTCGAGGGCTTCGCGTTGCTGGGCAAATTTTTCTGCGGCGCTGGTAGCACGCTGTTCAAGTTGTGGCAGTTCGGCCTGGCCTTTTTTCAGGCGATTTCCGATCAGCATCAACTGTTGCAAGCGATCGCGGTAGGCGTTCCAGGCATCGCTGAGCGGGGCGAGGGCGCTGCTGCGTTCAAGTTCGGCGGCCAGGCGTTGCAAGCGCTCGGCAACGTGGGCGTGTTTGTCCTGCAAACCCTTGAGCAGCGTCTGGCCTTCGGCACAGGCGGCTTCGTGTTGCTGTTTTTCCTCGTTGCGCTTGGCCAGGTCTCTGGTCAGGTGGGCAAGGGTGTTTTGTGCTTCAAAGGCCTGGCGCAGCAACGGCACCGCATCGCCCTGGGCCTTGAGCGCTTCGGCCAGTGCCGCCTGGGCGGATGCCTGCTGCTGTTGGGCCTGCGCCTGGCGGGTATGCAATTCGGCCTGTTGCTCGATGTGCGCCTGAATCTGCGTAGCCAGCGGTGTGAGCAAGGTGTCGAGTTCGGCCTGGCGCGCAAACTGATGCCGCTGCGGCGCCAATTGGTCCAGGCGGCTCAGGTCTTGGCGCTGTGCATCCTGGCTGTCCCAATCGGCCTGTACGCGCTGGAGCTGCTCGGTGGCACTGCGCTGGCGGTCCTGCCATTCGCGCAGTTCCTTGAGCCAGGTGTGCTGCAACTCCAACTGCTTGAGCTGCGCCTGCTGGGTCTTGAGCTGCTGCTGGGCCGCGTCGAATTGCTGGTCCAGTTCGGCGCGCGCTTCAGGGGCCAGGGGCACTACGCCGGTAGCCTGGTCCTGCAGGTGTTTGTGCGTATCCTTGGCCTCCTTGGCCTTGTCGAATGCGCGGCGGCCGAGCTGGGTGTACAGCGCGGTGTCGGTGAGCTTTTCCAGCAGTTCGCTGCGCTCATTGTCGTTGGCCTTGAGGAAGGCGCTGAACTCGCTTTGCGCCAGCAACACCGCGCGGGTGAACTGCTCGAAGTTCAGGCCCAGGGCCAGTTCCAGCTGGGTTTTGTATTCGGTCTTCTGGCTGGCCAGCAGTTGGTCGCTGTCCAGGTCGATCAGGCTCTGCCGACTGTTCTGCAATTTGCCGCTGGCCTTGTCGCGGGCGCGATTGGCTTCCCAGCGCGCCCGGTAGCGACGGCCGCTGACACCGACAAAGTCCACTTCGGCGTAGCCGCCACCGGTGCCACGCCGGATCAGGGTGCGTGGATCGCCGATGGAAATATCGCTGTCGGCATCCGGCATCTTGGCCTGGCCGGTATCGCCCAGGCGTGGCACGGCGCCAAACAGCGCCAGGCACAGGGCATCGAGCAGGGTGCTTTTACCGGCGCCGGTCGGCCCGGTAATCGCGAACAGCCCGGCACTGGCCAGGGGCTCGGCAGTAAAGTCGATCTCGAACGGCCCGGCCAGGGAGGCGAGGTTTTTCAGGCGGATGGCAAGAATCTTCATGGCTGTTCACCTGCCTGTTGCACTTCCTGGAGCAGCACGGCGAAATCCTTCAAGGTCTGTTCATCCACTTCACTGCCGTAGCTGTCCTGCCAGGCACGGCTGAACAGCTCTTGCGGCGAGAGTTGATCGAGTTCGATAAAGCGCTCTTCGTCATGGGCATCACTGCCACGTTTACCCGCGTACTCGGCGGCGATACGCACCAGGCGCACGGCCTTGCCTTGTAGGGCGGTTTCGATCTGCTGGCGCAGGTCGGGCTGGGGCTCGTCCAGAAGTACGCGCACTTCCAGCCAGGGATGGCGCTGGGTTTCGGCGAGCAGGTCGATATCGGGCAGCTCTGCCAGCTGTTTAAGAATATCTGCCAGCGGCGCGGCTTCCAGGCGTTGCAGGTCGACCGAGCGGGGAATCAGCAGCGGTTCGACGCTCACCAGGCATTGGCCCTGGAACGTCACATCGAGAATCTGGTGCTTGTAGCCGATTTCGGAAAACGACAGTGGAATCGGTGAGCCGCTGTAGCGAATGCGCTCTTCGCCATTGACCTTTTGCGGCTTGTGCAAATGGCCGAGGGCCACATAGCCCACACTCTTGTCGAACAGTGTGGCCGGCAGCGCCTCGGCGTTGCCGATGATCAGGCTGCGCTCGGAGTCTTCCGACACCGAACCACCGGCCATGTGCGCATGGCTGATGGCAATCAGCGCCTGGCCTTTTTTGCGTTTGGCGTTGGCGGCGGCGATCAGCCATTCATGTACCTGGCCGATACCCTGCAGGTAGTCATCACCCAGGTGTGCACCGGTGACTTCGGCCGGGCGCAGGAACGGCAGCGCCAGGCACCACGCGGCGACCTTGCCCTTGGCATCCGGCAGGGGAATCAGCAGGCGTTCGGCATCCAACTGCCCGTCATCCAGCCACAGCACGCGGCCGAGCGCATGGGTGCGCAGGCGCCGCATCAACGGCGCGGGCAGTTCGATGCGCGAGCCGGAGTCGTGGTTGCCGGCGATCATCACAATGGTCAGCTTGGGGTTTTGTTCGTGGGCGCTGATGATGAAATCGTACAGACGCTCCTGGGCCTTGAGCGGCGGGTTGACGGTGTCGAAGATATCGCCGGCGATCAACAGCACATCGGGTTGCTGGGCCGCGATCTGGCGCAGCAGCCACTCGAGGAAGCAGGCGTGTTCGAAGTCGCGTTCCTGGCCGTGGAGGTTTTGGCCCAGGTGCCAGTCGGAGGTGTGGAACAGACGCAAGGCGAACTCCGTAGAGGAAAAGAGGATGAATGGCCGCCGAAAACAAAGCAGGGCGATAAAGCTGGAGAGTTTACCTGTAAATACCCTGTTACCAGGCGCGCTTGGAACTGACCGCTGATGAACATGCACTCAAAACAGGTCCCACCTGAAGGTGGGATACCTATGAACTGTTTGAAGGATAAATTGAATATGAGTGCAATTAATCCCGGTGGTGATCACCTTCTTTACTCGTTCACCTTACCTCCCGTACATCATCAGTCGCCGGAAAAAAAAAGCGAGCCAAAGGAAGCACCAATGAATCCCAGGGATTGGCTTGAAAGTGTGACCAATGAAAAGCGCGATCCAAAACTGGCTGAGGCTGGCGCTGATCACGCGCGGTCCATGGTCATGTGGTTCGAGTCCGGAAAACCCACATAAGGAGCCGATGCAGGAGTGCTCATCGGCATTGTCTGCCAATCAGCAAGGCCTGCTTTAACGCCTTTAGACGGTGGATGTCCTTTGATTGATTGTT
This sequence comes from Pseudomonas sp. 1 R 17, assembly GCF_900067035.1. Classification (NCBI taxonomy): domain Bacteria; kingdom Pseudomonadati; phylum Pseudomonadota; class Gammaproteobacteria; order Pseudomonadales; family Pseudomonadaceae; genus Pseudomonas; species Pseudomonas sp. 1 R 17. The sequence goes on from NZ_FKLB01000058.1 coordinate 330,407, forward strand.
TCCACGCCCCACGCGGGAATATTCAAAGGAGGGCGTCCACCCTGGATGCGGCCCGCCGCTCCGTCGGCGAGGCTATTGGCGCTGCTGATCAAATGCACGTCCTGCAATTTTAACGAACTATGGATTGCTGGCCTTTAACAATACAGGTCCCCCAGGCAGCACAAGTCAAATCTGGGAGGGCTTATTTGGGATACAGCGGCGGCAAACTGGTGGTGTCCGTCGCCGGGCCCTGCTCGCGCTCGGCCATGGGGATGGCCTTGACCGCACGCCACAGTTCTTCACCCAGCCAGTATTGACCGCTCTCGCTGTACAGCGCGCCATTGAGCCCATCCAGTGCATCCGACAACGGCACAAACCGTGCCGCCATATCCGCCAGGGTTTCCGGCTGTTGCCGCGCCCAGGCATCCAGTGCCTGGCGGGTGGCCTGGGGGTCGTTGGCCTGGGTGGCACGCTTGAGGTCGTCGAGCAGGGTGCGCGGGCTCGGGCCGGTTTGCGCGGCGCGCAGTACCGCCGGTTGCCGACGGGCCCGCCACCACAGGCCGAAGCCCAGCAAGGTGGTGCAGGCCAGGAGCAGGGTGCTGAGTTGCCACAGCCACAGGCGGCTGTCGTCCGGTGCGGTGATGATGGTCGGGATGGCCGGCGTGTCCACCGCCAGGCTGGGGTTGTTGGCCACTTGCAAGGTGCGGGCCGGCAGGCTGGTGCGTTCCAGATGGTCCTCGTGGGTGTTCCACCACACCACCTCGACGGCAGGCAGTTCCAGGGCGCCGACACGGTTGGGCACCAGGGCCTCACGGTCTTCGCGACTGCCGATCAGGCCACGGTCACTGGTCTGGTTGCCGAGCACCGGCTGGTCAGGGTAGCGGCGCAGGCCGTTGATGTCGGTGCTGGGCAGGGCCGGCAGTTGGGCGCTGGACAGGCCTTCGGCCTTGACGGTCAGGCTGCGGGTCAGGGAATCGCCGACTTGTACATGTTCCGGCTCCGGGTTCCAGCTCTCGGTGAGCGTGAGGCTGCGAGCCGGCAACCAGGGCGCATCGACGGGGTACAGCGCGGGCTTGGGCTTGACCGCCAGTGGCAGCGCCGCCGAACTCACATGGATCAGCTTGCCGGGCTTGGTGCCCTGCAGTGTGTTTTCCTGGGGCGGACGCGACTCCACCAGCGTGGCGCTGAATGTCTGCGCGGGAATCTCCAGGGTGCCGCTGTGCTGCGGGTAGATCGCGTAGCGGGTTTCGATCACGCCATGGCGGATGCTGTTGATGACCTTTTCATAGGTGCGCGACTCGCCCAACTGTTCGACACGGGCATCGGGGATCTGCAACGGCGTCAAGCTGCTGTCGTCATACAGCGACACCGAGTGGTACACGCGCACGGTCAACAGTGCCTGGGCCTGGACGTACACGCTGGTCTGGTCGAGGTTGGCTTCGACAAACACCGGGGCCAGCTCGGCGTTGGTGTCCTGGCTGGTGGTTTCCAGCACTTGCAGGCTGATCGGCTGGGTCGTGTACTCACCCACTTGCAGCGGCGGAATCACCACCGTGCCGTTCTGTTTGGGCAGCAGGGTAATGATCCAGCGGGTGGTCGCATGGTTATCGCCACCCAACGTCGTGAGTTGGTTGAGCTGGCGCGTGCCACTGACTTCGAATTGCGCATCCAGGGGCGACAGGTCGGGCTTGCCGAACTGGGTGACATCGCTGGATTCCACCGTCAGTTCCACCGTTTCCCCGGAATTGAGACGGTTGCGGTCGACGCTGGCGACCAGGCTGGCCGCCTGGGCGTGGCCTGCCGACAACGCGAGCAGAAGCAGAAGGGTGGTGCGGCGGCTCATCGAGTCTTGTCCTGATGCTGTTGCTGTTCGTACCAGAATTTGCGTCGCAGCAGTTCGCCGGGATTGTCCGGGATCTCCTGCAGCCATTGTTCCAGGGCCTGGCGGTGTTCACCGTCGAGGTTGGCGTCGGCAGCAAGCAGCGGCGGGGTGGTGGTGTGCTCATCGCCCAACTCGCTGCCCGGCACGTCGTTGCCAGCGGCTGGCGGCGGGGTGCCGGCCTGGGTATCGCCGGTGCCGGCTTCGCCCTGGCCCTGGGACGACTGCTCGCCACCTGTGGCATTTTGCCCAGTGGCGCCCGGTTGCGCAGTTTGGCCGGGTTGGGTGGTTTCGTCATCCTCGTTTTTTGCCTGCGTTTGCGGCTCGGGTTCTGTCTGTTCCTGGATCAGGGCTTCTACCAGGGCCTTGTTTTTCAGTGCCGGTTGCAGGTCGGGCTGGGCTTCCAGGGCTTGTTCGTAGGCGTCGATGGCCGCTTCGAGTTCACCGGACCTGGCCAGGGCGTTGCCGCGATTGTAGTGGGAATAGGCGTCATTGCCCTCGGCAAACCGCTTGATGGCCTCGGCATAGTTGCCGGCCGCGTACAGGGCGACGCCTTGCCACTGCGGATCCTGGAAGTGCTCTGCGGCCTCGGCGGGGCGTTTCTGCTTGAGCAGGTATTGGCCTTGCTGGTCTGGCCGCAGCCACAAATCCTGGAATTCAAAGGCATAGCTGGGTTGTGGCGCGCCCAACAGCAGCAGCGGTAAAAAGAACAACCAGCCGCGCCGCCCGGCGCAGGCGGCCAGCAGCAACAGCGGCAGCAGCAGCCAGTATCCCTGGTCGGCCCAGGTGTCGAGGTGCAGTAACTGGCCGTCGTTGCGCAGGGCTTGGGGCGGGTCCAGCACGCCGAGCTGGCGCAGGTCTTTATCGTCCAGGCGTGCGGCCCGGTAGCGGCCGCCCATTTCGTTGGCGAAGGCCTTGAGTGTCGGGCTGTCGAGGCGCGGTACCAGGATCGCGCCTTGTTCGTCCTTGAGGAATTCGCCGCTTTCCTGGGTCACCGGCGTACCCTCACGGCTGCCGATGCCCAGGATCGACAGGCTCGGCGCCTGGTTGCCCTGCAGCAGCAGGCGAATGCCCTGGCGTTCCTGTTTGGACAGCGATGAGCCGACCAGCAGCAGGCGACCCTGGCCCAGGCCGCCATGCTTGAGCAGGTCCAGGGCTTTCTCCACCGCCAGGTCGGCGCGGTGGCCGGACTCCGGCATGATCGAGGGGCGCAGGGCGTCGAGCAGGTTGCGGCTGGTGGCCAGGTCGTCCGACAGCGGCACCAGGGTGTGGGCGCTGCCGGCATACACGACGATGGCGGTTTGCGCATCGCTGCGCGCCTGCAACAAGTCATAGAGCTTGCGCCGTGCCTGTTCGAGGCGGTTGGGCGGGCTGTCGGTGGCGAGCATTTCCGGGGTCAGTTCGAGCAGCACCACCAACGGGTCGGAGGGTTTCTGGCTGGTTTGTTCAACCCGTTGCCAGCTGGGACCCAGCAACGCCAGCACCGCCAACAGCCAGGCGAGGCCCAGCAACACCCACGGCGATTTGCTTTCGCGCCCGCTGCCACCGCTGAGCAGTACGGCGTGAAAGGCCGGCGGCAGGATCATCTGCCAGCGCCCGGCGCGCTTTTGCCGATGCCACAGTTGCCACAGCAACCAGCCGAGCAGCGGCAGCAGCAACAGCCACCAGGGACGGAACCAATGCGGCCACAGGGCGATCATCGACGCCTCCGTAGACGCAGGCGTTTAAGGCGCTGGCGCCATTGCGGATGCTGTTGCAGGAAGATTCCCTTGCTCGACAGTTTGTTGAACCCGCGTTGCAGGGCGTTGTTTGGCCAGCGTTCGTGGATCACCAGCAACATGCTCAGGATCAGCGCCAGGGCCAGCGGTCCGCTGTACAGCGCCTGCGCCGGGCGTGCCTGGGTCGGTTGCTGTTCGACGGGCTCGAGCTTGTCCAGTGTCTGCTTGATCGCTTCCAGCTCCTGGCCATCGCGGGCACGGAAGTATTGGCCGCCGGTGGCCTCGGCAATCGCCCTGAGTGCCGGCTCGTCGAGGTCCAGGCTCGGGTTGACGCCAAGGATGCCCAGGGAACCGGTTTGCTCAGGGTCGGCGCCGATGCCGATGGGGTAGATCTTCACCCCTTCTTCGGCCGCCAGGCGCGCGGCGATCAGGGGCGCGATCTGCCCGGCGTTGTTGGCGCCATCGGTGACCAGGATCAGCACGCGGCTTTGCGCAGGCCGCTGACGCAGGCGTTTCAGCGCCAGGCCTATGGCATCGCCAATGGCGGTGTTCTTGCCGGCGATGCCGATGCGCGCCTCATCCAGCCAGGTGCGCACGGTGCGGCGGTCAAAGGTCAGCGGTGCCTGGAGGTAGGCCTGGCTGCCGAACAGGATCAGGCCCACGCGGTCGCCTTCGCGGCCTTCAAGGAAGTCGCCGAGCAGGTGCTTGACCAGGTTCAGGCGGCTGACGTCTTCGTCCTGCCAGTGCATGTCGGGAAAGTCCATGGAGCCGGACACGTCCACCGCCACCAGCAAATCGCGGCCGCTGGCGGCAATCGGCAGTGGCTCGCCCAGCCATTCCGGGCGCGCAGCGGCACTCAGCAGCAGCAGCCACAGCACCACGAAGGGCGCCTGTTGGCGCCAGCCCGGCAGGTTCACCCGCGCACGGCGGCGGGCCAGGCTTTCGAGATCGCCGAGGTAGCTGACTTTAAGGGCGGGCTCGCCGCTGTCGGCCGCCGGCAGGATGAACCGCATCACCCAGGGCAAGGGCAACAGGACGAAGATCCACGGCCAGGCGAACTCAAACATGTTTGCGAATCCAGGTGTCGACCGCTTGGGTCAGGCCGGCGATGGCCTTGTCGTCGAGTTTGCATTCGGGTTTGTAGGCACCCTCCACCAGCACCATCCAGCGCGTGAGGCCGGCGGCCGGGCAACGGTTGTCGAGGAATGCCAGCCATTTGCGGCCGTTGAGGGTATGGCTCTGGCTATAGGGATAGTCGTTGCGGCACAGGCGCTTGAGCAGGCCATTGAGCTGTTGCAGCCAGGCACCGGCGGGCGCGCCATCGTAGGGTTTGGGCATCAGCGCCAATTCCGCCAGGGCGGCGATGCGCAGCGGGTCCAGCGGCTGTTCGGCACGGGCCAGGGGGCGTCGAGTCGGCAAGAAGCGGCGCAGCGACCACAACCCCCAACCCAGCAGTGGGATTACCAGCAGCAACAGCCACCAGCCCGGCGCGGGTGGCCAGAAGCCGATGGGCGGCGGGGCGATCAGCGGTTGCAGTTGGTCGAGGCTGCTCATTGCTTTTTAACCGGGCGTTGCGGGTTGAGGTATTCGCGCAGTTGTTCGACCATTTCGCTCTGGGTGCTCAGGGGCATCAGCAGGATCCGCAGTTTCTGCGCGAGCAGTTCCCAACGGGCGATGCGCGCTTCGGCCTGGGCCTTGTAGGCCTGGCGCAAATCGAAGTTCAGCGTATCCAGTTCCAATTGCGCCCCGCGTTGCGCAAAACGCAGCAGCCCGGCGGCGGGGAGGGCGTGGTCCAGCGGGTCGGAGATCGGCAACAGCAGCAAGTCGCAATGGCGTGACAGCAGGCTCAATTGCTGCTCGGCGCCCTCGGTGAGGGCACGTTCGTCGCAGATCACGATTACCAGGCTGCCGGGACGCAGCACTTCGCGGCCACGGCGCAGGGCCATGCCCAGGGCGTCGGCCTCCGGGCGGCTTTCGGTGTCCAGGCTCTGGTTGACGCGCACCAGGCGGTTGAGCAATTGCAGCAGGCTTTGCTTGCTGCGGCGCGGCTTGATTTCGTAGTGCTCGTTGTCGCCAAACACCAGCCCGCCGACGCGGTCGTTATGCCCCAACGCGGCCCAGCCGATCAGGCTGGCGGCTTGAGCGGCGAGCACCGACTTGAACATCTGCCCCGAGCCGAAAAACAGCCGGCAACTTTGCTCCACCATGATGAAAATCGGCCGTTCGCGTTCTTCGTGGAACAGCTTGGTGTGCGGCTCCTGGGTGCGCGCGGTGACGCGCCAGTCGATGGTGCGCACGTCGTCGCCGGCCTGGTACACGCGCACCTGGTCGAAGTCCACACCGCGCCCGCGCAGCTTGGAGTGGTGCAGGCCGATCAGCGGGCTGCGCTGGCTTGGCGTGGAAAACAGCTGCACTTCGCGCACACGGTGGCGCATCTCGATCAGCTCGCTGAGCGTGACGCGCACCCCATCGCTTGCGTTCATCGACTTCAAGCGACGGCAACGACGTCGAGAATGCGTTGCACCACACGGTCCTGGTCAATCCCGGCCGCTTCGGCTTCGAACGACAGGATGATGCGATGGCGCAGCACGTCGAACAGCACCGCCTGGATGTCTTCCGGGCTGACAAAGTCGCGACCGGCCAGCCAGGCATGGGCGCGCGCGCAGCGATCCAGGGCGATGGAGCCACGGGGGCTGGCGCCGTAGGCGATCCATTCGGCCATTTCCGGGTCGAACTTGGCCGGGGTGCGCGTGGCCATGACCAGTTGCACCAGGTATTCCTCCACCGCATCGGCCATGTACAGGCCGAGGATTTCCTTGCGCGCGGCAAAGATCGCCTGCTGGCTGACGCGGCGCTCGGGCTTGGTTTCGCCGTTGAGGGCTTCGCCACGGGCCTGTTGCAGGATGCGCCGTTCGACGGCCGCGTCGGGGAAGCCGATCTTGACGTGCATCAGGAAACGGTCGAGCTGGGCCTCGGGCAGCGGGTAGGTGCCTTCCTGCTCGATGGGGTTTTGCGTGGCCATCACCAGAAACAGCGGGGACAGGTCGTAGGTACTGCGCCCGACGCTGACCTGGCGCTCGGCCATGGCCTCCAACAGCGCCGATTGCACCTTGGCCGGGGCGCGGTTGATCTCGTCCGCCAGCACCAGGTTGTGGAAGATCGGCCCTTGCTGGAACACGAAACTGCCGGTTTCCGGGCGATAGATCTCGGTGCCGGTGATGTCGGCGGGCAACAGGTCGGGGGTGAACTGGATACGATGGAACTGCGCTTCGATGCCTTCGGCCAGCTCTTTGATCGCCTTGGTCTTGGCCAGGCCCGGCGCGCCTTCCACCAGCATATGGCCGTCGGCGAGCAGGGCGATCAGCAGGCGATCGATGAGTTTTTCCTGGCCGAGAATCTGCGTAGAAAGAAAGGTTCGCAGCGCGAGCAGCGCTTCACGATGTTCCATCGATGACGGTTCCTGGAGAGATGAGCCTGTGCGTCATGTAACAAACGACAGCCTGGGGCGCCTACTTTAATGCATGGCAGGGGGTGGCGACTAACGGCACGCGGGGTATTTTTAGCAAAACTTGTAGGAAAATTGTGTGAGAGGCACAAAGGACGGCGAGCAGGCGTGTCCGCTCACCGCCTCTGCTTCAACGGCAGGGCACCCCGGGATGCCAAGGCTGGCTATGCACGGCAGAGTTGAGATCCGGGCGTTTGTCGAGGCTGTAGAAGTTCTGTTTGTAGGCCATGCCGTTGTACGACACCGCCTCTGCGTAGGTTGAATACACCTTGGTGGGCGACCACGCCGGAATGTCGCGGCAACTGCCCGAAGGTGGCGGGGCCTTGACGGTGATCGGTTTTTCCAGTCGCAGCGTACCGCCGCGCCCGTCACTGACCACGACACTGACGATGACGCGGGTATCGCCGGTGACCGCAGGGGCGGTGAGGGTGACGCTGCGGGTATTGCCGATGGTGCCGGTGAAGCCGGTCGGGCGCGTCCACGTGTAGCTCATCGCGTCGCCGTCAGGGTCGCTGGTGTTGGCGATGAAGCTCACGGCCTTGCCCGAATCGACCGTTTCGCTGCCCTGCAGGCTGCCGACGGGTGGGCGGTTGGCGGGGGTGCCGGTGGTCACCGTGAGGGTGTGGCTGGCGGTTGCGCGGCGATCGCGTTCATCGGTGACGGTCAGGGTGATGACGCGTGTTCCCGCCGTATTCGGAGCAATAAAGCTGCTGGATGCTTGCGCCGAAAAGTCCGGGTTGAAGCCAGTGGCCGCCCAGGCGAAGCGCAAGCCTTGGCCCGTGGAGGAGGCCCCCGATAGCAGCACCGCCTTGCCGGCCTCAACACTGGAAGGGCCGGTGATCCTGGCGACCGGCAGCCCGCTGCCGCAGGTGCCCAGGCGCCGCCAGGGTTTGGCGGCGCCGGTTTCAACAAAGTTCAGATCGGGGCGAGCGTTTTGCGTCCAGTGCGCCACTTGGTAGTTGTAACCGCTGTAGGAGACTTTTTCGCCAGCGGAGGCATATACCTTGCTCGCAATCCAGGGGGCGGCGCAGTCGCCGACCGGAGGCGCGTCAGGGGCCTTGATGGTCATGTTTTCCCTCAGGTTGAGGGTGTGGGTGCCGTCGGACACCGCCACGGAAATCGAGGTCAGGGTATCGGCGGTTACGGGCGGGGCGGTCAATGCCAAGGTCGGTCCATCCCCGTCCGGAGGGGTAAACCCGTCGGCATTCCAGCGATAGGTCAGCGGTTTTTGCGTGGGCGATTGCGCATAGACATGGCCGTTGAACGTCTCTCCCGATTTGGCTTGCTCGGGGATGGCCAGCCGGCCCGTGGGCGGTTGGCCGGCGCCGTCGGCAAGCAGTTTGCGGATGGCGGCCTCCAGGTCCGGTTGCACGCCAATCTCGGTACGGTTGCCGTTGGCTTGTGGATAGCCGGTCTCCACGAGGATTCTGCGCAGTTCCTTGGGGGCGAGATTGCCCAGGCCATTGGCCCGCGCCACACCTTGCAGCGATGCCATCACCCCGGCAATGATCGGGTTGGCGGAGGAGGTGCCGCTGTAGGTGTGGGTATAGGCGCTGGTGGGGTTGGCGGTGGTCCAGGTCGTCGTGGTGACGGAGCCGCCCCAACTGAACAGGTCGACGCGTCTGCCGTATTGGGAGTAATAGGCTCTCAAACCGCTCGTGGGGGACACGGCGCCCGCGTAGATGCTGCCGGAATCGAATCTGTTGCGATCAAAGTAGCCGTTGAAGTAGGGGTGGTCCAGGTTGATATTGCCGTTTGCCGCAGCCAGTACGACATGCACACCTTTTTCCATCGTCAGGTAGGTGATGATGTCGCGTACCATGCTGTTGTATTCCAGGGGCATGTAGCAGTTCTGGGTGCAGCCGACTGCTGGAAAGGGCGTGTAATTCATATGCACGCCCAGTTGCAACACATCGCCGGGGCTCAGTTGTTCGGCGGTTTGCAGCAATCGGCCGGGGCCATATTGCGAATAGCCCAGTTGTGCATGGGGCACGATGCCGGTGGTGCCGAAGCCGTTGTCCCTGGAGCCGATGGTGCCGACGCTGGCCGTGTCGTGGTAGCCAGTAAGAGCCCCTGCATCGACTTCCAGAAAAGGTTTGGGCAGGTCCACGTGGTTGTAGGCCCAATGATCGATCTCCGAAGAGATCACCCGCATGTTGTAGCCCTTGCCACCGGGTACGGTCCAGGCCTTCACCGCGTTTACACCGCCGATGTTGTAGGGCGGCACGGCTTGTCGGCCGAGCAGGTAGTGCTGGCGTCCGGTATGGTCCGGTATGCTGCCGCTCGCACTGCCTGCGATGGGTTCGGCCTTGTCGTCGTGCATGCCCTCCACCACGGGTTCAAAGTCGACGTCTTCTATGGCCGGGTCTTGCTTGAGTTGCTGGCGCAGTGCGTCAGCCTGCCTGTGGCTAAAGTGGCGCGTGTCGACGATGTAGTAGCGGTCCAGCCGATGGCGGCGCAGGGCTTCTGCATCCGCCAGCGTGCGGGCCTTGCTCGGCGTTACCAGCGGCTTGATGTTGGGCACGCGGTGCTGGAAGGTGCTGGAGGGGTCGACGAGGTCCTGAAGATTTCGCGACCTGGATCCGTCGTCTTTGATCAGCAGAATCAAGTGTGAATAGTCAGTGTTGGCTGCGGATGCCGCCAGCGCTGATGAAACCGTAGCCAAAAGGCCAATGGCCAGAAACTTGCTGAGGGATTTCATCGAGGCACCCGTGCAGTCACCGTTGCTTTGCTCAGCTAAGGCCGGAAACACGGGGCCGGGTACTGTTAGAAATAACAGTACCGACCAACGGTCAAGGGCATCGGTGAAGGCTGCGCCAGTGCGATTCAGGCGCGGATGTAGGTGCCGGTGCCCTTGAGGATGTTTTGCAGGGTTTGTTCCACTTCTGCCATCTCCGCTGCGGCGGTGGCGTGGGTTATCTCCAATTGGTCCTTGCCGCCCAGTGCATCGGCATCGCCCGCTGCCAGCTCTACCCGCAATGTCGTGTCGCTGAGGGTGACTTTCAGCCCATCCAGGGTCGACGGCTCATAGTCCCAGGTCAGTTCCACTTCGTCTTCGTCGGGGTAGCGGGTGAGCATGAACATCTCGCCGTTCCTGCCGTGGCAGCAGAGCATGGCCATGTTGTCTTCTTCGTCGTCGCACGGGGTGGCCATCAGGGCGTCGGTTTTCAGTTGCAGCATGGGGAATCCTGTCTGGGGTAGGGCGTTGCGTAGGCAATTGTGCCATTGCGGCGAATTTTGTGCTGCTTCCTGTGTCAGACCCAGCGCATGACCTGACGGGCAATACCGGTCATTTTCGGTACTCGGGGCGGGGAAAATAGCCGGTTTTTCTACCGGGAATTCCGGGTTGCCCAAGTCGCAACCCCACGCCTGCGTACCGATGACCGAATATGTCGCAGCATCGCAAGCACCCGGCTTCCCACACTCGTTAAGCTGCGCAACGGATGTGCACGTGCCAGGCGCCTGACCTGCCCGTCGTACCGTCACCCGGCAAGGTGCGCATCTTATGGAAGTTGTATGTGACTTCATTGTCTTGTCCAGCTTCACCCACCTGTCACCCTGATTCGTTTATGGTGCTTAACTCGTTACCTGCGAACAGAGCTGACGGTCTCCCCACCAGGGGATAACACGCGACGCTTCCATCAATAACAAGCCCAAGCGGAGTACCACAGATGGCGTTCTTCACCGCAGCCAGCAAGGCCGACTTCCAGCATCAACTGCAAGCGGCACTGGCGCAGCACATCAGTGAACAGGCACTGCCACAAGTGGCGCTGTTCGCTGAACAATTCTTCGGCATCATTTCCCTGGATGAACTGACCCAGCGTCGCCTTTCCGACCTGGCCGGTTGCACCCTGTCTGCCTGGCGCCTGCTTGAGCGCTTTGATCACACCCAACCGCAAGTGCGGGTCTACAACCCCGATTACGAACGTCATGGCTGGCAATCGACCCACACTGCGGTCGAAGTGCTGCACCATGACCTGCCATTCCTGGTGGACTCGGTACGCACCGAGCTGAACCGCCGTGGCTACAGCATCCACACCCTGCAGACCACCGTGCTCAGCGTGCGCCGTGGCAGCAAGGGCGAGTTGCTGGAAATCCTGCCCAAGGGCACCCAGGGCGAAGGCATCGAGCAAGAATCGCTGATGTACCTGGAAATCGACCGCTGCGCCAACGCCGCCGAACTCAACGTGCTGAGCAAAGAGCTTGAGCAGGTACTGGGCGAAGTGCGCGTGGCCGTGGCCGATTTCGAACCGATGAAGGCCAAGGTCCAGGAGCTGCTCGACGGTATCGACGTCAGCCCGTTCGGCATCGACGGTGAAGAAAAAGCCGAGATCAAGAACTTCCTGGAATGGCTGGTGGGCAACCACTTCACCTTCCTCGGCTATGAAGAGTTCGTGGTACGTGACGAGGCGGACGGCGGTCATATCGAATATGACGCCAGCTCGTTCCTCGGTCTGACCAAGCTGCTGCGCGCCGGCCTCACCGCCGACGACCTGCGCATCGAAGACTACGCCGTGTCGTACCTGCGCGAGCCGACCGTGCTGTCGTTCGCCAAGGCCGCGCACCCAAGCCGTGTGCACCGCCCGGCTTACCCGGACTACGTGTCGATCCGCCAGATCGATGCCGACGGCAAGGTGATCAAGGAATGCCGCTTCATGGGCCTCTACACCTCGTCGGTGTATGGCGAAAGCGTGCGCGTCATCCCGTATATCCGCCGCAAGGTCGCGGAAATCGAGCGTCGCTCGGGCTTCCAGGCCAAGGCGCACCTGGGCAAGGAGCTTGCTCAAGTCGTTGAAGTGCTGCCCCGTGACGACCTGTTCCAGACCCCGGTCGACGAGCTGTTCAGCACCGTGATGTCGATCGTGCAGATCCAGGAACGCAACAAGATCCGTGTGTTCCTGCGTAAAGACCCGTACGGTCGTTTCTGCTACTGCCTGGCCTATGTGCCGCGCGACATCTATTCCACCGAAGTGCGCCAGAAGATCCAGCAGGTGCTGATGGATCGCCTGAAAGCCTCGGACTGCGAATTCTGGACCTTCTTCTCCGAATCCGTGCTGGCGCGCGTGCAGCTGATTCTGCGGGTCGACCCGAAGAACCGCCTGGACATCGACCCGCTGCAACTGGAAAAAGAAGTGGTGCAGGCCTGCCGCAGCTGGCAGGACGACTACTCCAGCCTCGTTGTGGAAAGCTTCGGCGAAGCCCACGGCACCAACGTGCTGGCGGACTTCCCGAAAGGCTTCCCGGCCGGCTACCGCGAGCGTTTCGCTGCGCACTCGGCCGTGGTCGACATGCAGCACCTGCTCAGCCTCACCGAAGCCAACCCGCTGGTGATGAGCTTCTATCAGCCGCTGGGCCAGGTCTCCGGCCAGCGCGAGCTGCATTGCAAGCTGTATCACGCCGATACCCCACTGGCACTGTCCGACGTCTTGCCGATCCTGGAAAACCTCGGCCTGCGCGTGCTGGGTGAGTTCCCGTACCGCCTGCGCCATGCCAACGGCCGCGAGTTCTGGATCCACGATTTTGCGTTCATTGCCGCCGAAGGCGTGAACCTGGACATCCAGCAGCTCAACGACACCCTGCAGGACGCGTTCGTGCACATCGTGCATGGCGATGCCGAGAACGATGCGTTCAACCGCCTGGTACTCACCGCCGGCCTGCCATGGCGCGACGTCGCGCTGCTGCGTGCCTACGCCCGTTACCTGAAGCAGATCCGCCTGGGCTTCGACCTCGGCTACATCGCCAGCACCCTGAACAACCACACCGACATCGCCCGCGAGTTGACCCGGTTGTTCAAGACCCGCTTCTACCTGGCGCGCAAGCTCACCGCCGATGACCTGGAAGACAAGCAGCAGCGCCTGGAACAAGCGATCCTCACCGCCCTGGACGACGTCCAGGTGCTCAACGAAGACCGCATCCTGCGTCGCTACCTGGACCTGATCAAGGCCACCCTGCGCACCAACTTCTACCAGACCGACGCCAACGGCCAGAACAAGTCGTACTTCAGCTTCAAGTTCGACCCGCGCGCGATCCCTGAGCTGCCCAAGCCGGTGCCGAAGTTTGAAATCTTCGTCTACTCGCCCCGCGTCGAAGGCGTGCACCTGCGCTTTGGCAACGTGGCCCGTGGCGGCCTGCGCTGGTCCGACCGTGAAGAAGACTTCCGTACCGAAGTGCTTGGCCTGGTCAAAGCCCAGCAAGTGAAGAACTCGGTGATCGTGCCGGTGGGCGCCAAGGGCGGCTTCCTGCCGCGTCGCCTGCCACTGGGCGGCAGCCGTGACGAGATCGCGGCCGAGGGCATCGCCTGCTACCGCATCTTCATTTCCGGCCTGTTGGACATCACCGACAACCTCAAGGATGGCGCCCTGGTGCCGCCGGCCAACGTCGTGCGCCATGACGACGATGACCCGTACCTGGTGGTAGCCGCGGACAAGGGCACCGCGACCTTCTCCGACATCGCCAACGGCATCGCCATCGACTACGGCTTCTGGCTGGGCGATGCGTTCGCCTCCGGTGGTTCCGCCGGTTACGACCACAAGAAAATGGGCATCACCGCCAAGGGCGCGTGGGTCGGTGTGCAGCGTCACTTCCGTGAGCGCGGCATCAATGTGCAGGAAGACAGCATCACCGTGGTGGGCGTCGGCGATATGGCCGGTGACGTGTTCGGTAACGGCCTGTTGATGTCCGACAAGCTGCAACTGGTCGCGGCCTTCAACCACCTGCATATCTTCATCGACCCGAACCCGAACCCGGCCACCAGCTTCGTCGAGCGCCAGCGCATGTTCGAGCTGCCGCGTTCGGCCTGGACCGACTACGACACCAGCATCATGTCCGAAGGCGGCGGTATCTTCTCGCGCAGCGCGAAGAGCATTGCTATCTCGCCACAGATGAAGGAACGCTTCGACATTTCGGCCGACAAGCTGACCCCGACCGAACTGCTGAACGCCTTGCTCAAGGCGCCGGTGGACCTGTTGTGGAACGGCGGTATCGGTACCTACGTCAAGGCCAGCACCGAAAGCCACGCCGATGTAGGCGACAAGGCCAACGACGCGCTGCGCGTCAACGGCAACGAGCTGCGCTGCAAGGTGGTGGGCGAGGGCGGTAACCTCGGCATGACCCAGCTGGGCCGTGTGGAGTTCGGCCTCAATGGCGGCGGCTCCAACACCGACTTCATCGACAATGCCGGTGGTGTGGACTGCTCCGACCACGAAGTGAACATCAAGATCCTGCTCAACGAAGTGGTGCAGGCCGGCGACATGACCGACAAGCAACGCAACCAGTTGCTGGCGAGCATGACCGACGAAGTCGGCAGCCTGGTGTTGGGCAACAACTACAAGCAGACCCAGGCCCTGTCCCTGGCTGCGCGCCGTGCCTACGAGCGTGCCGCCGAGTACAAGCGCCTGATGAGCGACCTGGAAAGCCGTGGCAAGCTTGACCGCGCCATCGAGTACCTGCCGACCGAAGAGCAGCTCACCGAGCGCGCTTCTACCGGCAAGGGCCTGACCCGTCCGGAACTGTCGGTGCTGATCTCCTACAGCAAGATCGACCTCAAGGAAGCGCTGCTCAAGTCGCTGGTACCGGATGATGACTACCTGACCCGCGACATGGAGACCGCGTTCCCACCGAGCCTGGTGGCCAAGTTCGGCGAAGCCATGCGTCGCCACCGTCTGAAGCGCGAGATCGTCAGCACCCAGATCGCCAACGACCTGGTCAACCACATGGGCATCACCTTTGTGCAGCGACTCAAGGAGTCGACCGGCATGAGCCCGGCGAACGTGGCCGGTGCCTACGTGATCGTGCGCGACATCTTCCACCTCCCGCACTGGTTCCGCCAGATCGAAGCCCTGGACCACCAGGTCTCCGCTGACGTGCAATTGCAGTTGATGGATGAGTTGATGCGCCTGGGCCGTCGCGCCACGCGCTGGTTCCTGCGCAGCCGTCGCAACGAGCAGGACGCCGGCCGTGACACCGCGCACTTCGGTCCGCACCTGGCCGCGTTGGGCCTCAAGCTCGACGAACTGCTGGAAGGTCCGACCCGCGAAGGCTGGCAGACCCGCTACCAGGCCTACACCGAAGCCGGCGTGCCGGAGTTGCTGGCGCGCATGGTTGCAGGCACGACCCACCTGTACACCTTGCTGCCGATCATCGAAGCCGCTGATGTGACCGGGCATGACGCCGCCGAAGTGGCCAAGGCCTACTTCGCTGTCGGCAGCGCCCTGGACCTGCCGTGGTATCTGCAGCAGATCAGCGATCTGCCCGTGGCCAACAACTGGCAGGCCCAGGCCCGCGAAGCGTTCCGCGACGATGTGGACTGGCAGCAACGTGCGATCACCATTTCCGTCCTGCAAATGGCCGACGCGCCACAGGACATGGAAGCCCGCGTGGCCCTGTGGCTTGAGCAGCACAAGGACATGGCTGATCGTTGGGTCGCAATGATGGTGGAAATCCGTGCTGCGGTCGGCACGGACTACGCCATGTACGCGGTGGCCAACCGTGAGTTGCTGGACCTGGCGTTGAGTGGTCAATCGGTGTTGTAAAACAACGACTGGTACTGGAAGAATCCCTGAATCTCACGATTCAGGGATTTTTTTTGGCCCGGTGAACCCGGGCAGCCCGCTATTGGACGATTATTTCGCAGTGCCCGGAATGATCAACTCCTCAAGGCGAGAGAAGGGTTCAATAGCCTTTTCTGCAAGTTGGGTCAGGGTCGTGTTGGCCTTTTCCCAATCCATTTGCGTCATCTGCATTTCGATTGCGTGGAGGTCGGATGCAAGCATGGGAACCTCTTCAACCTCCGCTGTTTTCTTGAGTACATACTTCAACATCGCGTAGGCCAGGCCGAGGTCCTTGGCTAGGCCGTACGTGCGCGGCGCCTGTCGCTCGCCAGGGGCATAGCGGGATGCGTCTTTTTGCGCGCGTGCAAAGTTGGCGAGTGCGTAGCCGTATTCGAGCATCCCGTATACCTGTCCCATCCACGCCAGTTGAGCAAGACGTGATTGTTTTTCGGCAAAGCTGGCATTCGACTCATCAGAAAAGACTCGTGCGTGTACCGCCAAAGGCAGTCCACCGTCTGCGGACGCTTGCAGGAGTTCTTCGATTCGGGCGTGGCGTAGGGTGTCGTTACTAAAGATCTCAGGCTTTTGTTGATACAACTGGGCGAGTTTGTATTGGGCTTGGTTCCAGCCGACGGCGGCGGACTTCTCCAACCAGTGGGTGTCATTGGTAATGAGGTACATGTAATACATGCCCTGGGGATTCTCTTGGCTCGCCGGGTTGGTCAGCAGGCCCTTGGCTTTTTCCAGGGACTGGGCGTCACCCAGTTGTATCAAGGCAGGAATATAGTTCTGAGCCGCAGCCAATCTGAGCCATTTCTTTGTATCGTCGCTTGCGTGGGAAGTGACCTCACCGTTCTTGTGATGCCAGATGCCGTCGCGGTAAGCACCGCATGTGGCCAGGGCGAACTGAGACCAAGCGTTGCCGGTCGCGGCGGCTATGTTTAGAAAGCGCTCGGCTTCTTCAAGTTTGTTGAGCTGGAATATTTTCGCTCCCGTGTAAAGCGCAGCATCGTTCAACTCGTTCAGAGCCGTCTGCATTTCCAGTGGCATTGTTGTTTTTTGCGTGTTCAGTTGCGAAAGCACGCTGAACAGTGCTGGTCGTATTTTTGAATCTGATTTCATGATTGGTACCTGTAATACGCACTCAAATTGTGCGCAAACAGGGTGTGAGATTGCCTGGGCCCTCAGGCGTTAGATAGCTATTGCGTTAGCTTGAGCAGTTTCGATTCCAGGTGATCCAAATGCTGGGTCATCAGGCTGATCGCACGGTTGACGTCGCGTTGCTCAACTGCGTCGACAATCGCCACATGCTCCTGCCACGCGCAATACGTGCAGGCTTTGGCCTCATATTGCGCAATGATCAACGACGTCAGCGGCACCAGGCTGTTCAGGAACTGCGCCAGCGGCGCATTGCCTGCTATGGCTGCCAACTGCAGGTGAAACTCCCCCGACAAGCGTATCGCCGGCCCACGCTGGTCACGTTCAATGCAATCGCGCTCGCGGGCGATCAATTCGCGTAATTGGCGGATTTGCCCGGAGCTGGCCTGGGCGCATGCCAATTGCACCACGGTCATTTCGGTCATGCGCCGCGCTTCGAGGATTTGCCGCGTCTGCTGGGCATCCGGCGCCGCCACTTGGGCGCGCTGGTTCGGACGCAGGATAATCACTTGCTGATGGGACAGTTTGGCCAATACCCGACGGATCACGCTGCGGCTCACGCCGAAGGTTTCGCCCAGGCTTTCTTCGGTGAAGCGGCTGGCCGGGGCGATGCGTTGTTCGAGGATTGCGTCGAACAACCGTGGGTAGATGTCATCCACCGAAGGCTTCTTGCCGGCCACCAGGCGCAGGGTGGGCAAGTAGGGGTCGTGTTGCAGGGCGTGGGCGGTCATGGCCGGTCTCCAATAAATCAGCTGCCCAGATGATCGTCCGGGATATTCAGGCGAATGCCCATGCGCAGGCCTTCCTGGAGGATATGCCGGCGCATCTCGGCACTGGCCAGGGCGCTGTTCTTGTTGCGGATGGCGCGTACCACCGCCTCATTTTCCTGCAGGCGTTCCGCCAGGTGCTCGGGTGAGTTGCGCAGCACCTGGGTGCTTTGCTTGAGGGCATTGCTGGTTTGCTGCACCACGTTCTGGAAGATCGGGTTGGAGGTGAGCGCGAACAGTTCCTCATGAAAGTCGAGGTAAGCGTTCATGCCGGCTTCGGCGTCACCGGCATCCAGGGCTTCGCGCATGTCCATCAGGGTCAGGCGCAATTGGCCGACTTCCTTGCTGCTGATGGACTGGGCCACCAGGCCGACGATAAAGGGTTCGAGGGTGTAGCGCAGTTGCAGGATGTCTTCGAGGCTGGCGTCGGCCACGGCGTCGCTCGATTGTGGTTCGCTGACGCTGGTTTCCAGCACGACCACACCTTTGCCGGGCATGGAGCGCACCAAGCCGAGGGTTTCCAGCACGATGACCGCTTCGCGCAGGCTGGGGCGGCTGATGCCCATCTGTTCGGCCAGTTCGCGCTGGCCGGGCAGCATTTCGCCCCGGCGCCACTGACCGCGAGCCAGGGCGGCGCGGAGTTTTTCTACGACTGAATTGACGACGGTTGAGGTGCTGATCACGTCGTGCGCTCCTTAAAAATGAATAATTCCTGCACTGTAGGAGCGAGCTTGCTCGCGAAAAACTTCAAGTCACCGCGTGCATCCAGAATGCCCGCGTTATCGTTGACGACCTTCGCGAGCAAGCTCGCTCCTACAGTGGAAAGCGTTTAGCGTTTTAAAATTCCTGGTGGGCCGGCACTACCGGCTTCCTGGCCTGGAAGGCATAACCTTGCTGGCCGTCCAGCACCTTGTTGGCGCGTTGGATATCGATGTCTTTTTCCCAGCGCGCGATGGCCACGGTGGCGACGCAGTTGCCGATCAGGTTGGTCAACGCGCGACCGATGCCCATGAACCAGTCCACCGCCAACACCAGCACCAGGCCGACCACCGGAATCGCCGGGATCGCCGTGAGCGTCGCCGCCAGGATCACCAGGGCCGAGCCGGGAATCCCGTGGGCACCCTTGGAGGTGATCAGCGACACCAGCAGGATGGTCAGCAGGTCGGTCATCGACAGCGGCGTGCCGGTGGCGTTGGCGATAAACACGATGGCCAGGGTCAGGTAGATCGAGAAACCGTCGAGGTTGAACGAGTACCCGGTTGGAATCACCAGGCCCACGGTGGAACTGCCGATGCCCAGGTGTTCGAGTTTGCGCATGACCTGCGGCAGCACCGCGTCGGAGGAGGCGGTACCCATCACGATCAACAGTTCTTCGCGCAGGTACTTGAGCAACGGCAGCATGCGCAGGCCCGACAGGCGCATCACCAGGCCGAGGATCAGCGCGACGAAGGCAAGGCAGGTCAGGTAGAACAGGCCCACCAGGCTGCCCAAGTGTTGCAGGGAGTCCAGCCCGTAGGTGCTGGTGGTGAAGGCGATTGCGCCGAACACACCGATCGGCGCCAGGCGCACGATCATGCCCATGATGCGGAAAATCACGTGGCTGAGTTCGTTGATCAGCCGGGTGATGCCCGAGGCTGCTTCGCCTACCAGGTTCAGCGCGCTGCCGAACAGTACCGAGAACAGCAGCACTTGCAGCACGTTGTTGTCGGCAAAGGCGCCGATCACCGAATTAGGGATCAGGTCCATCAGGAACTGGCTGGTGCCTTTGATGTGCTGGCCCTTGTCGGCCAGTTCATTCAGGCCGGCAGAGGAGAGCTGCTCCAGGTGGATATTGGCACCTTGGCCGATCCCGGTGCTGAAGGCCATGATCAGGCCGATCACCAGGGCGATGGTGGTGAGGATCTCAAAGTAGATCACCGACTTGAGGCCGATGCGCCCGACCTTCTTCAAGTCGCCGGCCCCGGAAATACCACTGACCACCACGCAGAACACGATCAGGCCGATCAGCATCTTGATCAGCTTGATAAAGCCGTCACCCAGGGGTTTGAGTTGCGAGGAGAATTCGGGAAGGGCCAGGCCGCACACGATGCCGAGCATCAGGCCAATCACGACTTGCAGGAAAATCGAACGCGAGCACCATCTGAGCATGGGAGGGATCTCTATTCGGTGCCCTGGTGGTTCCAGGGCTTAATTGTTGTGGTCATACCGGTAAGTCCAGTGCGTCGCCAGTCTAGGCCAGGTATTTTTGAAATCACAAGTAAAAATTCGGCGGTTGGCAGGTCCCGGTCTGACCAGTTGGTCGCGAAGGTGGATGCTTGAGCGGTTGGCGGGGCGCAAATTTTTTCGCTTATCATTCGCCGCCTGGCACATGAGGTGATGGATGGACAAACCAGGACTGACCACCGACGAAGCAGGGCTGACCCACTGCACCTGGCGCACGGCCGCGCCGGAATACCTCCGTTATCACGACCACGAGTGGGGCGTACCGGTGGCGGATGATGTTCAGCTGTACGAGAAGATCTGCCTGGAAGGCTTCCAGGCCGGCATGGCCTGGATCACCATCCTGCGCAAGCGCGAGCCGTTCAGGGCGGCATTCGACGGTTTTGATTTTCGCCGGGTGGCGCAGTACGGCGAGGCGGATGTCGAGCGGTTGATGCAGGACGCGGGCATCGTGCGTAACCGGGCGAAGATCGTTTCCACCATCAACAACGCCCGCCGGGCGTGTGAGCTGGTGGATGAGACCGGCTCGCTGGCGCAGTGGTTATGGGCGTTCGAACCCGGCCCTGAAGAGCGCCCGGCAGTGGTGGACCTGGCTTACTGGACGGGCAATCCCATCTCGCCGGCCTCGGTGCGCCTGTCCAAGGCCTTGAAGAAACGTGGCTGGACGTTCGTCGGGCCGACCACGATGTATGCGCTGATGCAGGCGATGGGGATGGTCAATGATCACCTTGATGGGTGCGTGTGCCGCCCAAAGATCGAAGAACTGCGCCGCCAGTTCAAGCGCCCGTGAGTCGCTGACGGAGGGAGGGGGCTTCATCCATATTGCTGATTGGTGATGAGGCTGATTAGTGAGGAAGAGGGGTCAACACCTCGGCCTTGTCATCCAGCACCATCACTACCAGCAGCCTGGCCGGCTGGGTCTGGCTGGCATTGCTGGATTCAAAGTGTCGCGAACCCGCGGGCTCGTAGAACGATTCGCCAACCGTGTAGGTCCTGGCTTTCTCATCATTCACCCGCGAGGTAATCGCGCCTTCGAGCACATAGGCCACGGCCGTGCCCGTGTGGCTGTGGGGTACGGTGGCCTGGCCGGGGGCGTAGTCCACGGTGAGCATGAGGGTTTTCTTGCCGGGCACCTGGGGCAGCGCGTGTTCTTGCAGGACCTTGATCGATTCCTGGTTGTACACGGGCGGGTGGGCAAAGGCGCTGAGCGAGGCGAGCATCAGGGTGGTGGCGAGCAGGCGTTTCATGGCGAAGTTTCCGAGAAGTTCGAGACCTGCCCACCGTACGCCGGGATTTTCGAGCGACCAATGACCAATCCGGCGGAAAAACCCTTAGCCAATCTGCTGGAGAATATCGCGCACCTTGTCCAGCGCCGGGTCGATGTCGAGGGTCTCGATGGCCCCAAACCCGATGATCAGGCCCGGACGCACCGGCGTGTCGTGGAAGAACACGTCCAGCGGGTATAGGCCGACTTCCACCTGGCGCGCCAATTCCATCAGCAACGGGATATTCACCGGTACTTTGCACAACGCCGCCATATGGAACCCGGCGACGGTGGGCACCGCTTCGAACCACGGCGACAGGTCGCCCGCCAGGCGCTGCAAAATGCGCTCGCGGCGCCCGGCGTATACGCTGTGGCAGCGGCGAATATGCTTGAGCAAATAGCCTTCGCTGATGAATTTGGCCAGCGCCCATTGCGGCAATGTGGAGCTGTGCTGGTCGGTCAATTGCTTGGCCTTGAGCACCGCGCCGTAGATCGCCGGCGGCAGCACCGCATAGCCCAGGCGCAGTTCGGGCAACAGGGTCTTGGAGAACGTCCCGACGTAGGTGACCACGCCACGGCTGTCCATGCTTTGCAGGGAGTCGGTGGGCCGGCCTTCGTAGCGGAACTCGCTGTCGTAGTCGTCCTCGATGATGATCGCACCCAACTCGAAGGCGCGTGCCAGCAGTGACTCCCGACGTGGCAGGCTCATGGGCATGCCGAGGGGGAACTGGTGGGAGGGCGTGACGTAGATCAGCCGGGCGCCATCGGGGATCCGGTCGACCTGAATGCCTTGTTCATCGATGGGAACCCCGATGACCAAGGCCCCCATCGCCATGAACAACTGGCGCGCGGGGCTGTAGCCGGGGTCTTCCATGGCGACGATGCTGCCCGGTTCCAGCACCACGCGGGCGATCAGGTCCAACGCCTGCTGCGCACCGTTGGTGACCACGATGTCGCTGTCGCGGCATTTGACCCCACGGGAAAACGCGATATGCCCGGCGATGGCACTGCGCAGTGCCGGCACCCCTTCGGGCTGGCTGTAGAACCCACTGTTCTGGGCGATGCGCCGCAGCGCATCCTGGGTGCAGCGCCGCCATTCATCCTGGGGGAACTGATTGCGGCTGGTGGCGCCGCCGATAAATTCGTAGCGCAACGTGCTGTCGCGGGTGGGATGGCGCATGGGCGAGGGCAGTGACTGCCACTTCGCCAGGTTGGCGGCGCAGGCCAGGTCGGTGGCGGTCTGCACGCGATTCGGCTGTGGTGCCCACGCGTTGACGAAGGTGCCACGGCCAATCTTGCCCACCAGCAGGCCTTCGTAGGTCAGGGTGGCGTAGGTATCGGATACGGTCTTGCGCGATACGCCTAATTGCTCGGCCAGCAGGCGGCTGGGTGGCAGTTGCGCGCCCGCCGAGAGACGCCCGGTGGCGATGGCTTCACGCAACTGCTGATAAAGCTGGGCCGCCAGGTCCTTACGCCCGTTGATGACGATGTGGAGTTCCATGTTTCATCCTGAGACAGATCGATCTGCGCCAAGGTTACGCGTAAATCGATCTGTAGAAACCCAGGCGTACTCAGGACAGGAAGCCGCCATCCACATTCAGCGACACACCGGTGGTGTAGCTCGACGCATCGCTGGCCAGGTACAGCACCGCACCGGCCATCTCGCTCGGGTCGGCCACGCGCTTGAGCGGGATCTGCGCCAGGGCCATTTTCAGGATCGCGTCGTTCTTCACCAGCGCCGAGGCGAACTTGGTGTCGGTCAGGCCGGGCAACAGGGCGTTGCAACGAATGCCGAATTCGGCGCATTCCTTGGCGAACACCTTGGTCATGTTGATCACGGCGGCCTTGGTCACCGAGTAGATGCCCTGGAACACGCCCGGCGAAATGCCGTTGATCGACGCCACGTTGATGATGCTGCCGCCACCGTTCTCGCGCATCAGCTTGCCGGCTTCCACCGACATGAAGAAGTAGCCGCGAATGTTCACGTCAACGGTCTTCTGGAAGGCGCCGAGGTCGGTGTCCAGCACGTTGCAGAACTGCGGGTTGGTCGCGGCATTGTTGACCAGTATGTCCAGGCGGCCGAACTGTTCGCGGATGCCGGCAAACACCTGGGTAATCTGCTCCATTTCACCGATATGGCAGGCAATCGCCGTGGCCTTGCCGCCGTCGGCGATGATTGCATCCGCCACATGCTGGCAGCCTTCGAGCTTGCGGCTCGAGACGATCACGTGGGCGCCTTGCTGGGCAAGCAGCTTGGCGATGGCTTCACCGATGCCACGGCTGGCGCCGGACACAAAGGCAATCTTGCCGTCGAGGTCGAACAGGTGGGTCTTGGACATTAGCGATTCCTTAGAGGGCTGATATACCGATGACATTCAGGCTCATCTGCTCCAGCAGCTTGTTCATGTGGATGAACTGCGCAAAGCGTTTGTCCTGGGTCTGGCCGTGGAAGAAACGGTAGTAGATCTGCTGCACGATGCCGGCCAGGCGGAACAGGCCGTAGGTGTAGTAGAAGTCGAAATTGTCGATCTGGATCCCGGCGCGCTCAGCGTAGTAATCCACGAACTGGCGGCGGGTGAGCATGCCGGGGGCATTGCTCGGCTGGCGGCGCATCAGTTGCACCGGCGCCGGGTCGTCGGCTTCGATCCAGTAGGCGAGGGTGTTGCCCAGGTCCATCAGCGGGTCGCCGAGGGTGGTCAGTTCCCAATCCAACACGCCGATGATCTGCATCGGGTTGTGCGGGTCGAGGATCACGTTATCGAAGCGGTAGTCGTTATGCACGATGCTCGAGGTTGGATGGTCGGCGGGCATCTTGTCGTTGAGCCAGGCACGTACCTTTTCCCAGTTGGGGGCGTCGGGGGTCAGGGCCTTTTCGTAGCGGTCGCTCCAGCCACCAATCTGGCGTGCCACATAACCTTCAGGCTTGCCCAGGTCGGCCAGGCCGCAGGCGCGGTAGTCGACCTGGTGCAGTTCGACGAACTTGTCGATAAAGCTTTTGCACAACGCCTCGGTCCGGGTGGCATCCAGGCCCAGTTCGGCGGGCAGGTCGGAACGCAGGATGATGCCGTTGACCCGTTCCATCACATAGAACTCGGCGCCGATCACCGACGCGTCGGTGCAGTGCACATAGGCCTTGGGGCAATACGGGAAACCATCCTTGAGCTGGTTGAGAATGCGGTATTCGCGGCCCATGTCGTGGGCGGACTTGGCCTTGTGGC
The DNA here is from genome assembly GCF_900067035.1 of Pseudomonas sp. 1 R 17. Taxonomy (NCBI): domain Bacteria; kingdom Pseudomonadati; phylum Pseudomonadota; class Gammaproteobacteria; order Pseudomonadales; family Pseudomonadaceae; genus Pseudomonas; species Pseudomonas sp. 1 R 17. The sequence continues at coordinate 354,664 of NZ_FKLB01000058.1, forward strand.
CAAAGGGTGGGCGACGCAGCACGAATTCCTGGCCGGGGTATTCCAGCAGGTAGGTGAGGTTGGATGCGCCACCGGGGAACTGGCTGATCGTGGGCGTGCCGCTCAGGCCTGGGATATGGGCCTTGAGGTAGGGATCGATCAAGTTGGCATCAAGTTCTTCGCCTGGGCGAATCTGGGTCGATTGGTCGTTAAGCGCCATGCTTATCCCTTCTGCTTATTCTAAAGGCGTCGGACTATTTCCTAATCTAATGCGCACCACCGCCCAGCGACAAGGTCGGGGCGGCTTAATAGGTTAGCGTGTTGAAGGGTGATCAGCCTGCCTGATTGGTCATTTTACGGGCGGGGGCAGGACGACCGGGGTAAGCACCGGCCGGCCGGCAAAGTACTCCACCAGGTTGTCGGCCACACGCTGCACGGTGTCGTGGGCGGCCTCGGGAGACAGGCCGGCCACATGGGACGTGAGCACGGTATTGCTCAAGCGCTTGAGGGCATCCGGCACCTTGGGTTCATCGTCGAACACGTCCAGCGCCGCACCCCCGATACGGCGTTGTTCAAGGGCGGTGACCAGGTCGGCGGTGACCACCACGCTGCCACGGCCGATATTCACCAGGTAACCGTTCGGGCCGAGGGCGTCCAGGGCGTGGCGGTCGATCAAGTGGCGCGTGCCGGCGCCGCCGGGCGTGGCCAGGACCAGGAAATCCGAGCTGCGCGCCAGCTCCACGGCCGTGGCGCAGTAGGTGTAGTCCACATCATCGCGCGGCTGGCGGTTGTGATAGCTCACTTCCATGCCAAAGCCGAGGGCCGCGCGCTTGGCGATTTCCAGGCCCACCGCGCCGAGCCCGAGGATGCCCAATTGCTTGCCGCCCAGGGACGGGCGCATGACCTTGGGCCATTCGCTGCGGCGTACCGCTGCGTCCGTCTGGGGAATGCCGCGCACCAGCGACAACAGCAGCGCCATGGCGTGGTCGGCCACCGACGGTGCATTCACCCCGGCGCCATTGGTGACCACGATGCCGCGATTGCTCGCGGCCTGCAGGTCGACATGCTCATAACCGGCGCCGATCACGCAGATGATCTCCAGCATTGGCAGGGCCGCGATTTCTTCGGCATACAGGCCCAGCGGGCCCCGGGTCAGTACGGCCTTGATCTGCCCGCCATGGGTCTTGATCGCCTGGGCGCGCTCGCTGGGTGTGGGCGCCAGGATCACATGAAAGTCGTTGCTCTCGATGATTTGCAGGTATTCATTGATGGTTTCAACCAGAACCAGAACAGTGGTGGTCATCGGAAGGCTCTTCCTGAAGGGTTTGAGGGCATCAGTATGCGGGATTTGCAGGAGGGCGCGTTTTGCTCGGGTAGAAAAAATCTACGACTGCAGGCGCGAGCATGCTTGCTCCTACAGTCTGTACCGGTCAGAACCTGACGTCAGCCGCTTTCATACTCAGCCCAAACGCCCCCGCCAGCGTGGCATTGTGATGCGCGATGATCGCCTCGGCCTTCAGCGCCGGGGTGTCCATGCAGGTATGGGCGTCTTCAGGCACGATCACCGAGAAGCCCAGCTCTACCGCCACGCGGCAGGTGGTGTCGATGCAGTACTGGGTTTTCATCCCGACGATCACCAGTTGATTAACCTCCAGGACTCGCAGTCGTCGGGCCAGGTCGGTACCCAGGAAGCAACTGGGGCGGGTTTTGTCGAGCAGATGGTCGTGAGTTTCGTCTACCAGCAGCCCTTGCCACAGTTGCCAATTCGGACTGCCCGCAGCTATCGGCGAGCCCGCCGGGCCGGTATGGCGGGCGACCAGGATCGGCGCGCCGGCCTCACGGGCGCGGCCGATCAACGAGTTGATGGTGCCCAGCACACGCTCGCGTTCAAAGGGTTTGTCGGGGCCATCGTACAAGCCGGTTTGCATATCGATGATCAACAGGGCATCAGCCATGGTATTGCTCCTTGTGAGTGCCAGGCGACGGAGCAATAAAACGGCCCCGTCCATTGCTGGCGGGGCCTTGGGTTGAATCTGGGGGGTGTTTAGCTTGAGCACCCACGGCAACCGCACGACCCGCCTGGAGCGGTCGTGGTGGTGGTGCGGGTGAGGAGCTGCTGGAAAAAGGTCATGCCTCGATCATGCTGGGACAGGGGCGAGGCTGTCAAATGCATCAGGTGCCGAAAAAGTTGCGCCCCAGCTGGAACAGGGGGCGCGGATGCTAGCGGGAGATCACTGCGGGGGGCTAAGCCGTGCCTTTTCCTGCTCGGCCTGAGCGATGGCCATGAAATTGTAGGTGGGGAAGAATTCCGTGGTGTAGACCCCCCATGCGGTGTTTTCGATCGCCAGGTTGACTTCCGCCAGGCGCGACGCCGGCAGGCGCAGCACAACGACCTGCCCGATACCCATGGTGATGTTCCAGCTCACTACTTCCACTCCTGCTGGTGGGAACACCTTGTGAAATTCCTGCTTGGCCAGTTGTTGTTTCAGTTCGCTCAACGGGCGTGATTGATCGTGTTTAAGAAATACGGTCAACATGACGGCGTTGTCCGCTGTGGCAGCAGCGTTTTTTGCAGGAAGGGTTGTTGAAGTTTGCGCAGTCGCTACACCGGGTAACAGTGTCGCGGCCAGCAGTGCGGGTATTAACAGTTTGCGCATATTCATTGTCGGGTGCCTTGTTTGTTATTCGGTTTTATCATTAAACATGAATGTTTAATCAGTTCGACATGACTGTCTTCATGGGGCCGGTGTAGGGGGCGTGTACCACATAAATCCGAACGGGCGGGTTAGTGCTGACCATATCGCGCGGCACTTCGCGGGAATAAGTGAATTCGCTGCTGTCGAGTTTTTCGAGTCTTCTAACAATGGTTCTGGTCGGGCCAACGTCAGGGACCAGGATATGGGTCTTTTTATCGCCGGTGACCAGAAAGTAACCGCCGCCGCCATCGGCGTGTTTCGAGCGGCCGGTATCGGTGTAGAAGAACTCATAGCGATTGCGCTGCGGGTCCCACATCGATATGCCTACCACGCCGGGGTAGCTGGCCTTGACGTCGGTGTCCGGCTCGCCTTCGATATAAACCTTGGTGGTCAGCCATTGAGGCGAGGAAGCCAGTGCTTGAGCGTCAGGTTCGGACGCGGTTTGATTGGCGTAACTTTCAGACGAGCAGAGTAGGCCCGTGATCAACAAACCAGCAAAAACAACAGTGAGTCTTCGCATATTGGAATCCTTGTTATTTTAAATAAGCATGTTGTTCTTCGAATGGAGCGGGGCGATGTTAGGTTGGTTCTTGGCGAATGCTCAATGGCTATGTAGGGTTGTGTAACAATTGCAAGGTTGTTGTGGTTAAACTTTTATTTAGATATAAGGTGTTTCTGGTCTTGCTGTAGGCGACTTCTCTAAAAGTATGGGAAGTCCATTGGTTAGAATCCCCGATCGCGCTCGTCAATGGCGCCTGGCAGCCACTCGAGAAACCCGCGGCAGCCCCCCGAAACCACTGCCCAGGGCCGCGCTTGAGCCTCTGCACCGCATAACCGTTCCTCAGCTAAGTCTTTGCTTATTCAAGAGAATCCCGGACAATCCGGCCCCTTCTATGGTCGGGGCGCTGCCTGTCAGGTTTTTCTGACTCGTCCCGGCCGTGTAAATGCGGAGATCCGACCGGATGAATGATCAGGCCAATAGCGTCGACGAACGCTATGCAACGACACCTGCAACCCTCTCAAGCTGGAGCCGCCAGGACACCACCTGGATGCTTGGCCTGTTCGGCACCGCCATTGGCGCCGGCACCTTGTTCCTGCCGATCAACGCCGGCCTGGGCGGCTTCTGGCCCTTGGTGATCCTGGCGGTGCTGGCGTTCCCGATGACGTTCTTTGCCCACCGTGGCCTGACCCGTTTCGTACTCTCCGGTCGTGCGGGCTCCGACATCACCGATGTGGTCGAAGAGCATTTCGGCATCAAGGCCGGTGCGTTGATCACGCTGCTGTACTTCTTCGCGATCTTCCCGATCCTGCTGATCTACAGCGTGGCCCTGACCAACACGGTCAGCAGCTTCATGGAGCACCAGTTGCACATCATGCCGCCGCCACGGGCGTTGCTGGCGTTTGTGCTGATCCTGGGGCTGCTGGCGGTGGTGCGTTGCGGTGAGCAGGTGATCGTCAAGGCCATGAGCCTGATGGTGTACCCGTTTATCGTCGCCTTGCTGTTCCTCGCGGTGTACCTGATCCCCCATTGGAACGGTGGCATCCTCAGCACCGCCAGTGTGGTGCCGGCACCGTCGGCGTTGCTCAACACCCTGTGGCTGGCGATTCCGGTGATGGTGTTCTCGTTCAACCACTCGCCGATCATCTCGGCGTTTGCGGTCGACCAGAAGCGCCAGTACGGCGAACACGCCGATGAGCGCAGTTCGCAGATCCTGTCCCGCGCGCACCTGTTGATGGTGGTGATGGTGCTGTTCTTCGTGTTCAGTTGCGTGCTGACCCTGTCGCCGGTGCAGTTGGGTGAGGCGAAAGCGCAGAACCTGTCGATCCTGTCGTACCTGGCCAACCACTTCAACAACCCGACCATCGCGTTTGCCGCGCCGTTGATCGCGTTCGTGGCGATTGCCAAGTCGTTCCTGGGTCACTACATCGGCGCCAGCGAAGGCCTCAAGGGCCTGGTGCTCAAAAGCGGTCGCCGTCCGGCCGCCAAGACCCTGGACCGCATGACCGCCGCCTTCATGCTGGTGGTGTGCTGGATCGTTGCCACGCTGAACCCGAGCATCCTCGGCATGATCGAGACCCTGGGCGGGCCGATCATCGCGTCGATCCTGTTCCTGATGCCGATGTACGCGATCCGCAAGGTGCCGGCCATGGCCAGGTACCGTGGGCAGGCGTCCAACGTGTTTGTCACGGCGGTGGGCCTGGTGGCGATTACCGCATTGATTTATTCGCTGCTGTCCTGACCCCGGGGCTCACGCCCGCAAGCCGATTCGCGCACACCGCGAATCGGCTTTTTTTTGCCTGCGCAAAAGCTGACGCCGCGCAACCGTCGCCGACCAATGAGGGCTAAGCTTACCCACGCTTTTTGCCAGGATGGGTTGGGCCGATTGAAGACTGAAACCGATGCACCCGTTGCCGTAACCTCTAACCGCACCCAAGACCTGCTGGCCGGCTTATCCATTGCCGGTTTGCTGCTGCCGGAGGCCGTGGCCTATTCCAGTATTGCCGCGCTGCCGCCCCAGGCCGGGGTGATCGCCTTGTTTGCCGGGCTGGTGTGCTATGGCCTGTTCGGCAGCAGCCGCTTTGCGATTGTCTCGGCCACCTCGTCGTCGGCAGCCGTGTTGGCGGCGGCCACGGCGAGCCTGGCGGGTGACGACCCGGCATTGAGGCTGTCCCTGGCCTTCGGGCTGGTGTTGCTCACCGGGGTGTTTTTCCTGTTGGCCGGACTGTTCAAGCTCGGCGGCGTCACCTCGTTTATCGCCAAACCGGTATTGCGTGGCTTCGCCTTCGGCCTGGCGCTGACCATCATCCTCAAGCAATTGGCCGGTGTGGTGGGTGTGCACCTCACCGATAACAACCTGATCCGTTTTCTGCCGCAGTTGCTGGAGCAGCTGCCGCGCTGGAACTGGCCTGCGGCACTGGTGGCGACGCTGGCGTTGCTGGTGCTGTGGCTGTGCGCACGCCTCCCGCGCCTGCCCGGTGGCCTGGTGGTCGTGGTGCTCGGCATCGCTGCCGGGCAGTACCTGGACCTGCAGGCCTATGGGGTGGCGCAGATCGGCATGATCGACCTGCGCCTGGAGCTGGGGCATTTGCCGGTGCTGCCGTTTGCCGACTGGCTGCGCCTGGGGGAATTGGCGTTTGCGCTGGTGATGATCCTGTACGCGGAGTCCTACGGCTCTATCAGTTCGTTCGCGCTCAAGCATGGTGACCGGGTGTCATCCAACCGTGACCTGCTGGCGCTGGGCGCGGCCAACCTGGTCTCCGGGTTGTTCCACGGCATGCCGGCCGGTGCCGGGTATTCGGCGACGTCGGCCAACGAGGCGGCCGGCGCCTATTCGCGCCTGGCGGGGATTGTCGCGGCGCTGGTGATCTTGCTGATTGTGCTGACGGTGCTGCCCTATGTCGCGCTCACGCCGGAGCCGGTGCTGGCCGCCGTCGTCATCTATGCCCTGGGACGAGGCTTGAGCGTGCAGCCGCTGGGGCGTTATTTCCTGTGGCGGCGCGATCGCGTGCTGGTGATCTGTGCGGTAACGGCAGTGCTGGTGCTCGGTGTGCTGGATGGTTTGCTGGTGGCGGTCGCGATCAGCGTGATGTTGATGCTGCGCCAGATGTCCTCAGCCGACATCCAGGTGCTGGGGCGCTTGGGTGACAGTCATGACTTTGTCGATCGCCAGCACCATGCCGATGCCCTGGCCGTGCCGGGGGTCTTGATCGTCCGGCCCAGCGAGGCGCTGTTTTTTGCCAATGCCGAACGCATCCTGGGCGCGGCCTTGCGCCTGATGCGCCAGTCGCCGGTCGAGGCGGTGGTGTTGAGCCTGGAAGAATCCCCGGACCTGGACGGCACCAGCATCGAAGCGCTGGCGGCGTTTTTTGCCCAGGTGCGCGGGGAGGGCAAGCGCCTGGTGTTGGCCCGTGTGCGGCATGACGCCCGCGAGGTGTTGCAGGGGTTGCCTGAAGCATTGGCGCCCCATGTGCTGCTCAGTGGCTTGAGCGTCGATGGCGCGGTGCAGTTGGCGCTTGAAGTGGGCAAAGCGTAACGCGTGGGGCTTGCCCTCGATAGCGGTGGGTCAGTGACAGATGCATCAACTGAATGTGTTTGTATTCCAGGCATAAAAAACGCCGCGTACCTTGCGATACGCGGCGTCTTTCACATCAACACACCGTTAAGCCTGGATCACCGGGATGTTGGCGCTTGCTGCGATTTTGCGGAACTCGGCGATCTGGTCGAAGTTCAGGTAGCGGTAGACGTCACTGGCCATGGTGTCCAGTTTCGCTGCGTAGCCCATGTACTCTTCGACGGTCGGCAGGCGACCCAGGGTGGAGGCGACTGCCGCCAGCTCAGCCGAAGCCAGGTAGACGTTCGCGCCGTCACCCAGGCGGTTCGGGAAGTTACGGGTCGACGTCGATACCACGGTCGAGTTCGGCTCTACACGTGCCTGGTTACCCATGCACAGCGAGCAGCCCGGCATTTCCATGCGCGCGCCAGCCTTGCCGTAGATGCCGTAGTAGCCTTCTTCGGTCAACTGGTGAGCGTCCATCTTGGTCGGCGGCGACAGCCACAGGCGAGTTGGCAACTGACCCTTGACCTGCTCCAGCAGCTTACCGGCAGCGCGGAAGTGACCGATGTTGGTCATGCACGAACCGATGAACACTTCGTCGATCTTCTCGCCGGCAACGCTGGACAGCAGACGGGCATCGTCCGGGTCGTTCGGCGCGCAGAGGATCGGCTCGTTGATTTCGGCCAGGTCGATCTCGATGACTTCGGCGTATTCCGCGTCGGCATCGGCTTCCATCAGTTCCGGGTTGGCGACCCAGGCTTCCATCGCTTGGGCGCGACGTTCCAGGGTGCGGGCATCGCCGTAGCCTTCGCCGATCATCCAGCGCAGCAGGGTGATGTTGGAGTTCAGGTACTCGGTGACGGATTCTTTCGACAGCTTGATGGTGCAACCGGCAGCCGAACGTTCGGCCGATGCGTCGGAAAGCTCGAAAGCCTGCTCCAGCGTCAGGTCGTTCAGGCCTTCGATTTCCAGGATGCGGCCGGAGAAGGCGTTTTTCTTGCCTTTCTTCTCTACGGTCAGCAGGCCAGCCTGGATCGCGTAGTAAGGAATGGCATGAACCAGGTCACGCAGGGTGATGCCAGGTTTCATCTTGCCTTTGAAGCGCACCAGGATCGATTCCGGCATGTCCAGCGGCATGACGCCGGTGGCTGCGGCGAACGCGACCAGACCGGAACCGGCCGGGAACGAGATGCCCATCGGGAAACGGGTGTGGGAGTCACCACCGGTGCCGACGGTATCCGGCAGCAGCATGCGGTTCAGCCAGCTGTGGATGATGCCGTCGCCTGGACGCAGCGATACACCGCCACGGGTCATGATGAAGTCAGGCAGGGTGTGGTGGGTGGTCACGTCGATCGGCTTTGGATACGCCGCGGTGTGGCAGAAGGACTGCATCACCAGGTCGGTCGAGAAGCCCAGGCACGCCAGGTCTTTCAGTTCGTCACGGGTCATCGGACCGGTGGTGTCCTGGGAACCCACGGTGGTCATCTTCGGTTCGCAGTACGTACCTGGACGAACGCCTTTGCCTTCCGGCAGGCCGCAGGCCTTGCCGACCATTTTCTGGGCCAGGGTGAAACCCTTGCCCGTGTCGACCGGTGCTTCAGGCAGCTTGAACAGGTCGGTAGGGCCCAGGCCCAGCTCGGCGCGCGCCTTGTCGGTCAGGCCACGGCCGATGATCAGCGGGATACGGCCGCCGGCGCGAACTTCGTCGAGCAGGACCGGGGTCTTCATTTCGAAGGTGGTCAGGACTTCGTCGGTGCCGTGCTTGCAGACTTTGCCAGCATGAGGGTACAGGTCGATCACGTCGCCCATGTTCATGTTGGTCACGTCGAATTCGATCGGCAGTGCGCCGGCATCTTCCATGGTGTTGTAGAAGATGGGAGCGATCTTGCTGCCGAAGCAGAAGCCGCCGGCGCGCTTGTTCGGCACGTAGGGAACGTCGTCGCCGAAGAACCACAGCACCGAGTTGGTCGCGGATTTACGCGAAGATCCGGTACCGACCACGTCACCGACGTAGGCGATCGGGAAGCCTTGGCCGCGCATTTCTTCGATCTGCTTCATCGGGCCGGTCTTGCCTTGCTCGTCCGGCACGATGCCTTCACGTGCCATTTTCAACATGGCCAGGGCGTGCAGCGGGATGTCAGGGCGGGACCAGGCGTCCGGGGCGGGGGACAGGTCGTCGGTGTTGGTTTCGCCGGTGACCTTGAACACGCGCAGGCTGATCTTGTCGGCCAGGGTCGGGCGGTTACGGAACCACTCGCCGTCAGCCCAGGACTGGATCACGCCTTTGGCGTGCTCGTTGCCGTTGCGGGCTTTTTCGGCGACGTCGTGGAACGCATCGAACATCAGCAGGGTGTGCTTGAGTTGGGCAGCCGCGACAGGCGCCAGCTCGGCGTCGTCCAGCAGCTCGACCAACGTCACGATGTTGTAGCCGCCCTGCATGGTGCCGAGCAGTTCAACCGCGCGTTTCTTGTCGATCAGGGGGGAAGTGGCTTCGCCCTTGGCCAGGGCAGACAGGAAGCCGGCCTTGACGTAGGCAGCTTCGTCAACGCCCGGTGGAATACGGTTGGTGATCAGGTCAACGAGGAATTCTTCTTCGCCAGCCGGGGGATTCTTCAGCAGCTCAACCAGGCCTGCGGTTTGTTCGGCATTAAGCGGCTGGGGAACGATACCCAGTGCTGCACGCTCTTCGATATGTTTGCGGTAGGCTTCAAGCACAGTTATTACCCTCATCAGTGGTCCCACGGGACGCTCATCCAGAAATGAACGGCACGCATGCGCTCGGGGGCTTTTTGGGCCGCAAAGCCAGCGCTGCCGGCATTCCTTACAGAAGCTGCTTTCAAAGTTTTACGCCTGCAGAACGGAGCTGATGAGGGTTGGCGCTGATCATTACCTGCCGGGTAATGACCATCGCCAACACCGTTCTGAAGGAACGACTGTGCTCGTGACGCTTTGAAAACAGCTTCCAGCGGATTATTGGCGCCTTACAAGGCCGGATGATTCTACGGCAAAAAATTTCTAAAGGTAAGTTGCATCACCAAGTTTGCTGGGTGATCAACCTTAGACAAAGGGCTAACATGGCGCACTGTTTCGCTGATTTGCGTGTTGTTGCCCATGTCCAACCAAACCATCAAGACCCCCTGCGTCGGCCTGTGCTCCACGGTCTACGGCGATCTCGTGTGCCGTGGCTGCAAGCGTTTCCACCACGAAGTGATCCAGTGGAATGGCTATAACGAGGAAGAAAAACGCGCGGTCTGGCTGCGGCTGGAGCAACTGTTGGTGCAGGTGATGGCCGGCAAACTCGAGATTTTCGACCCCAAGACCCTGCGCGGCCAACTGGAGCAACGCAAGATCCGTTTCGTGCCGCACCAGTCCGAGTACTGCTGGGCGTACCAGCTGATTGCCCGCGGCGCGCGGGTGATCAATAACCTGGAGGCGTACGGCATGGTGCTGTTGCCGGAGTTTCGCGACTGGGCCTTGCCGGAACTGCGCGATGCCATCGACCGTGAGTTCTTCATTCTGTCCGAGGCCCATTACCAGCGCTATATCGCCCCGGGGTTCCTGAGAGACGCGCTCGCTGACTGACAACACACATCCAACTGTGGGAGGGGGATCGGCGTCAGGCCTTGGTCGCCAGTTCCTCCAGGTGATCCATCAACGTCTGCGGCTTGAGCACCAGTACATCACTGTCCACCGCATCCAGGATCACCTCCGCCGTATTACCGATCAACGCCCCGGAAATGCCGGTGCGCCCCACGGTGCCTATGATGGTCACGGCCGCTTTCAATGTGTGGGCCAGGTGGGGGATCAATACATCCGCCGGGCCCTCCTCGACATGCAGGTGCGCGTCATCCACATCGAATTCCGCCTGGAACGCCTTGCACTGCTCCCGATAACGCGCCTCGATGGTTTCCTTGAGCTGGAACGTCGGGTCCGCCGCCGACAACATCGGCGACGGATGGGCGCTGATCACATGCAACTGCGCCTTGGCCAGGCTGGCGATGTCGAAGCCATGGTCGATGATCGCGTGATGCAGCTCGCGGTGTTCCCCGTCGTTGTTGCCCACATCGATCGCCGCCAGAATTACCCCGCCCGCCCACGGTGTGGACGTCTTGACCAGCAACACCGGCGTCGGGCACAAGCGCAACAGCTTCCAGTCCGCCGGCGTCAGCAGGGCCTTTTTAAGCGGGCTGTCGGGAAAGTGCTGCTTGATCACCAGCCCACAGCCTTCGGCCTGCTGCACATCGATAATGGTGTCATGCAGGCTTTCATTCCACGCCTGCTCGGTGGTCACGCTGTAACCGTCCTCCTGCAAGCCGGCCTTGAGCAGGCTCAACAGCGCCGAATGCTCGTGTTTCTTGTCGCAGACCAGCAAGTGCAGGTGCGCGCCGGTAACCCCGGCGATCAGCTTGGCGCGCTTGAGGGCCAGGCTTTCCGAATGCGCGGGCTCGATGACCACCAGGATGCTGCGAATGGCTTGCATGATCGGATCTCCAAAAGGGTGGGCTTGGAACAACTATAGTTGCTGCCCGCCAGACGTCATGTTGATGCACATCAAGGCCGGTGGCTGGTGGTCTGCGGCGCGGTGGGTATAATCGGCGGCCTTTTTGTGATCCTTTGTCCGTGAGCCCGATGAACCTGCCCGAAATCCACGAATTCCTCGGTTGCCGAACCCCCGATGCCTGGGTGCAGGCCGCATTGGCCGATCAGGACACCCTGTTGATCGACCACAAGAACTGCGAATTCAAAGCGGCCAGCACCGCCCTGAGCCTGATCGCCAAGTACCACGCCCATGTTGACCTGATCAATATGATGTCGCGGCTGGCCCGGGAAGAACTGGTGCACCATGAGCAGGTCATGCGCCTGATCAAGAAGCGCAAGGTCGAGTTGCGCCAACTGCACGCCGGGCGCTATGCCTCCGGTTTGCGCAAGGTGGTGCGCAGCCACGAACCGGTCAAGCTGGTGGATACCCTGGTGGTCGGCGCCTTTATCGAAGCGCGCAGTTGCGAGCGTTTCGAAGCCCTGGTGCCGCATTTGGACGAAGAACTCGGCAAGTTCTACTTCGGCCTGCTGAAAAGCGAGGCGCGGCACTTCCAGGGTTACCTGAAGCTGGCCTACCAGTACGGCGACGCCAAGGACATCGCCCAGGTGATCGAGCGGGTGAGGGCGGCCGAGCAGGAACTGATCGAATCACCCGACATCGAGTTCCGCTTTCACAGTGGCGTGCCAGCCTGAGGCCACGGCCACGCCGATCAAGGCGCTGATCCCGGTCAGTAGCAGGATCACCGTCTGCGTGCCCAAGGGCGCCGCCAGCACTGCAATCACCAGGCCCGCCAGCGGCTGGGCCAGGTTGTTGAGCAAGGTGATCACGCCCACGGTCTTGCCGAAGTCCTGCACTGGAATGACCCGCTGACGAGTACTGCGCAGGTACACGTTGAACATCTTGTCGAAGCCGGTGACCAGCAGGAATCCCAGGGTGTACGCCCACAGGCTGGGACTGACCGCCATCACCAACGCCCCGGCGCCGATCATCGAGTAAGACAGCCCGCCCAGCACTTTTAAGGGCAACGTGGCGCGCGCCAGGTAAAACAGAATCGCGATGGTCACCCCCGCGCCGGCCGCCTGCAGCAGGGCATAGGTGTCCTTGTCGGCGGCGTACAGGCCGGTGACCATGGCGGCGGAGGTGGCCAGCGTCACGCCGATGATCAGGTTCACACCGACCGCCAGGGTAATGATCCGCTTCAGCTCCGCCAGGTTGCGGATATGCCCGAACGCGATGCGCAGCGGTTGCAGCCAGATATCCCGGTGCTGCTGATGGGTTTCCAGGCTTGCCGTGGTTTTACGCTGCCAGGCCAGCATCGCCAGGTCCGCCAGCACAAACAGCCCGGCAATCCCCAGCACCACCCAGTGCCAGGCCCACACCTCCAGCATCAGCGCGGCCACCAGCGGCCCCAGCACCACGCCGCTCTGGTCGGCGATCTGCGAGTAGGAGAGGGTCTTGGCATAGCTGTACTGCTGGAAGACATGCGGCATCAACACTTCGCGGGCCATGATGCCCTGGGTCGTCAGCACCCCGCATAACGCCGACAGCAGCACCAGCCAGTAGATACCGTCGAACACCCCATACAACGCCACCGCCATCACACAGGCCAGTGCCCGGTAAACCTGGCTGATATGCAGGATGCGCACCGGCGAATACTTGTCGCACAACGCCCCGCACACCGGAAACGCGAGATAGCGCGGCAGTGATTCGACAAAGAAGGCCAGCCCGGCCCAGGACACGCTGTGGGTGGTCTGGAACACGATCAGTGGCACGATAAACAACAGGATCTGGTCCGCCAGCCGCGACAGGAACAGCGAAACGAAGAACGCCAGGTAATCCTTGCGCATACAACTCCCTGTGGATGGCGTTAAAAAATGCAGGCTATTTGTTAAAAACTCTTAAAAGCATGAAGCTTCGTCGGCACCAACTGGCCAGTTGCTTTAGTTGACCAGCTTGCCACCTATAATGCCCGCTCTTCAATCCGTCTTTGCACACTGAGAACTTATGGAAAACCTGGGTCTGGGCAAGGTCCTGCTCGTTGAGGACGACGAGAAGCTGGCAGGGCTGATCGCGCATTTTCTGTCACAGCATGGCTTTGAGGTCCGCGTGGTGCACCGCGGCGATGAAGCCCTGGCGGCGTTCCTCGACTTCAAACCCAAGATCGTCGTGCTCGACCTGATGCTGCCGGGCCAGAGTGGCCTGCATGTGTGCCGCGAGATCCGCACGGTGTCCGACACCCCCATTGTGATCCTCACTGCCAAGGAAGACGACCTGGACCATATCCTCGGCCTGGAGTCGGGTGCCGACGACTATGTGATCAAGCCGATCAAGCCGCCGGTACTGCTCGCACGCCTGCGCGCCCTGCAACGTCGCCAGGCGCCCGAGCCGACGGTGCGCGGCGCCCTCGCGTTCGGCCGCTTGGCGATTGACCGCAGTTGCCGGGTGGTCAGCCTGGGGGACGAGCAGATCGACCTCACCACCATGGAGTTCGAGCTGCTGTGGTTGCTGGCCAGCAGCGCGGGCAAGATTCTTTCCCGCGACGACATCCTCAACCGCATGCGCGGCATTGCCTTTGACGGCCTTAACCGCAGCGTCGACGTATACATCAGCAAGCTGCGCGGCAAGCTCAATGACAACCCCCGTGAGCCGGTGTGCATCAAGACCATCTGGGGCAAGGGCTATCTGTTCAATCCGTTTGCGTGGGAGGTCTAGATGCTGCGCCTGTTTCTGCGCCTGTATGTGATTCTGGCGATCGGCCTGGCCGGGGCGATCTGGCTGGTCAACTACACCTTCGACGAACTGCTCCCCGAAGCCAACGAAACCTACAACCGCGAAGCCATGCGTGGCCCGGCATACGGCTTGGTGGAGCAATTGCGGCCGTTGCCCGTGGAGCAGCGCGCCGCACGGCTGGCCGAGTTGCAGTCCCACTACGGCCTGCGCCTGAAGCTGGTGCAGAAGGATGCCCAGGCCCTCACCGAGCGCGAACAAAAGCTTCTGGAACAGGGCTTGCTGGTGGTGCGCGGCGACTTTATGGAGTTTCTCACGGCCATCGACGGTGGCCCGCAACTGCTGGAAATCAAACTGCCGGAAGAGCCCAAGTGGTTATACCTGTGGGCCTACGGTTTTCTCGGGCTGTGCCTGGCCATCGTCCTGTATTTCTGGGTACGCCCGCACTGGCGCGACCTGGAACATATCCGCCTGGCCGCGCAGCGCTTCGGCGACAACGACCTCGGCTCGCGCATCCTGCTGCCGCGCAGCTCCACCGTGCGTGCGCTGGCCGGGCACTTCAACCAGATGGCCGAGCGCATCGAAAGCCTGATCGCCAACCAGCGCGAACTCACCAATGCGGTGTCCCACGAACTGCGTACACCGATTGCACGGTTATCGTTCGAACTCGACCAACTCAAGCAACAGGCCGACCCGCGCCAGCGGGGCGAATTGATCGCCGATATGTACGCCGACCTCGGCGAGCTGGAGGAGATGGTGTCCGAGCTGCTCACCTACGCCAGCCTGGAGCGCGGCGCCACTCAGGTCACCCGCGAGCGCATCGAGGCCCACAGCTGGCTCGACAGCGTGATCGGCAGCGTCGCGCTGGAGGCGGAGGCGGCCGGTATCCAGCTGACGTTGCGTACCTGCGAGGTCGACTTTATCCAGATCGAGCCGCGCTTCATGGCCCGCGCCGTGATCAACCTGCTGCGCAATGCCATCCGTTATGCCGAGCGCCGGGTCGAGGTGTCGCTGGTGAAGTTCGGCGAGGGCTACGAAGTGCGTGTGTGTGACGACGGCCCCGGCGTGCCCGAGGACGGCCGGGCCAGGATCTTCCAGCCCTTCATGCGCCTGGATGCCAGTCGCGACCGCCGCACCGGCGGCTTCGGCCTCGGCCTGGCGCTGGTGCAGCGGGTGTCGCAGTGGCATGGCGGGCACGTGCACGTGATGGATTCGGAGTGGGGCGGGGCGTCGTTTCGCATGACGTGGGCGTATGCCGAGTAATACATTTTGAATGCTGTGGAGATCAAATGTGGGGGGGGGCGAGCCCTCTCCCACATTTTTTGACTGGCTTACCCTGTCAAAAGGTGTATTCCAGCCCCATCACCGACGCCTGCTAACGACGCCCCACAATCGGGCTCTTGCCTGCGTCATCCGCCAGGTATTGCACATCCAGCAGGCACTGTGAAGAGAGCGACAGATGCAGGGTTTTTGAACACATAAGGGGGTTAGAAGGCCAAGGGTTTATAAGGGGAGCGGGTGCGCTTGAAGGCGTAGCCCGAAGCGCTGAGACCGTTGATCTGGCGGCTCACCGTATCGCCCAGGCCATAGCCGTTGCCGGCGAGGACGGCATGGGCGTTGTCGATGGGCAGCAGGATGTAGTCGGTCAGCGGTTCGTCGTGCAGTTGGCCGCGGATCACCAGGAAGCCGTCTTCCAGGCGCACGCTGATGCCGCTCAGGGGGGCGTCCGGCTCATGGGTGTTGAGCACTTGATAGGTGCCGATGGTGTCGGCCCAGGCCGAGGGCAAGGGCGGCGGTTCGATGCGCTCACCGATAGCCACGCGCTGGCCGTGGCTGCGGGCGGTGAGCATCTGGCGGCCTTGCACGCTGATCACGTCCAGTTGCACGCGGCCCAGTTCGCCGAGGTCCTTGAGCCAGAAGCCGAGCACTTTCTTCTGCGCGCGCAACCAGCCATCGTCGTCGCGCAATAATTCGAAGGTGTAGCCGGCCAACTCGCCCGACAGCCGCTGATCGTCATCCTTGATCCGGAACACGCCCCAGGCGGTGGCGTAGAAGCCGGCCAGGCGCCTGCGGTCGATGGCGGCCGGCACGTGGCGCAGTTTCAGGCCGTGGCTGGGCGCCTGGCAGTCGTCGGCGCAGACGGCGTGGCCGGTTTGCGCCTGGAGCAGCAGGCGCAGGGTGTCGGTGGCCAGGCCGGCCACCAGGTCTTCGGCGTTGCTGTCATTGGCCATGATGATCACGGCCAGTTGTTGGTCGGGCAGCAGGCTCAACTGCGCGGCAAAATCATCGCCGCCACCGCTGTGCTGGTAGATGCGTATACCGGGGCCGACGGGTTCGTCACCGCATGGGGCGAGGAACCAGCCCAGGCCCATCTGGCAATCGAAGTCCAGCGCATTGCCGGTGTTCTGCTGGGTGAACATCGCGTCGATCGAAGCGCTGCCCAGCACGCGGTTGCCTTTGTAGACGCCTTGGGCGAAGAGCATGTGCACGTAATGCGCGAGGTCTTTCGGGCTGGCCCACAGGCCGCTGGCGGCGATGTCGCGCACCGGGGCATCGGTACTGGCAACGCCGTCCGTGTAGCCCAGGGCGCGGAACGCCTGCTGGCTGGCGGTGCCGACAAAACTCGACTGGTTCATTTCCAGCGGCTTGAGCAGGCTGTTTTGCAACTGGGCTTCAAAGCTTTTGCCGCTGCTGCGCTCGATGGCCGCGCCCACCAGGGCATAACCGAGGTTGGAATACGCCACCTGCGAGCCTGGCGGGCTGCTCAGCCAAACCCCCGACACGCGCATCGGCATCTGCCCCATGGCGTAGGTGCTGTGCAGGTCACGCAGGTGTTCACTGGGCAGGCCGGACTGGTGGCTGAGTAAACGCCGCAGGGTCACAGCGCGGTCGGCAGCGGCCTGGTCGTCATGAAAGCGCGAGCGCACGTAAAACTCGCGCAAGGTCTGCTGGATCGGCGCATCCAGCGCCAGCCGCTGTTGTTCCACACATTGCAGCGCGGCCGTGGCGGTGAGCAGCTTGGAAATGCCACCGGCACGGAACGCGGTGTTGGGCGTGACCGGCACGCCCCGGGCCTTGTCGGCCAGGCCGAAGCCCTGGGCCCAGATCAGCTCCTGGCCATTGACCAGGGCAATCGACAGGCCGGCGATATGCTCTTGGGCGATCGCCCGGGGAATGCGGGCTTGCAGGTAGCGGATGATCGCGCCGTAGTCACCCTTCTGAATGGGCGGCGGTGCCGGCGGTTGCCCATGGCAACCGAGGCTGCCCAGCAGGCAACCCAGCAGCGGAATACCGCGCAATCTGCGAAACATGAGGAGCACCCGAATGGCTGTTTGGATGCTCGAATGCTAGGGAAGGGCCGTCCAACAATCTTTGCGAGCTTTGTCGGGAAACTGTCAAAGACTGTTAACGGCTGAGCCCATGGCGTTCATGCCACTGCGCGATGGATTCTTCGGGGTATTCATCAAACTGCAGGTCGCCTTTGCGCACGCTGACTTCGACCCACGGCGCCTTCGAGCCCAGCATCAGGTGCGTATGCGCCGGCGGTACTGGCAACGGCGTGTCGATGGCC
The DNA here is from genome assembly GCF_900067035.1 of Pseudomonas sp. 1 R 17. NCBI lineage: Bacteria > Pseudomonadati > Pseudomonadota > Gammaproteobacteria > Pseudomonadales > Pseudomonadaceae > Pseudomonas > Pseudomonas sp. 1 R 17. Next base: position 372,232 of record NZ_FKLB01000058.1, read on the forward strand.
GAGGCAAACGGGTGGATCAGCTCCGGCCACTCCGGGCTGAACAGCCATAGCGCAGTGCCGCACTGCGAACAGAAATGCCGCTCGGCGCTACTCGCATGGGCACGGCTGGCGCCCTCGGGTTTGAGCCGGGCGTGGTAGATCGAAATCTGTTTGCGCCCGCGCACGTGCAAGCTGTTGGCATCCCCGGCCAGGTTGATCGCATAACCACCGCCGCCCTGGGTCTTGCGGCAGATCGAGCAATAGCAACGCTGGTAAGGGTAGGGGTGGGCGCTGGTAAGGCTGAACGTCACGGCGCCGCAGTGGCAGGATCCTTCAAGCTGCATGGGAGGTTTCCTCTGGCAAGGTGACTTCTGAGCTTAGGTGTTTTCCGGCATCAACGTGGCAATCAATGCCCGTATGGTGCCGGGCAGTGCCTCAAGCTCCCTGACCAGAATACTGCGCTCACGAATCGCCCACGGCTCATCCAGCGTCACCGCCACCAGTTGCATGGTGCGGCTGTGCCGTACGGCGGCGGACTCGGGGATGATGCCGATGCCCACGCCCGCTTCGACCATCCGGCAAATCGCCTCGAAACTCGACACCTGGATACGCAGCGACAACTGCTTGCCCAACCGCTCGACGTGTTCACGCAGGAAGCTGAGCAAGGTGCTGCCTTCATGCAGGCCGATATGCTGATAGGCCAGGGTCTGTTCCAGGGTGACCGAGGCTTGATCGGCCAAGGCGTGGCCGACGGGCACCATCAGCACCAGTTTGTCGGTGCTGAAGTGCAGCACCTGCAAACCCGCCGCCTCCACGGGGCCGGCGATGATGCCCATGTCGCTGGTGCCATCCAGCACGCCGCGCACGATATCGCGGGACAAGCGCTCCTGCAGGTCGACGGTCACGCCAGGGCGCTGGGACAGGAAGCCGGCCAGCACCTCCGGGAGGAACTCGGTGACCGCCGTGGTGTTGGCGAAGATGCGGATATGCCCGGCGGAATCCACGCCGTATTGGGTGAACTCACTCTTGAGGTAATCCACCTGGCGCATGATCAACCGCGCATGGTGCAGCAGCCGTTCGCCCGCAGGGGTGATCTCTACGCCACGGCTGTCACGGTACAGCAGGCGCGTGTCGAGCTGGCCTTCCAGCGCCTTGATCCGCGCACTCGCGGCGGCCGGCGAGAGGAACGCGCGCCTGGCGCCCTGGGTCAGGCTGGGGGATTCGGCGATATGGATAAACAGGCGCAGGTCGGCCAGGTCGAAGTGCATGCAAAACTCCCGTATGAATGAATGAACCCGGTAGATACCGTCCTATCCAACACCGCCCAAATCCCCGTAGCAGCTGTCGAGCGCAAGCGAGGCTGCGTAGGCCGCGACTCGGTCCTGAATCGACAGCGCGCCCGACGCAGCCTCGCCGGGGCTCGACAGCTGCTACGGGGATTGCGCGGTGCGGGATAAGACGGTATCTACGGATCTGGGCCGCGCGGGTGTTATGTCGGGGAAAGAGCGTTCAGCATAGCCGAACGCTGGTTTATTGAAATGCAAATTCTCAGAACGGGCCGGCGCTTGCATGATCCGGGGCAGACACTCACTGCCCGAGGACCTGTACCTGATGAGCGCTACTGACTGGATCGGCCGAAGCGAAACCGCCCACGACCACCTGAGCCATAACCTGCTCAAACGCATTGCCGCCACCTTTGGCGAAGCCGTCCCCGAGCAGGGCGCGGTCCTGCCGCCGCTGTGGCAGTGGTGCTTCTTCCAGGACCCGCTGCCGGAAAGCGCCCTGGGCGGCGACGGCCACCCGGCCCGTGGCGGCTTCCTGCCGCCGGCGGATAACCGTAATCGCATGTGGGCGGGTGGGCGTATCGAATTCCTGCACCCGCTGCGGGCCGGCGAGGCGGCAACCCGCGTGTCGACCATCACCCAGGTCGAAGAAAAGACCGGCCGCAGCGGCTCGCTGTTGTTTGTCACCGTGCGCCATGACTATGCCCAGGACGGTCGCCTGGCGATCCGCGAAGAACAGGACATTGTCTACCGCGAGCCGACGCCGCCCAAGCCGGGCAGCGGCGAGGCCCTGGCCCAGGGCGAGTGGCAGGAAACCATCGACCCCACGCCGACCCTGCTGTTTCGCTACAGCGCCGTGACCTTCAACGGTCACCGCATTCACTACGACTACCCCTATGTCACCGGCACCGAAGGCTACGCCGGGCTGGTGGTGCATGGCCCGCTGATCGCGACCTTGAGCCTGCGCGCGTTTTGCCGCGCCCATCCCGAAGCCACCGTGCGGCGCTTTGCCTATCGCGGCGTGCGCCCGTTGATTGCGCCGCAGCCGTTCGCAGTGGGCGGTCGCATCAGTGAAACCGGGGCGGCGGCGTTGTGGGCCGGGAATACCGATGGCCTGGCGCAGACCGCTGAAGTGCATTTCGAATAAGCCAAGAACAACAGGCGGAGAGCCGTGAGATGAACCCGAATGACAACGAAGCACTCAATGCCATCCGCGACGGCGTGCGCGCCTTGTGCGCCGCATTCGACGCGGCCTACTGGCGCCGGATCGACGAAGAAAAGGGCTTCCCCGAAGCCTTCGTCAAGGCGCTGACCGACGCCGGCTGGCTGTCGGCGATGATTCCCGAGGAGTACGGCGGCTCCGGCCTGGGCCTGGCCGAAGCCTCGGTGATCCTCGAGGAGGTGAACCGCTGCGGCGGTAACTCCGGCACCGTGCACGGGCAGATGTACAACATGTTCACCCTGTTGCGTCACGGCAGCGAGGCGCAAAAACGCTTCTACCTGCCCAAGCTCGCCAGTGGCGAATTGCGCCTGCAATCCATGGCGGTCACCGAGCCCACCACCGGTACCGACACCACCAAGATCAAGACCACCGCGATCAAGCGTGGCGACAAATACGTGATCAACGGCCAGAAGGTCTGGATCTCGCGGGTGCAGCATTCCGACCTGATGATCCTCCTGGCGCGCACCACCCCGTTGGCACAGGTGAAGAAAAAGTCCGAAGGCATGTCGATCTTCCTGGTCGATCTGCGTGAGGCCATCGGCAACGGCCTGACCGTGCAGCCCATCGCGAACATGGTCAACCACGAGACCAATGAGTTGTTCTTCGACAACCTTGAACTGCCCCTCGATAGCTTGATCGGCGAAGAGGGCAAGGGCTTCAAATACATCCTCGATGGCCTCAATGCCGAACGCACCCTGATCGCCGCCGAATGCATCGGCGATGGCCGCTGGTTTATCGACAAGGCCAGCGCCTACGCCCGCGACCGCGTGGTGTTCGGCCGGCCCATCGGGCAGAACCAGGGCGTGCAGTTTCCGATTGCCGAAGCCCATATCGAAGTCGAGGCGGCCGACCTGATGCGCTGGCGCGCCTGTGCGGAATACGACAGCGGCGTGAATGCCGGCGCCAGCGCGAACATGGCCAAGTACCTGGCGGCCAAGGCGTCCTGGGAAGCGGCCAATGCCTGCCTGCAGACCCACGGCGGCTTTGGCTTTGCCTGCGAGTACGACGTCGAGCGCAAATTCCGCGAGACGCGCCTGTACCAGGTGGCGCCGATCTCCACCAACCTGATCCTGTCCTACGTGGCCGAGCACCTGCTCGAGCTGCCACGCAGCTTCTGAGGGCCTGCCCATGAGCCATACCCAAGCCCTGTGTCGGTTCCTGGCCGACCTGGCCTACGAGCAGTTGCCCGAACCCGTGCTGGCGCGCACCGAAGACCTGTTCCTGGATTGGCTGGCGTCCGCGTTGGCCAGCCAGGGCGCGCACCCGATCCCGTTGTTCGAGCGCTATGCCCAGAAGATGGGCCCGAGCAGCGGCCCGGCGCAGGTGATCGTCAATGGCACCGGCAGCAGCGCGTATTTCGCCGCACTGGTCAACGGCGCCTCGTCCCACCTGGTGGAACAGGATGACCTGCACAACAGCTCGGTGCTGCACCCGGCCACCGTGGTGTTTCCCGCTGCCTTGGCCGCCGCCCAGGACCTCGGTAAATCCGGCCGTGACGTGTTGCTGGCCTCGGTGGCCGGCTATGAGGCCGGGATCCGCATCGGCGAATTCATGGGGCGCTCCCACTACCGCATCTTCCACACCACGGCCACGGTGGGCACCCTGGCGGCGGCCGTGGCGGTGGGCAAGTTGCTGGATTTCAATCAGGACCAGTTCATCCATCTGCTCGGCAGCGCCGGCACCCAGGCCGCCGGGCTGTGGGAATTCCTGCGCGATGCCGCCGACTCCAAGCAACTGCACACGGCCAAGGCGGCCGCGGACGGTTTGCTCGCCGCGTACCTGACGGCGGATGGCCTGACCGGTGCGCGCAATATCCTCGAAGGCGACCAGGGCCTGGCGGCGGGTATGTCCACGGATGCCGAACCGAGCAAGTTATCGGCTGGCCTTGGTAGCCGTTGGGCGCTGCTGGAGACCTCGTTCAAGTTCCACGCGTCGTGCCGCCATACCCATCCGGCCGCCGATGCGTTGCTGGCGTTGATGCAACGCGAAGGCCTGGAGGCCGTCGATATCGCCCGTGTGGAAACCCGTGTGCACCAAGGCGCCATCGATGTACTGGGGCGGGTAAGCGTGCCGACCAGCGTGCATCAGGCCAAGTTCTCCATGGGCACCGTGCTGGGGTTGATCGCCGTGCATGGCAAGGCCGGGCTCACCGAGTTCCATGAATCGGCGTTGACCGATCCCGCCGTCGCCGCCTTTCGCGACAGGGTCAGCATGACCCTCGACCCCGAGGTCGATGGCGCCTACCCGCAGCGCTGGCTCGGCCGCGTCACCGTCACCACGGTTGACGGCCGCACCCTGCACGGCGCCATCGACGAGCCCAAGGGCGACCCGGGCAACACCCTGAGCCGTGCAGAACTGGCGGATAAATTCCAGCGCCTCGCCCGGTTCAGTAACGCTCGCACACCGGCCCAGGCCGCCGCATTGATCGCCAAAGTCTGGGATGTGCGCAACGCCGCGTCCATGGCCCACTGGCTCTGAGGAACTGTCATGACTGACCCACGACCGCTGGACGGCATCACCGTTGTCAGCCTGGAACACGCGATCGCCGCGCCCTTTTGCACCCGTCAACTGGCCGACCTCGGCGCCCGCGTGATCAAGATCGAACGCCCCGGTGCCGGTGATTTCGCCCGTGGCTACGATGAGCGCGTGCGTGGCCTGGCCTCGCATTTCGTGTGGACCAACCGCTCCAAGGAAAGCCTCACCCTGGACCTCAAGCAGGACGACGCCGACGCCATCCTCGACAGCCTGCTGGCGGATGCCGATGTGCTGGTGCAGAACCTTGCACCGGGCGCGGCGGCGCGCATGGGCCTGTCGTTCGAGGCGCTGCATGCACGCTTTCCACGGCTGATCGTCTGCGACATTTCCGGCTATGGCGAAGGCGGGCCCTACGAGAAAAAGAAAGCCTATGACCTGCTGATCCAGAGCGAGGGCGGCTTTTTGTCGGTGACCGGTGGCCCGGGTGACGAGCAGATGGCCAAGGCCGGTTGCTCCATCGCCGACATCTCCGCCGGCATGTACGCCTACAGCGGCATCCTTTCCGCGCTGCTGTTGCGCGGCAAGACGGGGCAGGGCAGCCGCATCGACGTGAGCATGCTCGAAAGCCTGGTGGAATGGATGGGCTACCCGATGTACTACGCCTTCGACGGTGCGCCGCCGCCGCCGCGTGCCGGCGCGGCGCATTCGACGATCTACCCCTATGGGCCGTTTCCCACCGGTGACGGCGGCACGGTGATGCTCGGTTTGCAGAATGAGCGCGAATGGGCGGCGTTCTGCGACAAGGTGCTGCTCACGCCTGGGCTGGCGACGGATGAGCGCTTCAGCGCCAACTTCAAGCGCTCGGCCAACCGCGAGGCGCTGCGCCAGATCATCGTCGACAGCTTTGCCCAACTGGATGCCGAGGCCGTGATCCAGCGCCTGGAGGACGCGCAGATCGCCAGCGCCCGCGTCAACGATATGCAAGGCGTGTGGGACCACCCGCAGCTCAAGGCCCGCGACAGTTGGCGTGAAGTCGCAAGCCCTGCCGGGCCGCTGCCGTCGCTGCTGCCGCCGGCGCGCAACGGGGCGTTTACCCCGCGCATGGACGCCGTGCCGGCGCTGGGGCAGCACAGCCAGTGCATCCTCGAGCAGCTCGGTTACTCCGGCGATGCCATCGACAGCCTGCGCGCGCGCGGCGTTATCTAATAAGGAAGTCCGTTATGCCAAATCCTCTTGTGCGCTCTGCGCTGTTTGTTCCCGGCAGCCGACCGGAACGCTTTGCCAAGGCGCTGGCCAGTGGCGCCGACGCCGTGATCGTGGATTTTGAAGACGCGGTGGAAGAGCCGCTCAAGCGCCAGGCGCGGGATAACCTCGCAGCGTTTCTGCAAGCTCATCCGCAGGCCCGGGTGTGGGTGCGCATCAACGCGCCGGAACATGCCGGGCATTTCGAAGATGTGGCGTTCTGCAAAGCCCACGTTAACGTGGCAGGTGTGCTGTTGCCGAAAGTGGAAAGCGCGGCCCAGGTGGCGGTGGTCGCCACGGCGGGCAAGCTGATCTGGCCGATTATCGAAAGCGCACGCGGCTTGCTGGCGCTGGCCGACATCGCCCAGGCGCCGCAGGTCGAACGTCTGTCATTCGGCGGCCTGGACCTGGCGCTGGACCTCAACTTGAGCAGCAACTCCCCGGCCGCGCAGTTCGCCCTCGACCAGGCACGCCTGGCGCTGATCGTGCATTCCCGCGCGGCTGGCCTGGTGGCGCCACTGGATGGCGTGCACCCGGCCATCGACGATCCTGAAGGCCTGCGCCGTTCGATCCGGCATGCCTATGAAATGGGCTTTGCCGGCGCGTTGTGTATCCATCCCAGGCAGGTGGCGGTGATCCATGAAGCGTTGGCGCCCAGCGCCGCCGACCTGGCCTGGGCACGGCGGGTGGTTGACGCCGGGGCGCATGGGGCGGGGGCTTACCAGATTGATGGGCAGATGGTGGATGCGCCGGTGTTGTTGCGGGCGCAGCGGTTGCTCGCACAGTTATAGCTGACGGAACCGAATCAAATGTGGAGGGGGAACTGCATTTTTCTTGAGGTTGGTGTTCGGCGTGGCCGAACGCAGGTATCAAAAATTCGAAATTCACTACACGCGTCATATCAGGCACCTTGCCCTACAACACAACAATAAGAAGGTGATTTTCCATGCTCAAGCTTTCTCGGGCGCTGTTCTGCGCCGCCACCTTGTTTGCCGCGGGCCTGGCCCAGGCGGCGGACCCGATCGTGATCAAGTTCGCCCACGTGGTCGCTGAAAACACCCCCAAGGGCCAGGGCGCGTTGCTGTTCAAGAAGCTCGCCGAAGAACGCTTGCCCGGCAAGGTCAAGGTCGAGGTGTACCCCAACTCGTCACTGTTCGGCGACGGCAAGGAAATGGAAGCCCTGCTGCTGGGCGACGTGCAGATGCTGGCGCCGTCCCTGGCCAAGTTCGAGCAATACACCCGGCAAGTGCAGATCTATGACCTGCCGTTCCTGTTCAACGACCTGGCCGCCGTCGACCGCTTCCAGGCCGCCGAGGGCAAGCAACTGCTGACCTCGATGCAGAGCAAGAACATCCTCGGCCTGGCCTATTGGCACAACGGCCTCAAGCAACTCTCCGCCAACAAGGCACTGCATGAACCCAAGGACGCCCGTGGCCTGAAGTTCCGCGTGCAGGCCTCCAGCGTGCTGGAGGAGCAGTTCAAGGCGATCCGTGCCAACCCGCGCAAGATGAGCTTTGCCGAGGTGTACCAGGGCTTGCAGACCGGCACCGTGAATGGCACCGAGAACACCTGGTCGAACTATGAAAGCCAGAAGGTCAACGAAGTGCAGAAGTACTTCACCGAATCCAACCATGGCCTGATCGACTACATGGTCATCACCAATGCCACGTTCTGGAACGGCCTGCCGCCGGACATCCGCGGCACCCTGGAGCAGGTCATGGTCGAGGTCACCGTCGAGGTGAACAAACAGGCCGAAGCGCTGAACCAGTCGGCCAGGCAGAAGATCGTCGAGGCCAAGACCAGCGAAATCATCGAGCTGACCCCCGAGCAACGCCAGTTGTGGCGCGAAGCGATGCGGCCGGTGTGGCAGAAGTTCGAAGGGGAAATCGGGGCTGATCTGATCAAGGCGGCGGATGCCTCCAACCATTGAATCCGGTTTCCGCCCTGACATCTCATTTGCTTTCGCGAGGTTTTGCCATGCAAACGCTAAGGCGCGTCTGGGAGCACCTGGAGGAAGGCTTTATTGCCTTCCTGCTGGCGGCCATGACCCTGGTGACATTTGTTTACGTCATGCTCAACAACATCTACACGCTGTTCTTTGCCCTGTCTGACAAGTGGGCGTGGAGCAGCACGTTCTTCGGCGCGCTGGGCGACCACACCATGACCTGGGCCCAGGACATGACCTGGAGCGTGGCGCTGACCAAGGCCATGTTCGGCTGGCTGATTTTCTTCGGCATTTCCTATGGGGTGCGCACCGCCGGCCACCTGGGGGTGGACGCGCTGGTCAAGCTGACCCGGCGTCCGGTGCAGCGCGTGCTGGGCATGCTCGCCTGCCTGTGCTGCCTGGCCTATGCCGGGCTGTTCATGGTCGCCAGCTACAAGTGGGTCAGCGCGGTGATGACCGCCCATATCGGCGCCGAAGACCTCGACCAGTTCGGCATCGACGTGGGTGACATTGTGATCATCGTGCCCATCGGTTTTGCCCTGGTGTTTATCCGCTACCTGGAGATCTTCTACCGCATCTTTAACTGCCGTCAGGTCGGGTTGGGGCTGGCTGACGAGGCCGGTGAGGCCAGCAAATTGGCAGGCAGCCATGGGGAGCGTCACTGATGGCCGTGCTCTGTCTGTTCCTGCTGTTGTTCGTGTTCATGTTCCTCGGCGTGCCGATTGCCATTGCGCTGGGTTTGTCGGGCGCGGTGTCGATCCTGATGTTCAGCCCGGACTCGGTCAGTTCCCTGGCGATCAAGCTGTTCGAAACCTCCGACGCCTATACCTTCCTGGCGATCCCGTTCTTCCTGCTCTCCGGTGCGTTCATGACCACCGGCGGCGTGGCGCAGCGGCTGATCGACTTTGCCAACGCCTGTGTCGGGCATATCCGTGGCGGCCTGGCGATTGCGGCGGTACTGGCGTGCATGCTGTTTGCGGCGCTGTCCGGCTCATCCCCGGCGACGGTGGCGGCGGTGGGTTCGATTGCGGTGGCGGGCATGGTGCGCTCCGGTTACCCGAAGGAATTCGGCGCGGGGATCATCTGCAACGCCGGCACCCTGGGCATCCTGATTCCGCCGTCGATCGTAATGGTGGTGTACTCGGCGGCGACGGAAACCTCGGTGGGCAAGCTGTTCATGGCCGGGGTGATCCCGGGCTTGCTGCTGGGCCTGATGCTGATGGTGGCGATCTACATTGTCGCGCGCATCAAGAAGCTGCCGGCCCAGCCACGGGCGACGTTGGGTGAATGGCTGGGCTGTGCGCGCCGCGCCTTCTGGGGCCTGTTGCTGCTGGTGATCATCCTCGGCGGCATCTACAGCGGCATGTTCACCCCCACCGAAGCGGCGGCGGTGGCGGCGGTGTACTCGGCCTTTGTGGCGTTGTTCGTCTACAAGGACATGAAGCTGCGCGACTGCCCCAAGGTGCTGCTGGAGTCCGGGCGCCTGGCGATCATGCTGATGTTTATCATCGCCAATGCCATGCTCTTCGCCCATGTGCTGACCACCGAGCAGATCCCCCAGGAAATCACCGCCTGGGTGCTGTCCGAGGGCCTCACGCCGATTGGCTTTTTGATCATGGTCAACGTGGTGCTGCTGATCGCCGGCAGTTTCATGGAGCCTTCGGCCATCGTGCTGATCCTGGCGCCGATCTTCTTCCCGATCGCCATGAAGCTGGGCATCGACCCGATTCACCTGGGCATCGTGATGGTGGTCAATATGGAAATCGGCCTGGTGCACCCACCGGTGGGGCTGAACCTGTTCGTCACCTCGGCGGTGACCGGGTTGACGCTGGGGCAGACCATTCGTGCGGCGTTGCCGTGGCTGATGATCCTGTTGGTGTTCCTGATCATGGTCACGTACTTGCCGTTTATCTCGCTGGCCTTGCCGCACTGGTTGGGGATGTAGCGCGGGTCAGCAAGTGACTCACTGTAGGAGCGAGGGGGACGCCTAGTTCTTGCTCGCGAAGAACTCAGGGCCACCACGTTTATCGAGAATGAACGCGTTGCCTGGGCGTTTTTCGCGAGCAAGAACTAGGCGACCCCCTCGCTCCTGCAAAGTGTCTTAACTGACTGGTATTGGGGCTTGCCCCTCCCACATTGGTTTTGCGTCAGGCTCTATTGGTCCAGTGCACTCAAGATTGCATGGGCGACCTTTACCCGTTCGGCATTCGGGTAGTTCTTGTTCGCCAATATCACCACGCCCACTCCCTTGCTCGGCACGTACGCCACGTAGGCGCCAAACCCATTGGTGGAGCCGGTCTTGTTCACCAGGGTGTCGGCGTGGGGCGCCTGGGGCGGGGTCAGCCAGTTGACCGCGTGCGGTTCCATTGCCATGGGTGTGGAGTTGCCGGCCATCAACCCATCGAGCGGGATGGGGTAGGGGTACATTTCCCAGCCCAGGCCCTGGGTCATGCCGTCCACGCTGTAGTAACCCGTGTGAGTCACGCTGATCGCCTGCTGCAGGGTTTTATCCAGCGTCGCCGGGTGCATGTTCGCGTCAACGTACTTCAGCAAGTCCGCAGCGCTGGTCTTGATGCCGTAGGCCTCGCTGTCCAGGGCGCCGGGGCCGACGCGTACCGGTTTGCCATCTTTGCCATAGCCTTGGGCGTACAGGCTCATCTGGCTCTGCGGCACCTTGATGAAGGTGTGCTTGAGCCCGAGTGCGGGCAACAGGGTCTTTTCCATCGCCTGATCGAACGGCTGCTTGAGGCTCTGCGCCGCCAGGTAGCCGAACAACCCCAGGCTCGGGTTGGAATACAGGCGCTGGGTGCCAGGGGCGAAGTCGGGTTGCCAGTGCTGGAAGTAGCTGATCATGCGCTGGGTGTTATCCGCATTGGCGGGGAATTGCAGGGGCAAGCCGCCGGCGGTGTAGGTGCCGAGGTTGAGCACGCTGATGTGGTCGAACTTGCCGCCGCCCAGTGCCGGCAGGTAATGGCTGGCCGGGTCGGAGAGCGTGAGTTTGCCGCTGGCTACCGCGTAACCGGCCAGGGTCGCGGTGAAGGTCTTGCTCACTGAACCCACTTCGAACAGGGTGTTTTCGCTGACCGGCTGGCGGGTATCGGTGGCGGCGATTCCGTAGTTAAAGTATTGCGCCTTGCCGTCCCGCACCACGCCGACCACCAGGCCGTTAATCGACTGCTGCTGCATCAGCGGTTTTACATTGGCATCCACCACCGCCTGCAGGTCGGTGGACGCCAGGCAGTTGCCGGCGGCGATAAACACCGCGAGGGCGGTTAAATTACGCACGCCAGACAGTAAATGTTGGGGCATGATAACGCTTCCATGAGAATGATCGATTGAATAAAGAGCCTGCGCGGGCGAGGCAAATGTAGGCCGTTCGCCGGTCCTGGGCAAACGATGATATCTCGCAGCAGTCATTAGAAATATTGGGGTCAATATGCTCCGCTCCCACTTACCGTTGAACGCCTTGCGCGCCTTCGAAGCGGCCGCCCGGCATTTGAGCTTTACCCGCGCCGCCATTGAGTTATGCGTGACCCAGGCGGCGGTCAGCCATCAGGTCAAGAGCCTGGAGGCGCAGCTCACTGTCACCTTGTTCAAGCGCCTGCCCCGCGGGTTGATGCTCACCCGCGAGGGCGAAACCCTGCTGCCGGTGGTGCGCGAGTCGTTCGACCGCATTGCCCACACCTTGGGTCAGTTCGAGGGCGGGCATTACCGCGAGGTACTCACCGTGGGCGCGGTCGGCACCTTTGCCGTCGGCTGGCTGCTGCCACGTCTGCCGGACTTCCAGAGCCGCTACCCGTTCATCGACCTGCGCCTGTCCACCCATAACAATCGAGTCGACGTGGCTGCCGAAGGCCTGGATTACGCGATTCGTTTCGGTGCAGGTGCCTGGCACGGCACGGATGCGCTGGAGTTGCTGGAAGCGCCGCTGACGGTACTGTGTGTGCCGTCACTCGCCGCGCAGTTGCACACGCCGGCCGACCTGTTGAAACACACGCTGCTGCGCTCCTACCGCGCGGATGAGTGGAGCCTGTGGCTTCAGGCCGCCGGTCTGCCCGCCGACACCCTGGTACCGCGCAGCATCGTGTTCGACTCGTCGCTGGCGATGATGGAGGCTGCGCTGCAAGGCAGCGGCGTGGCGCTGGCGCCGGCGATGATGTTCTCGCGGCAACTGGAGAGTGATGTGATTCGCCAGCCATTCGACGTCGGCATCACCACTGGCAGCTACTGGCTGACGCGCTTGCAGTCGCGGACCGAGACCTCGGCGATGCAGGTGTTCAAGGCGTGGTTGCTGGAGGAGAGTGGGCGTGTCTGAGTTTTCTTGGAGCATAAAGAAACATTAAGGTGGTGATGGTCAATGTGGGAGGGGCGGTGCGACGATTCGACTTGCCCCCCATAGCGGCGGGTCAGTTACCTCAATTGTTGCTGACACACCGCAATCGGGGGCAAGCCCCCTCCCACATGTTGACTGCATTCAGGCCAGGTATTTGCGGAACCAACCCAGTGTCCTTTCCCACGCCAGATTCGCCGCGGCCTCGTCATAACGCGGTGTCGAATCGTTATGGAAGCCATGGTTGGCGCCCTTGTAGATGTACGCTTCATAAGTCGTGCCGGCGGCCTTCAGGGCCTTTTCATACGCCGGCCAACCCTCGTTGATCCGCGTATCCAGCTCGCCGAAATGCAGCATGATCGGCGCCCTGATGCGCGGCACGTCCTTGGCTTCCGGCTGGCGCCCGTAGAACGACACCGCCGCGCCCAGTTCCGGGTACGCCACCGCCGCCGCATTGGTCACGCCGCCGCCATAGCAGAAGCCGGTGATGCCAACCTTGCCGGTGCTGCTGTCGTGGTGCATCAGCCATTCGATGGCGGCGAAGAAGTCGTTCATCAGCTTGGTCGGGTCGACTGTCTGTTGCAGCGCCACGCCTTTTTCATCGTTGCCGGGATAGCCGCCCACCGAGGTCAGGCCGTCCGGCGCGAGGGCGATAAACCCGGCTTTGGCCAGGCGCCGGGCGACGTCTTCGATGTAGGGGTTGAGGCCACGGTTTTCGTGGACCACCACCACGGCCGGCAGCTTGCCGGTGGCCTTGGCCGGGCGCACCAGGTAGCCACGCACGGTGCCGTTGCCCTTGGGCGAGGGGTAGGTGATGTAGTCGGCAACGATGTCCGGGTCGGTGAATTTCACCTGTTCGGCCAGGGCATAGTTGGGGCTCAGGGCCGCCAGCAGGGCCGAGGCGGTGAGGCCGCCAAAGGTGAACAGCGCCGCGCGGTCGAGAAATTCGCGGCGGTTGAGCTTGCCGTGGGCGTATCCGTCGTAGAGTTCCAGCAGTTCGGGGGCAAAGTCTTTCGCGGTGAGACGAGTCATCGGTTCGGTCCTCGATTAGCGGTGCCAGTCAATGTAGACCAGGATCAGCTGTCACGGCCATGGGCGGCCGCAGCCAGTTCGCGGGTGTCGACGCGCACGAACAGCGAATCGCCGATGGCCGTGAGCACCTCGCCGGCGTACACCTCGCAGACCACGCGGCTTTTGCGGCCCACTTCGCCTTCGACCCGCGCACGCAAGGTGAGCGGAACGCCCATGGGAGTCGGCTTGATGAATTTGATCCCCAGGTTGCCGGTGACGCAGTCGATGCGCGGCAGGCTGCCGGGTTCGCGCTGTTCGGCACGGTAGTGGTAGGCCATGGCGGTCCAGTTGGAGTGGCAGTCCACCAGCATGGCGATCAGGCCGCCGTAGACCAGGTCGGGCCAGCCACTGTATTTTGCCTCGGGGTGATGTTCGGCGATGAGATGGACACCATCGGCATCCCAGCGGCTCTTGATATGCAAGCCATGGGGGTTACTGCCGCCGCAGCCGTAGCAGATGCCTTCCGGCGCGGTGATGTCCTGTAGAGAAGGGGTGGGCATGCAGCGTCCTTATTGTTGTGAGCGACTAGTCTGTTTAGCAGGACAGGCACCTGATGGGAATACATCCATTTTTTGCGGAGCGTGGCATGAAGCGTCGAATTCTCCCGTTGGTCCTGGTCCTGGGTGCTATCGGCTGTGCCCAGGCGGCGGAGTACACCGACGTCAATCGCACCGCCAGCCAGATCAGTTTTACCTATAAGCAGTTGGGGCAGCGGGTGTATGGCACCTTCGGCGACTTCGAAGGCACGCTGAGCTTTGACACGCAAAAGCCCGAAAGCGGACATGCCTTGCTCAAGATCCAGCTGGCGAGTATCGATGCCGGCAGCCCCGATGCGAACGACGAGCTGCAACGGGCCTCGTGGTTCGATACCGCGACCTATCCGGTGGGCGTCTATGAGTCCACCGCTGTAAAGGCCCTGGGGGATAACCGCTTCAACATCAGCGGCAACCTGACGATCAAGGGCACCACGCGCCCGGTGGCGGTCAACGTGGTGCTCAAGGAGCTGGATGGCATCGGCGTGTTCGACGGTGAGTTCATCCTCAAGCGCGGCGACTTCAGGATCGGCGAAGGCGAATGGGCCGGCAACAGCGTGGTGTCCGACGACATCAACATCAAGTTCAAGATGGTCGCGCCCCAGCGTTAGCGCGCGAACCGCTTGGCCCCGGCCACGCAGCCGATCACCGCGACCGTCACCAGCAGCATGCCCAGGCTGACCTGTTCATGCAGCAAGCCCGCTGCCAGCGCCAGGCCGAAGAACGGTTGCAGCAGTTGCAACTGTCCGACGGCGGCGATGCCACCCTGGGCCAGGCCGCGATACCAGAACACAAAGCCGATCAGCATGCTGAACAGCGACACATAGCCCAGGCTCAGCCAGGCCGGCAGGCTGATACCGCTGACGCTCGACGGCGCCAGCACCAGGCTCAACGGCACCACCACCGGCAACGACACCACCAGCGCCCAGCAGATCACCTGCCAGCCGCCCAGGCTGCGCGACAGTTTGGCGCCTTCGGCATACCCCAGGCCGCACACCAGCACCGCCAGCAGCATCAGTACGTCACCCGCCGGTGCGGCGCTCAAGCCCTGGGCGAAGGCGTACCCCATCACCAGCGCACTGCCGAGGATCGAAAACAGCCAGAACACCGGGCGTGGACGCTCGCCGCCACGCAGTACAGCAAACACGGCGGTCGCCAGCGGTAGCAGGCCGATGAAGACGATGGAGTGCGCGGAGGTCACGTATTGCAGCGCCAGCGCGGTGAGTAACGGAAAGCCGATCACCACGCCGAGGGCGACGATGGCCAGGGGCATCCATTGCTGGCGCGCGGGGCGTTGCTCCTTGAACAGCCCCAGCAAGGCCAGCCCCAGCAGCGCGGCAATGGCGGCGCGGATCATGGTCAGGAACACCGGGTCGAATTCCATCACCGCCAGGCGCGTGGCCGGCAGCGAGCCGCTGAAGATCACCACGCCGATAAAACCGTTGATCCAGCCTTGGGTGCGGGTGTCCAGGTTGCTGAGGGGGGCTGTACGTTCCATATGGGTGTCCGAAAAGGATGAGTTGCGTGGCAGGCATCCTAGGGTTGAAGATAAAGACAATCAAAAAATTGTCATGGATACATCGCTATGCCCCGCGCCCGCTACAAGTCGTTGGTCGACAGCTTCGCCGAGGCCATTCGCTCAGGCAGCATGCCCCCCGGTACGCGACTGCCGACCCACCGCCAACTGGCCGCCGAACATGGCCTGGCGCTGGTCACCGCGAGCCGGGTGTACGCCGAGCTGGAGGCCATGGGCCTGGTCAGTGGCGAGACAGGCCGAGGCACCTTTGTGCGCGAAATCTCGCTGCCGCCGGGGCAGGGCAGCGGGCAGATGAGCGTGGCGGCGGGCATGCTCGATCTGAGTTTCAACTACCCGTCCTTGCCGGGCCAGGCCGACTTGCTGCGCACCGCATTGCGCCAGTTGGCGCTGTCCGGCGACCTTGAAGCGCTGCTGCGTTACCAGCCCCACGCCGGTCGCCTGCATGAGCGCGCCGCTGTCGCGCGGCACCTGTTGAGTCGAGGGCTGACGGTCGAGGCCGAACAGGTGCTGGTGGTCAGTGGCGCCCAGCACGGGTTGGCCGTGACCATGATGACCTTGCTCAAGCCCGGTGATGTGATCGCCGTCGACGCCTTGACGTATTCGGGGTTCAAGGTGCTGGCCGAGACCCTGCACCTGGAGATCGTCGCCATCCCGGTCACCGCCGACGGCCCGGACCTGGACTACCTGCACAGCCTGTGTCGCAAGCGCCCGGTGCGTGCCGTGTACAGCATGCCGACTTTGCATAACCCGTTGGGCTGGGTGCTGAGCCTGGCGCAGCGCGAGCAGTTGGTGGCGATTGCCCGTGAGCACAACCTGATGATCATCGAGGACGCGGCCTACGCGTTCCTGGCCGAGGACGCGCCGCTGCCCGTGGCCAGATTGGCGCCGGAGCGCACGGTCTATGTGGGCGGGCTGTCGAAAAGTGTCGCGACCGGCCTGCGCGTGGGGTTTATCGCTGCCCCGTCGGGTTGGGTCAAAGCACTGGAACGCACCATCATGGCCACCACCTGGAACGTGCCGGGGGTGATGAGTGCGATTGCGGTGGCCTGGCTCGAGGATGGCACCGTGGCGCAACTTGAAACCCACAAGCGCCAGGATGCGCGGGCGCGGCAAGCCTTGGCCGCGCAGGTGCTCAAGGGGGTGGCCTACACCAGCCACCCGTCATCGTATTTCTTGTGGCTGCCCCTGGCGGAAGAGGCCCGCGCCGATCAAGTCGCCATGACCTTGCAGCGCGACGGTATTTCCGTCTCCACCGCCGAGCCCTTCGCCGTCTCGGCCCACGTGCCCCATGCGTTGCGCCTGGCATTGGGCTCGGTGGACATGCCGGCGCTGCGCGAGGCGTTGGTGACGGTGCGCAAGGTGGTGCAGTGGTGAGCCCGATGGCCCACCGCTAGCCATCAGAATTTAAACGCCTGGCGACCGATCAGCAGCCAGTGGCCTTTCTGTTTTTGCCAGATCTGGAAGTTCTCGATTTCGGTGGGCACTTCCTTGCCGCTGTTCACCGCCAGGGCGGAGAAGTGGTTGCGTACCAGGGCGGTATCGCCACTCAGGGTGATGGTCTGTTTCTGCATTTCCAGGGTCTTGAAGCCGCTGCGCCCGGTCTCGATATCGGCAATGAATTCCTGCTTGTTCTGGATCTTGCCGCTGGAGTGGCCGTAGGTGAGGTTCTCGGCGGTCAGGCTCTGGAGCTGCTTGAGGTCTTTATGCAGCATGGCCTGGGTGAGGTGGTCGACCGCTTGGGCGACGTCTTTGTCGGCGGCAGGGGCGGCGGCCACATAGCCGCTGAACAGGCACAGAAATCCGATCAGCACTTTGACGTTTTGCATGGGTGTTTCCTTATTGTTGTTGGGGAGGTGTACGGGCAACACGTTACTGAATATGTTGTCGTACAACATTGCAATAGTCGAAGGGCTTTTGGAAAGTAAAATTTGGAATATTTGCGCAGTGCCTTACGTTGTAAAGGGTGGTTGAAGTCTTCAATCTTGTACGATGTCTCATCACAGGTTAAAACTAGTCTCCCGTCTAACAATAAAATAACGGAGATACCCATGGATTTTCCCCCTTCGCCTGCCCGCTCCGAACACAGCCGCCGGGTCTTTCTCCAGCGATCCCTGGCGGTTTCCGCGTCGGTGGCGGTGCTGGGCAACCTGCCTCGCCTGGCAGACGCGGCCGAGCCCTTGAGCCAGCGTTATCCAGACCCCCTGATCAAGGTGCTCGACGACAGTTTCCTCGAGCTGCGCCTGTTCAATGCCAGCGTTGAGCGCCTGGCGACCGGCCTGCGCTGGGCCGAAGGACCGGTGTGGATCGGCGATGGCCGCTACCTGCTGCTCAGTGATATTCCCAACAACCGCATCGTGCGTTGGGATGAGGTGACCGACAGCCTGTCGGTGTACCGTGAAAACGCCAACTTCTCCAACGGCATGTGCCGCGATCGCCAGGGCCGCCTGCTGGTGTGCGAAGGTTCGACCACTTCTGGCGAGGGGCGGCGCATCACTCGCACCGAACATAACGGTAGCATCACGGTGCTGGCGGACAGCTTTGACGGCAAACCCTTCAACTCGCCCAACGACATCGTGTGCAAACGCGATGGTTCGGTGTGGTTCAGCGACCCGCCATTCCAGACCGGCAACAACTACGAAGGCCACAAGATCACCCCCACCCAGCCCCATGGCGTGTATCGCATTGACGCTGACAGCGGCAAGGTTACGCGGGTGATCGACGACCTCAACGGTCCCAACGGCCTGTGCTTTTCGCCGGATGAAAAGACCCTCTACGTGGTGGAAGGGCGCGCCAAGCCCAACCGACTGATCTGGGCGATTGACGTCCAGGACGACGGCACCCTGGGCGAACGGCGCAAGCATATCGAAGGCCTCGAATACGCAGCGCTGGACGGCATCAAGTGCGACGAGAGCGGCAATCTCTGGTGTGGCTGGGGCGGCAATGGCGACCCCAAGGCCGACCTGGAAAAGCTCGACGGCGTGCGCGTGTTCAATTCCCAGGGCAAGGCCATCGGGCATATCTCGCTGCCGGAACGCTGCCCCAACCTGTGCTTTGGCGGCCGCGAAGGCAACCGCCTGTTCATGGCCGGCAGCCATTCGATCTACGCGTTGTTCGTCAATACGCGAGGGGCGGATTTCGCCTGATAGGCGCTGAAAAAAATCCACTGTCAGCGCCGGTTGGCCGGCGTTCACAGTGGCTATTTAGCGCTATGCTGCGTGCTCCTGAAACATCAGAGCGTTACGCAAATGGACTTTGATTGGCACAGCGCCCCTATCAGCCGCAGCACGCCTGTCACTTCACACTACAAAAACACCCAGAACGTACGCCGTTTCATGCGTGAGCACTGCGGCGCGGGGTTCACGTTCGACCGGCCTTTCATGGCGTGGATTCGCAATGCAACACCCAAGACGATGGGCGACGTGGTGGATGAGTGGCAGCGTCGCAACGAGGACTCCCGAGCATGACACCGGATGAAAAATACCAAGCCGTGCAAAAACGCCTCGGCTATCAATTGGATGAATTCAAAGTCGGCGGCAACTACACGCCGCTGGTGCGCGACGGCAACCATCTGTACATCAGCGGGCAGATCCCGCGTGTCGGCGACACGGTCATGCTGCCGGGTAAGGTCGGTGACACCTTGACCCTGGCCCAGGCACAGATCGCCGCCGGCATCAGTGCATTGCGCTGCCTGGGCCTGCTCAAGCAGGCGCTCGGTTCGCTGGATCGGGTCAAGGCCATCCCGCGTATCACCGTGTATGTACGCAGCGCCGAGGACTTCGATCAGCAGAGTGAAGTGGCCAACGGCGCCTCGGACCTGTTGCACGAGATCCTCGGCGGTGCCGGGGTGCATTCGCGCACGTCGGTGGGGGTGATGCAACTGCCGAAGTCGGCGGCGGTGGAAATCGACATGGTCGCGGTCGCGCACGACTGATGGTCAGCCAAGGTCTGGTCGTCCTGCTCAACTACGGCCTGCACCTGGCGCCGGGCTTGCTGCTGTTTGGCCTGTGGTTCGGGTTGACGCCCAAGTCGTTGCCGGCCATGCGCATCCTGATTTTGCTCGCGGCGTTCGTGCTGATGCGCGATGTGATGACGCCCCTGGGCATGTGGGCGCTCAGTGACGACGTGCAAATCGCCTTCACCGCGAATGCCTTTGTATTGGCGGCGCTGGGTGGCCTGTCGGTGCTGCTGGCCGTAGTGTTGGTCCGGGTGGCGCCGGAGTTGTGGCGCCTGGTGGTATGGACCCGGGGCCACCGCGCCCTTGGCCTGGCGGTGGGGCTTGCGGTCGGTTGCCTGATCGGTGTGCCGTTGCGGCTCTATCAAGGAATAGAGCCGCACGCGATCCCCGGCTACTGGGTGTGGCTGCCGGGCATGGTGGTGTTGGCCTATGGCGCCAATGCGCTGGAGGAAGTGTTGTTTCGCGGGTTTTTGCAGGGCTACCTTGAACAGCAGGTGACACCGCTGCGAGCGGCGCTGATCAGTGGCGTGGCGTTTGCCGCCTGCCATGCCTTCCTGGCCTTGAGCGTGACCCAACTGGGCTGGCCGGTGTTGCTGTTTACCCTGATCGAAGGGCTGGCCTGCGCACTGGTGCGCATGCGTCATGGCGTGTTGGCGGCGACGGCCTGCCATGGCACGGCAATCCTGCTGATTGCGGTGCCCTATATGGCCTGACTTGAAATGCGGTTAGAACTGTGGGAGGGGGCTTGCTCCCGATTGCAGTGGGTCAGCCACAGATGCATCAACTGACACGCCCTCATCGGGAGCAAGCCCCCTCCCACATTTTTTACCGAGTACACCAGCCCAACTCCAGTTAGCTCCAAGGCCGAAAAAGCCAGAGTAAAAGCAGACCGAGATCTACCTGATATATGCAGTTCCAAATGTGGGAGGGGGCTTGCTCCCGATGGCAGTGGGTCAGCCACAGATGCATCAACTGACACTCCCACATCGGGAGCAAGCCCCCTCCCACAGTGAATCAGTTAGTTTGTCGCCAGCGGCGGCGTACGCGGCGGGATCAGGCGTTTGCTGCCGGTGGCTTCATACGCCGCCGCAAACCGCAGCAATGCCGAATCATCGTAGGCGCGCCCGGCAAAGGTCAGCCCGACCGGCATGCCGATGTCCGCCATCACGCCCATGGGCACGGTAACGGTAGGCACGCCCAGGTGGCGGATGGCGAGGTTGCCGTTGGCCACCCACACACCGTTGCTCCAGGCAATGTCCGCACTGGCTTCGTTCACATCGGCATCCGCAGGGCCTACATCGGCCACGGTGGGGAACAGCACAGCGTCGAGGCCGAGCTTATCCATCCAGTCTTCCAGGTCGATCCGCCGGGTTTGCTCCAGGCCGCGCAGGCCATCGGGGACGGTGCTGATCTCGTTCCACGGGGTGATGCCACGCTCGGCCATGCGCACGTACTCGTCCATGCCGGCTGCGAGGTCGTCTTCACGGTTGGGCAAGGTGCCAGGGTCGTGGGGGAAGATTTTCGGCCCGTCCACATCGGCCAGGCGGTTCAGGGCCGGGTCGTTGTTGGCGCGCAGGAAATCATCGAAGGCCCAGGCCGACAGTTCCCACAGTTCATCGTGCAGGAATTCCCGGGACACCAGGCCACGATTAAACACGGTCGGCGCGCCTGGGCGGTCGCCTTCGCAGTTGGACACCAGTGGGAAGTCGACCTCGATGACTTCGGCACCGGCGGCTTCCAGCGCCTGGCGTGCGTCTTTCCAGAGGTCGATCACGCTGGCACGGGTGTTTATCTTCTGCCCGGTGGGGCCGCCGATGCCGGGCTTTTCGCTGGTGCCGGCCTCGGGGTCGGCGTTGATGTACATGCGCGGCACGCCGAAGCGTTTGCCGGCCAGGGATTCGGCCGTCGCCGCCAATTCAGGGTAAGACGCCGGGCGCACCGAGGCGACGCTGGGGATCGGCACCCACGGCTGCAGGCGCCACAGGTCGCCACGGGTGTGCGGGTCTTCAGCCACTACCACGTCGAGCACTTCCAGCAGGTCGGCCATGGTGCGGGCGTAGGGCACCACCACGTCCATGGTCGGGGTCAACGGCCAGTTGCCGCGCACCGAAATCACCCCACGGGACGGGGTGTAGGCGCACAGGCCATTGTTGGACGCCGGGCCACGGCCGCTGGACCAGGTTTCTTCCGCCAGGCCGAAGGCGGCAAAGCTGGCGGCGGTGGCGGTGCCGGCACCGTTGGACGAACCGGAGGCGAACGGCGCGGTGAGGTAGTCGGCGTTATACGGGCTTTCCGCGCGGCCATACACGCCGCGCTGCATGCCGCCATTGGCCATCGGCGGCATGTTGGTCTTGCCCAGGCAGATGGCGCCACCGGCGCGCAGGCGCTCGATGGTGAACGCATCGCGCTGGGCGACAAGGCTGGCAAAGGCCGGGCTGCCCGAGGCGGCCGTCAGCCCTTTGACCAGGTAGCTGTCCTTGGCGGTGTAGGGAATGCCATCCAATGGCCCCAAGGTTTCGCCCTTGGCCCGACGTGCATCGGAGGCTTGGGCTTCCTTGAGGGCGTCGGGGTTACGCACGACGACGGCGTTGAGGGCGGTAGCGGTCTGCGGACCGTCGTAGGCATCGATCCGTGCGAGGTAAGCCTGCACCAGTTCAACGGCCGTGGTCTGGCCGGATTCGAGCGCCGCGCGCAATTGGGCAATGGAGACTTCGGTAACTTGCATGACGTTTTCTTCGCCGCCTTAAGTTGAGGTATGGCGGCAGTCTACGTACAGATATTTCACAAAACCAGTGCGGCATTTTCCCCATGGGCGGCACGCATCACCTGCCAGGTGGCGTCGTCTGCGGGAATCAGATGTTCGATACGCAGGGAGGCGAGGGTGATGTCCTGGGGCATGCCGAAGGTGGTGAAGGTGGACAGAAAGCTCAGCTCGCCCTGGCTGGTATGCACGCGGGTCAACACCAGCGGCGGCATTTCAGGCGGCGGCGTGGTGTGGGCGGGGGCGGGCAGGCTCGCCAGTAGAGCGGCCAGCACAGGGTTGTCCAGCGCCTCGCGGCTTGCCCGTTGCCAGGCCAGGGTGCGGATTTCTTCGGCGTTGACCAGGTGGTCGCCCAGGCCGCCGGGTTGCAGCAGGGTGGTCAGCAGGTTCAGGCCTTCCAGCGGCGGCGTGACCCCCACCAGTTCCAACAGCGCGCCGGTACTCGCATTCGCCGCCAGCACTTCCCAGTGGCTGCCCAGCAGGATCGCCGGGGCCGGGTTGTTGGCGTGCAGGACATGGCTGACCGCCTCGCGAATTGCGGCCATGGCCGGGGAGGCGAGCGGGGTAGCGGTATAGCGGGGCGCGAAGCCGGCGGCGAGGAATACGCGGTTGCACTGCTCCAGCGGTGTTTCCAGTGCGCTGAGCAGGTGATTCAACGTACCTGGGCTCGGCTTGGCGCGGCCGGTTTCGAGGCAACTGAGGTGGCGCTGGGACACGCCGGTGATCAGGGCCAGGTCAAGTTGGCTCAGACCAGCCTGTCGGCGTAGCTGGCGCAGATGTTCGCCGGCAGTAGCGGGGTTATCCATGGCGTGACTATGACCTCCGAGGTCATTGCGAGGGGGCAACCTTATCACTAGGGTGGGCCTCGATCACGTCAAGGAACAGACCATGCACAAACCTTATCTGGCCCTGGCCGCTCTGCTGGGTTTTTCGCTGTACACCCTGTTCACGCTGCTCACGGCCGAGCAATCGTTGCTGGCCTTCGGACGAGAGTTGATATCGCGCCCGGACACCGCGCAGGTCGTCATCGACCTGTACCTGATGGCCGTGCTGGCCTGTGTGTGGATGTACCGGGATGCACGGGCGCGGGGGCGGTCGCTGGCGTCGGTGCTGCCGTACTTCTTGCTGACGGCGGTGTTCGTGTCGGTGGGGCCGTTGCTGTATATCGTCGTCAATGGTGTTGTGCGACGCGCAGAACGTCAGGACTGACGGGTCTACTTGTGGCGAGGGAGCAAGCCCCCTCGCCACGATGAAGTTTATGGGTTGAGGAATGCCTGGTAGTTGTCCTTGGTGATCTGCTGATAAGGAATGGTCAGCTCGGCGTCATACGGCTGTTTCTTGACCATCTTCACCGCCAGGTCAATGGAGCCCACGGCCTGCCCCTTGTTGTCCTGATACGCCGTCACCAGCAACTGGCCTTTCTTCACTGCGTCCAAACCGGCCGCGCCGCCATCGCTGCCGGCCACCAGAATATCCTTGCCGGGCTGCATGCCGGCCTGGCTGATCGCCATGGCCGCGCCAATCGCCATTTCATCGGCATTCGCCGCCACGGCGTCGATTTTGCGCCCGGACACGATCCAGTTGTTCATCAGGTCAATTGCCTTGCTGCGCTGCCATTCGGCACTCTGCTCCTCGACGATCTTTATACCTGGATAGTCCTTGAGCACGTTCTTGACCCCCAGCGTACGGTTGTGGGTGGCGTTGTTGGACAGCAGCCCGAGCATGATCGCCAGGTTGCCTTTGCCGCCCATTTTCTCGGCCAGGTAGCGCATCTGGATTTCACCGGCCTTGATCTCATCCGAGCCGACATAGCCAACCCCTGGCGGTACTTCCTTGAACTCGGGGCGGCGGTTGACGTACACCAGCGGGATCCTGGCCTGTTGGGCATTGACCGTCATTTTCTGGGTGGCGGCGGTGTCTACGGCGTTGACGATAATTGCGTCCATGCCCTGGGCGGTGAAGTTCTGCACCTGGTTAAGCTGGCGCACCACGTCGCCCTGGGCATCTTCGAATTGCAGGGTCACGCCGGGCAGTTCCCGGGCGTGGGCGGCCATGTAGTCACGCATTTGCGCGAGAAATACGTCGTCGACCTGGGCGATGCTCACGCCGATCCGTATATCGGCCAGCGCCCAGGGGGTGATGGCGAGGGTCAAGAGTGCCGCAAGGAGTTGCTTCTTCATGGTTGTGCTCCGTTGTTTTTGTTGTTGTTAAAACATCACGCCTGGCGCTTGGCCCGCAGTTGCGCCACGGCCGCGGCGAAGTCCTCATACGCCCAGCGTTCGTCGAGGGCCTGCAGCATGAGTTGCTGCCCGGTTTGCGGGGCCAGGCCCTGCAAGGGTGGGTCGGTGTCGAGGTTGGTGGGGAAGGCATAGCCGTCGGCGGTGCAGGCCACCACCGCTGCAATCGCCTGGGCATCCAGGGCCGTGTTGGCCAGCAGGACCGGGTACACCGCCAGCATCATGCGGTCGCGGTCGAGGGCTTCCATGGGCTTGCCGAAGGCCGAGGAGATTTGCAGCAGGTTGGCCATGCGCTGGTGGCCGGCCGTGCGGTTGGTGCCGGCGGCGTGGAACAGCGCCGGGTTGAAAAACAGCAGGTCGCCCTTGTCCAGCGCCAGTTGCACGGCGTGCTGCTGGAAGTGCTCGATAAATTCGGGGCGCCGCCAGGCCAGGTAACCCAGGGCGTATTGCTGGGAAAACGGCAGCAACTGGGTGGGGCCGCTTTCCAGCGGCATCGCCGAGTGGGCCACTGCGCCCTGCAACGTCAGGTACTGGGACAGCACATGCAAGGGCAGGGGAAAGCGCTCCACCACCTCGGTGGTCTGGAAGCCCAGGTGATAGTCGCGGTGCGGCTGTTGCGCCTGGCCGCCGGGGTGCACCACGTTCACTTGCGCCGTTACCTGATAGCTCGGGCCCAGCCATGCCTCGGCGATCAGCCCCAGCAGCGGGTTGGCGTAATACTCCACAAAGGATTGCGGCGACTGTAGCGCGGCCTTCTGCAATGAATTCCAGATACGCCCGTTACTGCCGGCCTTGGCAAAATGGTCGGCGGCCACGCCTTGGGCGGCCTCCTGGGCAAAGATCGCCTCGAACACCTGGCTGTGGCGATCCACCACTTCCAGGTCCTCATAGGCGCGGCGCACCACCATCACGCCCGGTCCATCGCGAAACAAACGGTGCAGTTCATTCATCACCGTGTGGCGGTCGCTGTTGCGCAAGGTGCAGGCCTGATAGACCGGCACGTTGCCGAGCACTTCCGCAGCCAGGGGATAGTCCTCGGCACGCGCCTGTTGCGCGCAAATCCGCTTGAAATCCTCAATGCGTACATCCTGCAGTGTCACAAATGCCGACATTACTCACCTCCCAGGCTCAGGGCATTGAAGGGCTGCGGGCTGCCGCTGTCGGTGCAGCCGACCACGCCTTGCTCCAGGTCGATCACCGCGCCGGTCATCATCCCCGACTCGCGCGACAGCAGGAACGCCACGCTTTGCGCCACCTCTTCGGGCTTGAGCAGGCGGCCGAACGGCTGCGCGCGTTCCGCCTCAGCCAGCCAACCGTCCTGGGCGCCGTGGTACTGGCGCTGGATCTGATCCTCATGGGGCGTGTCCATCCAGCCGATGTTCAGGCCGTTGACGCGGATCCGGTTGCGCAGCGCACTGAACGCCACGTTCCTGGTCAGGATCGCCAGCGCACCTTTGGACGCCGCATACGCGCAAAGGAACGATTGACCACCATGCCCGGTGATGCTCTGGATGTTTACCACGGCGCCTTCCACGCCCTGGCTGATCATCAATTTCAACGCGTCCTGCATCAGGAAAAACGGCGCCCGCACATTCACCGCCATCAGCCGATCGAACAGCTGCGGCGAGGTGTCGACAATGGTGCCGCGGTCCGACATCCCGGCGCAGTTCACCAGGCCATGCAGGGTGCCGAAGTGGGTGCGCGCGGCCTCGATGATCGCGCGGCAATCCTCGACCTGTTCAAGGTCGGCCTCGACAAAAAACGCCTGGCAATCCAGCTGCGCCAACTGCCGCACCTGTTCTTCGCCCTGGGCGCGGCGCCGCCCGCAAATGATCAGCCCGGCGGCGCCGCGTCGCGCCAGGGTGTGGGCCACGGCGGCGCCCAGGCCCTGGGTGCTGCCGGTGACGACAAAATATTGGCCGTTGAACGTACTGGCGAGCTCGGCTTGAGGCATGGGGTTCTCCTGGATTGTTGTTGTTTTGATTGCCCGGCTCGACGCCGGACAAAACTGAGACTAGCATTGCAAAACCTCAGTAATACCTAAAAAAGACCTCATAAACACCTCAGGCGAAACCCATGCTCGAACGCGCCAAACACTTCTCCATCAAGCAACTCGCGACCCAGGCGGGCGTGAGCAAGGCCACGGTCGACCGCGTGCTGCATCAGCGCGGCAGCGTGCACGGCCAGACTCGCCGACGTATCGAGCAGGCGCTGGATGAACTGGAATCCCAGGAGAAAAACGGCCTGGCGGTAGGGCGCACCTTCCATGTCGACGTGATCATGCACACCCCTCAGCGTTTCAGCGCCGCGGTGCAGGCGGCGATCACCGCGCAACTGGCCAGCCTGGCGCCGTTTCGCATCGCCCCGCGTTTTCACCTGTTCGAAGAAATCGAGCCCCAGGCCATGCACGATCAGTTGCTGCGCTGCCTCGACACCGGCAGCCAGGGCGTGGTGCTCAAGGCCGCCGACGAGCCGGCGGTGAACCAGGCCGTCAAGCACCTGATCGCGGCGGGCATCCCGGTGGTGACCCTGGTGACGGACCTGCCGCAAAGCGAACGCATCGGCTACGTCGGCATGGACAACCGCACCGCCGGTCAGACCGCCGCCTACCTGATGTCGCGTTGGCTGCCGGCGTTGCCCCAGGACGTGGCGGTGGTGATCGGCAGCGAGTTGTTCCGTGGCGAGGAGGAGCGCGAGATGGGCTTTCGCGCCTGGCTGCGCGGGCGAGCCCCCCACCTGCGGGTGCTGGACGTCAGCGGCGGCTATGGCGTGTACCCGCGCACCTTCGAGCGGGTCACCCAGGCGCTGCAACAGCATCCCGGCCTCAAGGCGGTGTACAGCGTCGGCGGCGGCAACCGTGCGATTGTCGACGCCTTCGCCGCCCTGGGTCGCCCGCTGGAGGTGTTTATCGGCCACGACCTCGACGAAGAAAACCGCCAACTGCTGCTGGACGAAAAAATCGCCGCGATCATCGACCACAACCTGCAGATCGATGCCCGCCACGTGTTCCTGCACATCCTGCACTACCACCGGTTGTGGAAGGCCGGCCCGATTGCGCCGTCACAGGTGCAGATCGTCACCCCGTTCAACCTGCCGGACTGAGCACTCCCCCAAACAACAAGATCAGGAGTTCAACCATGCTACGTATCGCTGTTCTAGGTGCCGGGCGCATCGCCAGGATCCACGCCGCCAATGTCGCCGCCCACCCGAATGCCACGCTGGTGCTGGTGGCCGATCCCTGGCGCGAAGGCGTCGATGCCCTCAGCCGCCAACTGGGCTGCGAGGCGGCCTACGATTGCGCCGCCGTCCTCACGCGCAAAGACATCGACGCCGTGGTCATCGGCACCCCCACCGACACCCATATCGACCTGCTGTTGGCGGCGGTCGCCGAGGGCAAGGCGGTACTCTGCGAGAAGCCCATCGACCTCGACATCGCCAAGGCCCGCAGCGCCGCCCAGGCCGTGGAGCGCCAGGGCGGCAAGGTGATGCTCGGCTTCAATCGCCGTTTCGACCCCGACATGCTGCGCCTGCGCCAGGCCCTGGATGCCGGCCAGATCGGCGCAGTGCGCCAAGTGATCATCACCAGCCGCGACCCAGGCCTGGCCCCGCGGGACTACCTGGAACACTCCGGTGGCATCCTGCGCGACATGACCATCCACGACTTCGACACCGCCCGCCACCTGCTCGGCGAAGAACCGGTGGAAGTCAGCGCCATCGCCAGCCGCCTGGTGGACCCGAGCCTGGAACAGATCGACGACTACGACAGCGTGATGGTCCTGCTGCGTACCGCCTCCGGCAAGCAATGCCATATCAACTGCTGCCGCCAGGCGGTATACGGTTACGACCAGCGCGTGGAAGTCTCCGGCGCCCTTGGCGTGCTGCTCACCGACAACCATCGCCCCAGCACCCTGCGCCACTGGAGCGCCGACCACACCGAAGCGCTGGAACCGTTGCAGCATTTCTTCCTGGAGCGTTACGCCGATGCCTATCGCAATGAGCTGACCCGGTTTATCGATGCGCTGAACAACGGCCAGGCACTGCCCACCAGTGTGCGCGACGGGTTGTATGCGCTGCATCTGGCCGATTGTGCGTTGGAGTCGGTGAGGACGGGGAGGTGCGTGGCGGTCAGTTACGACCTGTAGGCCCCGGTCCGATCCACCAACCGAATGCTGTCCCGTCCGCCACGCTTGGATTCATACAGCGTGGTATCTCCCTGTTCGATCAGCGCCGCCAGGCTGGCCGGCGGCTGGTCGAACAGGGTGGCGCCGATGCTCAGGGTCACCGGCGCGGGCGTGGCAAAGGTTTGTGCGGCCAGTTGCTGGAACTGCTCGCGCAGGCTGCTGCCCAGTTCGACGATCTGCTCGGTCGAGGCCGGGTTAAGCAGGATCACAAACTCATCACCGCCCAAACGTGCGGCCAGCGCGCCTCGGGGCACGACTGCGCGAATCATCTCGCTCAAGGCGATCAGCACACGGTCGCCGGCGGTATGGCCGTGGAGGTCGTTGACCGACTTGAAGTTGTCGATATCGATCAGCAGCAGGGCGCCCGGTTGTTGCGCCGACACCTGGGCCAGCAGGCGCGGCGCGCGCAGGTCGAGGGCGCGGCGGTTGTAGAGGGCGGTGAGCGGGTCGCGGGCGGCGAGGCGGGCGATCTGCTGTTCGCGGCGGTAGCGTTCCGAGCCGGTCATCGACAGCGCAATCAGCATGATCGCCATGGCGCCTTCCACCAGGGACACCTGGATGATCTCGCCCTTGAACGCCGCAAGGTCGATCAAGGTGCCAGGGATCACCACCGACAGCGCCTTGGCCACGTAGAACATGCCGTGGACCAGCAGCACATAACGCAGTTGCACCGCGCCGATGCTCAGTGATCGGCCGTGGGGCCGCAGCAGGAAACTGGCGCGCAGGGTCGGCAGCGCGACCAGCAGCGACTGCACGCCCAACATGGCTTTGGACCACGGCAGGTCGGTCGGGAGCATCAGCATGCCCAGCCACACGGCCAGCAGCAGCCACCACCGCGGCGACAGGCGTACCTGGGTAAAGCGCGCGACCCCGAGCAAGAACAGGCAGTGCGCGGCCACCAGCAAGCCGTTGGCAAACCAGATGCCGATGAGCAGGTAGCCATTGATGCGCAGCAGGGCCAAGGTGGAGCCGACGGTGATGGTGGCGAAACCGGCGCTCCAGAACAGCAGCGAAGGTTCGCGTACGCTGCGCCATTCTATGGCCAGGTACAGGGCAGCAGCGGCGGCCAGGGCAACGGTGAGTGCCAAAATCGTAGGAGGGTCGAGCGTCATTTCGTGCCGGGTCTGCCTGGGTGTGCGTTGAGGCTGGGGATTGTAAGCGCACACGCAGGTTTTTCAGAGCCCAAAGGATAATGGCATACAGCCATCCGATGATCGGCGGTCTAGACGCCTTTGGTCGACGGCAGCAGTATCGTCAGGATGCCCACCAGTGGCAGGAATGAGCACAGTGTGTAGACGTACTCGATGCCGTGGCTGTCGGCGAGCAGGCCGAGCAGCGCCGCGCCGATCCCGCTGAAGCCGAACATCAGGCCGAAAAAGATCCCGGCGATCATGCCGACATTACCGGGCACCAGTTCCTGGGCAAACACCACGATGGCCGAGAACGCCGAGGCGAGGATGAAGCCGATCACCACGCTGAGCACGGCGGTCCAGAACAGGTCTACGTAGGGCAGGGCCAGGGTGAACGGCGCGGCACCGAGGATCGAGAACCAGATGACTTTCTTGCGCCCGATCCGGTCGCCGATCGGCCCGCCCGCGAAGGTGCCCACGGCCACTGCACCGAGGAACAGGAACAGGTACATCTGAGAACTCGATACCGACAGGTGGAATTTTTCAATCAGGTAGAACGTGAAGTAGCTGGTCAGGCTGGTCATGTAGAAGTATTTGGAGAACACCAGCACCGCCAGCACCACCAGGGCAAACGTCACGCGGCCTTTGGACAAGCCGTGGGTGGCTTTGCCGCCTTGCTTGAGCTTGAACAGGTTGAGGTGGTTGCGGTACCAGCGGCTCAAGCCGTACAGCACCAGGATCGCGAACACGGCAAACAGCCCGAACCAGGCGATGTTGCCCTGGCCGTAAGGAATGATGATCGCCGCCGCGAGCAACGGCCCCAACGCGCTGCCGGTGTTGCCGCCGACCTGGAAGGTCGATTGCGCCAGGCCATAGCGCCCGCCGGAGGCCAGGCGTGCGACGCGCGAGGTTTCCGGGTGGAAGGTCGATGAGCCGACGCCCACCAGGGCTGCCGCCAGCAGGATCGCCGGGAAGCTGCCGACAAACGCCAGCATCAGGATGCCGACCAGGGTGCAGACCATGCCCGCCGGCAGCAGCCACGGCTTGGGATGCCGGTCGGTGTGGTAGCCGATCCAGGGTTGCAGCAGCGAGGCGGTCAGCTGGAACGTCAGGGTGATCAGGCCGACCTGGGTAAACGTCAGGCCGTAGTTGGCCTTGAGCATCGGGTAGATCGACGGTAATACGGCCTGGATCAGGTCATTGATCAGGTGCGCCAGGGCACAGGCGCCGAGGATACGCATGACTAACGGGCTTACTTGGGGCGGACTCGAGGTGGCGGCAGGTGATGCGGTCAGGGTCGACATGCAGGCATTCCATACAAGGCAGCGAAGAGGGGCAGCGAGTACTTGAGCAGGCTGCCCATTTCAATTTGTTTCAGAGCTTATGCTAGATTCGTCAGGAATGCCTGTCTCGCGTAATTCGGGAGGTAACCATCGTAAAAAGGGCGAAATGATCAAATCACTGGATAAATTTTTGCAGGAAATCGATGAGGGCGACTGGGCTGTCATCAGTTCGGCCACCGATTATCCGGAAAACTGGGTGATCCCCGACCACAGTCACGAAAAGCATCAATTACTCTACGCCACCGAAGGCGTGATGGTGGTGCATTCGGCGCACAACCAGTGGACGGTACCGCCCAACCGCGGCTTCTGGATGCCCTGCGGGCACGTGCACTCCCTGCGCTGCGTGGGCGCCCTGAAAATGCGTAGCGTGTTCGTGCGCCCCGACAGTTTCCCCAACCTGCCGACCGAGACCAAGGCGGTGAGTATTTCGCCGCTGCTGAGCGAGCTGATCAAGGCCTCCGTGAGCTTGAAACCGCCCTATGCCGAAGACTCCCGCGATGCGCGGATCATGCACCTGATCCTCGACGAGCTGGCGCTGTTGCCGGCCTTGCCGCTGTCGCTGCCGCAGCCCGCCGATCTGCGGATCCAGCAGATCTGCCTGGCGTGGCAGGAGGACCCGGGCGATGCCTCCACCGTGGCGGATTGGAGCGAGCGCCTGGCCCTCGACCAGAAAACCATCCAGCGCCTGTTCCGCAAGGACACCGGCATGACCTTCGGCCAATGGCGCCAGCAGGCGCGGCTGCTGCTGGCATTGGAGCGTATCGCGGTGGGGCAGAAGATTATCGACGTGGCCCTGGAGCTGGGCTACGAAAGCCCGAGTGCGTTTACCAGCATGTTCAAGAAACAGTTTGGCAAGACCCCGAGTCATTTTTTCCGCTGACGTCGGCGCAGTAGTCGTCCAGCAAGCCGTTGAATGCGTCGATATCCAGCGGTCGGCTGAGGAAGTAGCCCTGGCCTTCTTCACACGCCACGCTTTTGAGCATGGCCAGGTGCTCAGCGGTTTCGATGCCTTCGGCCGTGACCGTCAGGGCAAGGGCACGGCCCAAGCCGACAATGGCTTGGATAATCGCCTTGTCATCCTCGCTTTCCTCCAGTCGGGTGAGGAAGCTGCGGTCGATTTTCAGACCATCGAACGGGAACGCCCGCAGGTAGCTGAGGGACGAATAGCCGGTGCCGAAGTCATCCATGGCAATGCGGATGCCCAGTTGCTTGAGCGTGCGCATCACCTCAAGTGCGCCGACGGCGTCCTCGAGCATGACGCTTTCGGTCATTTCCACCTCAAGGCGCGCAGGGTCGATACCCGAGGCGTCCAGGGCGTGGCGCACGCGCTCCACCAGGTTGCCGCGCTTGAACTCGGTGGGTGACAGGTTCACCGAGACGAACAGCGTGTCGGGCCACTGCGCCGCGCACGCACAGGCAGTTGCCAGTACCCAGTCACTCAGCGCCAGGATCAGCCCCGATTCTTCGGCAATCGGAATAAAGGTGTCCGGGGCGATCAGCCCGCGTACCGGGTGCTGCCAGCGCACCAGGGCTTCGGCCCCGACCATCTGCCCATCGGCGATGCGATAGCGCGGCTGGAAGTGCAGGCGCAGTTCGGCGTGCTTGATCGCAAAGCGCAGATCGCTCTCCAGGCGCCGCCGCTCGATGATCCGCGTATTCATGTCCCCGGAGTAAAAGCGCCAGGTATTGCGCCCGGCCGCCTTGGCCTCATACAGCGCGATATCGGCGTAGCGCAGCAGTTCGGTGGCATCGCGGGCATCGGTGGGCGCCAGGGCAATGCCGATACTGGCACTGATAAACACCTCTTGTTCGTCGATTTTGATCGCCTGCTCGATGGACTCGATCAAGCGCAGGCACAGGCTTTCGACTTCATCCTGGCTGCCGGCGTCGCTGAGGATCAGCACAAACTCATCGCCGCCGACGCGAGCCACCAGGTCGCCGTGGCGCACGCAGGCGGCCAGGCGGCCGGACACTTGATTGAGCACCCGGTCACCGGCGGCGTGGCCGAGCAGGTCATTGACCGGCTTGAAGCGGTCCAGGTCGAGGCTGAGCATCACCAGCGGCTGCTCGGTGCCGGGCAGGGCCTTGAGTTTGCCGTCCAGGAACGCCTGCAGGCGTGTGCGGTTGGGCAGCCCGGTCAGGGCGTCGTGTTGAGACAGGTACTCGATGCGCCGACGTGCTTCGACTTCTTCGGTCACGTCGGTGGCCGTACCGCGAAACCCGCCACAGGGCATTTCCCGGGCCGACAGCCGGGTTGTGCGCTCCTGTCCCTGGGCATCGATATAGCGGCATTGCACACTGATGTCCACGCGCCGGCCCGGGGTGCTCAGCCACTGCGACAGCAGGTCGGCCTCGGTGTCCAGCAGGTCGCTCATGGCCGCACCGAGCCAGGCTTGCCGGGTCAGGCCGGTGACGCTTTCGAAACGCTCAGACAGGTAGGTAAAACGCCAGCCGACATCTATTTCCCAGACCCAGTCCGAGCTGGCCTCCACCACGTCACGAAAGCGCGCCTCGCTGGTGGCCAGGGCGGCCTGGCTGTCCAGCAGGGAGGTGTGACTGGCATCCAGGGCGAGGGCGGCGGCGGTGGCGCGACGCAGAATGACCCAGGTCATCAGGCACACCAGCAGCGCGGCCAACCCCAGCAGCGGCAAGCCTACGCTCATCAAGCGCAGGCCGGGTCGCGCAGGTTCCCAATGCAGGCTGCCAGCGGCGCCGTTATCGCCAAGGGGGAAAACCAGGGTCTGGCCGATGTCATCGGGCGTGGCCACATGCAGCTTGCCCACGCCGAAGTCATCGCCGATCGCACTCAGCTTGGCGCTGTTGAGAACGTCGACGAAAATCAATACCGAGGCCGGCCGGCCATCGGGCTCTACCGTGGGATCGGTGCCGGGCGTGATCGCGGCGGCGGCCACCAGTGCCGGGCTGCCGCGTACATTGATGAACGCCGTGACCGGTGTTTCGTTTTCAGCCCCGGCACGCGCCTGCTCGATAATTTCGGTCAGGGGCTGGTCGAGCCACTGCGAGAGCTCGACGCTTTGCAGCGCGCCCTTGATCACCGAGTAGACCGTGCGATTGTTGTTATCGACCACGAACAGGCCTTGGAAACCAAAGTCCTGATACAGCGTGGCGCCGACGTTGCCGCGCGCGTAGGCCCAGTCGCTGTCCACGGTCATGTGCAGGTGCTTGTAGGCATCGCTCCAGAAGGCGTAGTCCTTGACGGTCACCCTCAGGGACTTCTCCAGGGATTGCACGGCTTTACGCGTATAAAACGCGCTTTCCTGCTGTTCGGAGTGATCCAGTTCGTGCGCAAGGTAAACCAGGGAGTAGGCGGCGGCGGCAAAGACCAGGGCCAGCAACGCCACGAAATTGAACAGCGATGTACGTGCCAGCGACAGGCTGGTGCGATTGGAGAGCTTGCGCACAATGGGGGCGAGAGAGTTCGGCATTATTTCCCGCAGGACGTCGCTGCAAGTAAGGGATATGCCTACGTATCGGCTGTCTGGGCAAAATAATTAGCGCTTCAGCACCTTGCGCCCACATGGGTTTGCCTTCACCGGAACGCTGTCGCCGTACTGGCGGCCCAGGCGAGTATCGCCGCCATGCACAGTAGCGCCGCGCTCAAGGCAAACGTCGCCTGGTAGCCCGACAGGTCAAACACCACACCGCCCAGCGTTGCCCCGGCGGCGATTGCCAGTTGGATGATGGCAACCATCAAGCCGCCCCCTGCCTCGGCATCCTCAGGCAGGGTTTTTGCCAGCCAGGTCCACCAGCCCACCGGCGCGGCGGTGGCTACCAGGCCCCACACACAGAGCAGCGCGCCGGTGATAACGGTCGAGCTGCCGAATGCGACCAATGCCAGGGCGATCACCGCCATCAATACGGGAATGGCGATCAGCGTGGGGTACAGGCTGTTCTTCAGGACACGCTCGATCAGCAGTGTGCCGGCCAATCCGGCCAGGCCGAGCACCAGCAACATCAACGACAGCAGCGACACACCCACCTGGGTAACACCTTCCAGAAACGGCCGCAGGTAGGTGAACAGCATGAACTGGCCCATGAAAAACACGCTGATGGCAAGCATGCCCAGGGCCACCGGGGCGCGCTTGATCAAGCGCAACAGGTTGCCGTTGTCGGCCTGGCTGCGGGGCGTGATCGACGGCAGGCTCAGCAGCAGCCACAGCACCGCGACCACGGCCACCGGCACCACGCAGAAAAACGCGCCACGCCAGCCGATCAAACCACCGAGGAAACTGCCCAGCGGTGCCGCGATCACGGTTGCCAGTGCGTTACCGCCATTGACGATAGCCAAGGCGCGCGGCACCTGGCCCTCGGGCACCAGGCGCATGGCGGTGGCTGCCGACAGCGACCAGAAACCGCCGATGGCAACGCCGATCAGGGCGCGGCCGAGCATGAAGATCAGGTAGTTCGGCGCGAACGCTACCACGCTGCCGGACACGATCATCAGCAAGGTCAGCGCGACCAGCAGGCGCTTGCGATCCACGCGCGCCGCCACTCGGGCGATCACCAGGCTGGTGAGCAAGGCAAACAGGCCTGACACCGAAATACCCTGGCCGGCCTGGCCTTGGCTGATGCCCAGGTCGGCGGCCAGCGGGGTCAACAGGCTCACCGGCATGAACTCCGAGGCCACCAGGGCAAAGGCCGCCAGGGACAGGGCGAAGACTGCGCCCCAGCGGGGCGTGTGAGGGTTTATCGAGATCACTTCAAGTGACTTTTGAAGAAGCTGGTGAGCTTGGCGAAGGGGATCAGGTTGACCCGGTCGTAGAGGTCCACATGGCCGGCGTTGGGGATGATCACCAGCTCCTTGGGCTCGGCGGCACGGTGGTAGGCGTCTTCGCTGAACTCGCGGGAGTGGGCATCGGCACCGGCAATCAACAGCAACGGGCGAGGGGAAATGGTCTCGATATCGTTGAACGGATAGAAGTTCATGAACTTCACGTTGCTGGTCAGCGTCGGCATGGTGGTGGTCTGCGGCGACGCGCCGGCCGGTGTGACTTCACCGCGCGGTGTGCGGTAGAAATCGAAAAACTCATCGCCAATCGGGTTGCCGCTCCGCTTGAGCGGCGTGCCGCTGGTGTAGAGGGTCTCGCCGCCCTGGAATTCCACGTAACGCTGGTTGGCCGCCTGCACCAGCACCTGTCGGCGTTGTTCCGCTGTCATGCCGTGCTTGAGGCCGTTGCGGTTGGCGGCGCCCATGTCGTACATGCTGATCGTGGCAATGGCCTTGAGGCGTGGGTCGATCTTTGCCGCCGCGATGGCAAAGCTGCCGCTGCCGCAGATGCCGATTACGCCGATGCGCTCACGATCGACCAGCGGCCGGGTACCGAGGAAGTCTACGGCGGCGCTGAAGTCTTCGGCGTAGAGGTCGGGCAGCACCGCATTGCGTGGTGTGCCTGCGCTTTCGCCCCAGAACGACAGGTCCAGCGACAAGGTGACAAAGCCCTGTTCGGCCATTTTGGTGGCGTAGAGGTTGGCGCTCTGTTCCTTGACGGCGCCCATCGGGTGGCCGACGATCAGCGCGGCATTTTTCGAGGCCGGGGCGAGCTGTTTGGGCACGAACAGGTTGCCCGCCACCGGCATGCCGTATTGATTGTTGAAGGTGACTTTTTCGACGGACACCTTGTCGCTTGTGTAGAAGTTGTTTGCACCGTTGGACATGTCGGCTCCCAGAGAAGAGAACGAAATCACCAGCAGACTCAGGGTGAGCAAGAGGCTTTTCATGGATGGATCCTTGAGAAGGGGGTCGGCACATTTTCCCGGCGTGGCTGAGGGTTCTGTAGTGCGTTCCACTGGATTACTTGCCTGATCCTCTGAGTCTGGCGGGTTGCCGGGGACGCCAGCGGGCCGGTCGGGGTAAAGTCCAACGATCAGAGCAAAGGGCCCTTTATGAAGATCAATCAAACGCCCCTGGACGTGCTGGTCCGCGTGATCGGCTCAAGGGTCTGCGTACCCGGCGACTACCCCACGGCCATCCCCGGCCTGGGCTTTTATCGGCGTGAGCAGCCCGCGACACCCGTGGTGTGCATGGTCGAGCCGAGCATCGTGCTGGTTGCCCAGGGTGAGAAGCGGCTGTGGGTCGGCGGCGAGGGGTACCCGTATGACACGGCACGATTTCTGCTCACGTCGCTGGATATACCGGCCAACTCCGAAGTGCTGGTCGCCAGCCCGACCCGCCCGTGCCTGGGCCTGACTTTCAAGCTCGACCTGCGCATCCTGGCCGAGCTGATCGCCCAGGGGGAGTTGCCGCCAACGCGTGAGCGGGCGGTGATGAAAGGCGTGGGGATTGGTGTGGTGACCGGCGCCATGCTTGCCTCCTTTGCGCGCCTGGTTGAATTGCTTGATGAGCCCGAAGCGATACCGGTGCTCGCGCCCTTGATCCAGCGCGAGATTCACTTCCGGCTATTGCAGAGCGACCAGGCCGGCCGACTGCGCCAGA
The DNA here is from genome assembly GCF_900067035.1 of Pseudomonas sp. 1 R 17. Classification (NCBI taxonomy): domain Bacteria; kingdom Pseudomonadati; phylum Pseudomonadota; class Gammaproteobacteria; order Pseudomonadales; family Pseudomonadaceae; genus Pseudomonas; species Pseudomonas sp. 1 R 17. The sequence goes on from NZ_FKLB01000058.1 coordinate 409,910, forward strand.
TCTGCTCCGTGGACGGGCAGGGTTATCGGATTGCGCGGGCGATCGATTGGCTCAAGCTCAATTACGACGTGCCGCTGCGCGTGGACGAACTGGCCGCGCGCGTGCAGATGAGCGCGGCGACGTTTCACCATCACTTTCGCCAACTGACGGCCATGAGCCCGCTGCAGTATCAGAAATGGCTGCGCCTCAACGAAGCGCGGCGTTTGATGTTGAACGAGCATCGGGACGTATCCAGCGCGGCGTTCAAGGTCGGCTATGAAAGCCCGTCGCAGTTCAGCCGCGAGTACAGCCGGCTGTTTGGTGTGCCGCCCAAGCGCGATATGGCCGTGCTGCGCGGCAAAGCGGCGGTCAGCGATCCGCTGGCGTCAAGTTAGCGTAGAAGATGCAGCCGATCAGCCGCGCAAACAGGCTGAGGGTTTCCGGCAGGTTGGGGTCGTCAAACAGCATCGCCCGGGAATCCAGCGCACACAGTGCACCGAACAGCCGGCCATCCGGGAGGAAGATCGGCGCGCCGGCATAGCTCTCGATGGCGTATTGCTTGACCACCGGGCGTGCGGCAAAGCGGCCATTGGCGCTGACCTGCGGGATGAACAGGGTCTGTGGGTTGATGCAGAACTCGCTGCACAGGGTGGTTTCCAGGTCGAGCACGTCATCGGCATGAATGCCCATGTCGAAGGGGTCGTGCGCTGAACAGACAATCCATTCCAGGTCAGTGAACTTGGCGATGCCGGCAAAGCGCATGCCCGTCAGGCGGGTGACCAATTGCAGGATGCTGGTGGTGGCTTCGATTTCGGCGATGGCAGCGCGTTCGTCGGCGCTGAGTAACGCGTGTGCGGCGGTGCAGCTTGGAAGCATGGTTGAACACTCCACTGGCGTGGCGGCCCTTGCCACCACGCTTGGTCAGGTCTTAGTTGATACGCGGATGCTGCTGCACCAGGTTCTGGCGCTTGGCTTCCAGTTCGGCAATCTCGGCGTCAATGTCTTCGATTTTCTGCTCGATATTGTCGTGATGCTCCTGCAGCAACTCCTTGGCTTCTTCCATGTCCGACGCAGCCGGTGCTGCGCCGCGCAGGGGTTTGTTGGCGGTTTCCTTCATGGTCAGGCCGGTGATCAGGCCGACCACCGCAAACACCATCAGGTAGTAGGCGGGCATGTACAGGTCATTGGTGCTTTCAACCAGCCAGGCCACCGCGGTAGGCGTGACGCCGGCGATCAATACCGAGACGTTGAACGCACTGGCCAACGCGCTGTAGCGCAGGTGCGTGGGGAACATCGCCGGCAGCGTGGACGCCATGACGCCGATGAAGAAGTTAAGCACGATGGCCAGGATCAGCAAGCCGGCGAAGATCAGGCCGGTCTTGCCGCTGGTGATCAGCATGAAGGCCGGAATGGCCAGGAACAGCAGGCCGATGCTGCCGGCGATGATGAAGGGCTTGCGGCCGATCTTGTCGCTGACAAAACCGATGAACGGCTGCACGAACAGCATGCCGACCATGATTGCGATGATGATCAGCACACCGCTGTTTTCGGAGTAGTGCAGGTTATGGGACAGGTAGCTCGGCATGTACGTGAGCAGCATGTAGTACGTCACGTTGGTGGCCGCGACAATGCCGATGCAGGTCAGCAGGCTGCGCCAGTGCTTGGTGGCGATCTCCTTGAACGACACTTTCGGGCCATGGGTCAGGCCTTCGCGGTCACCCTGTTCGAGCTTGTCGACATGCTGTTGGAACGCCGGGGTTTCTTCCAACGCATGGCGCAGGTACAGGCCGATCATGCCCAGGGGCAGGGCCAGGAAGAACGGCAGGCGCCAGCCCCAGGCCTCGAAGTCGGCTTCGCCCAGCACGCTGGAGATCAGCACCACGACGCCGGCACCGAGGACGAAACCGGCGATGGAGCCGAAGTCCAGCCAACTGCCGAGGAAGCCGCGCTTGCGGTCCGGCGCATATTCGGCGACGAAGATCGAGGCGCCGGTGTATTCACCGCCCACCGAGAAGCCCTGGGCCATTTTGCACAGCAGCAGCAGGATCGGCGCCCAGATGCCGATGGAGGCGTACCCGGGGATCAGGCCGATGGCGAAGGTGCTCAGCGACATGATCACAATGGTCGCGGCGAGGACTTTCTGGCGTCCGTATTTATCGCCCAGCGCGCCGAAGAACAGGCCGCCCAGGGGACGAATCAGGAACGGCACGGAGAACGTCGCCAGTGCCGCGATCATTTGTACGCTAGGGGAGGCGTCGGGGAAGAACACCTTACCCAATACATAGGCGACGAACCCGTAGACACCAAAGTCGAACCACTCCATGGCGTTACCCAGTGCGGCGGCGGTGATCGCCTTGCGCATCTTGGCGTCGTCAACAATGGTGATGTCTTTCAAACCGATGGGCTTGACGCTTTTCTTACGTAATTTCATGCGGACCACTCTAAAACAGAACAGGGGAGGTGCCATCGTTGCGATGGCACCGCTCTGTCAGTTCAGATACAAGCGGACATGAAATAATTCACCGCTATTTGCGTTTTTTTGCCTGGGGCGCAATTTGCGTGCAATTGCCTGGGTTTTCGGGGTGAGCACCTACCCTGGGGCGATCCGGCATTCTGTGGTGAGCGGGCTTGCCACAAGAAGCATAGGTATCTACACAACTCTTAAAGGCTGACACATAACTCTGTGGTGAGCGGGCTTGTCGAATCGTCGCACCGCCCGCGCTGGGCTGCGAAGCGGCCCCAATAAGGTCACCGAAGAGTGCCAGAATCAATCGAGGTGAAGGTTTTGGGGCTGCTTCGCAACCCAGCGCGGGGCAAGCCCGCTCACCACAGAAGCCTAATTGCCAGAGATTCCGTATTCACTGGAAGTTGTGTAGATACCCATGCACAAGAAGCCCGCTCGCCGTGGTCATGTGCGCTTGTCGTCCTACAACCTAGCTGCGCCTGGCACTTTTTACACCCGCGAGATAGCCCGCAAAAGCCGTAATCTTTCAGATTGACAGCGGGTAGGTAGCCCGATATAAAAGCCACAGTTGTACGACGACATATGACGTTACATATGTCCTACCTAACAAAAATAAAAAGTGATGCCATGAACTTGATCGAGCCCATCAACGCCCAGCGCGTTGGCCAAGCTGTAGGCAACTATCGCTGGACCATCTGCGCGATGTTGTTTTTCGCGACCACCGTCAACTACCTCGACCGCCAGGTGCTCAGCCTGCTCGCGCCGCAGTTGTCGACGCAATTTGGCTGGAGCAACACCGATTACGCCAATATCGCGGCGGTGTTCCAGTTTGTGTATGCGATCTCCATGCTGTTTGCCGGGCGGTTCGTCGACAAGATCGGCACCAAGGCCGCCTACGTGATCGCGATTGCGATCTGGTCCACCGGCGCCATCATGCATGCGTTCTCGGTGCCGATGGGCGAGGGCATCGCCGCGGTCAGCGGTGCGATCGGCCTGGCAGTGATTCCGGTGTCCATCGCCGGCTTCATGCTGTCCCGGGCGGTGCTGGCTATCGGCGAGGCGGGTAACTTCCCGATTGCGATCAAGGCCACCGCCGAATATTTCCCCAAGAAAGAACGCTCGCTGGCCACCGGGATCTTCAACTCCGGCGCCAACGTCGGCGCGATCCTGGCGCCGATCTGTGTGCCGCTGATCGCCGGGATGTGGGGCTGGGAAGCGGCCTTTATGGTCATCGGCATGCTGGGCTTTGTGTGGGTGGCGGTATGGGCGGCGGTGTATGAGAAGCCGGAGCAGCAAAAACGCCTGTCGGCCGAAGAGCTGGCCTATATCCGCAGCGACCAGGCGCAGCAGCCCTCTATCCCGCCGGTTGCAGGCGCGGTACAGAAAAAAGTCTCGTGGTTCAAGTTGCTCACCTACCGCCAGACGTGGGCGTTTGCCTTCGGCAAGTTCATGACCGATGGCGTGTGGTGGTTCTTCCTGTTCTGGCTGCCCACCTACCTGTCGGCGCAATACGGCATGAAAGGCGCCGATATCGTCATGCCGCTGGCCGTGCTGTACAGCATGACCATGGTCGGCAGCATCGGCGGCGGCTGGTTCCCCAGCTACTTCATGGCCCGTGGCGATGCCCCCTACGACGGCCGCATGAAAGCCATGCTGGTGATCGCGCTGTTCCCGTTGGTGGTGTTGCTGGCGCAACCGTTGGGCTACATCAGCTTCTGGGTCCCGGTATTGCTGATCGGCGTCGGCGCCTCGGCGCACCAGGCGTGGTCGTGCAACATCTTCACCACCGTGTCCGACATGTTCCCGCAGAAAACCGTGGCCTCGGTGGTCGGCATCGGCGGCATGGCCGGCGGCATCGGCGGTGTGGTGATGACCAAGATCGGCGGCTGGGTGTTCGACTACTACAAGTCCATCAATGACATCCACACCGGCTACATGATCATGTTCGCGATCTGTGCGCTGGCGTACCTGGTGGCCTGGAGCGTGATGAAGACCCTGGTGCCGCGCCATAAGGAAATCACTGACCTGTAATACCTCGTGGCCGCCGCGCTGTCGCGCAGCAAACTGGTACCTCTGTGGCGA
>NZ_FKLB01000058.1:414493-430704 GCF_900067035.1 Pseudomonas sp. 1 R 17
TCGCCACAGGTCCGTCGAATCACCCATAACGTTGTGTCGAGACCCATTCCTTCAAGCGCCTTTTCTACAACGCGCGCGCCCAGGTCTGGCTGACCAGTTGCTTGCCGAAACTCAAGGTGGGCTCCTCTTCCAGCAACTCGAAACCGGCTTTCTGGTAGAGCTTGCGCGCATCGGTCAAGGCGCTCATGGTCCACAACATCATGCGGGTGTAGCCGACATCGCGGGCAAAGCGCAGGCATTCGTCCACCAGGCGCTGGCCGATGCCCAGGCCCCGCGCACTCGCATCCACGTAGAGCATGCGCAGCTTGGCGGTTGTATCGTCATGGCGCACGACGAACACCGAGCCGACCACCTCGCCCTCCTTCTCCGCGATCCAGCAGCGCTCCCGCGCCGGGTCGAACTCGCGCAGGTACTTGGCGACGATCTCCGCCACCAGCGCTTCAAACTCCCAGTTCCAGTGGTATTCGCGGGCATACAGCGCCGCTTGCTGCTGCACCACCAGGCCCATATCCCCTGGCCGTGGATCACGCAGCAGGTAGCTCGACGGGCGGTCTTGCAGCAGGGCCTGGATACGTTGCATGGCGTCGGTCAATTGCTGCTGCCGGGGTTCGGGCAGGCTCTCGAGCAGGGCGATGACTTCATCCTGGGTCTGCTGTTCCAGGGGCGCCAGGACCGCGCGGCCGAGATCGGTGAGGTGCAATTGCACCGCGCGCGCATCGGTGGCGCAGCGGACTTTCTGGATCAGGCCGTTTTTCTCGAAACCACTGGTCAGGCGGCTCAGGTAACCCGCGTCGAGGCTGAGCATCTGGCAGAGGTCGGCGCTGGTGAGGTCGCCACGGGAGGACAGCTCGTACATCACCCGAATTTCAGTCAGGGAATAGTCGCTGTGCAACAGGTGTTCCTGCAGCACGCCGATCTGGTGGGTGTAGAAGCGATTGAAGCCGCGCACGATGCCGGCGCGTTCCACAAGCAGGGGAGTGGACATGGCGGATACTCGAATGGTTGCCTTAGTCAATTATATTGTTGCTTTAGGCAAGCATGTCAACGGCTATGATCGCCGGTCATGGTCATCCCAGGCTTGGCCGTCGCCTGTGGGCTCGTCAATATGATTCGAATCGCCATGGCCACGCCGATCAGCACCGCAACCAGTCCCACGGCTTCCATGAGTGTGGGCCAGCGCCCGTGAAACCCCAGGCCGAGCAGGGTGGCGAAGAGGGATTCGAGGGCGATCAATTGGCCGCTCAGTACCATCGGCAGGCGTCGGGTCGCGGCGTTCCAGGCCCAGGCGCCGACCATGGTGGACATCACCGCGATCACCAGGCTCCAGGCATAGAGCGGGCCAGCCTGGGAAAGGCCGAAGCCGAGCATCGGCAGCTTGAACATGCCAAGCCCATGGATGAACGGTAGCAGGCACAGGGTGGCGACACCGCTGCCCACCATCATGAGTGCGGTCCAGAGACCGGTTGCCTGCGCCGCAAGGTGTGTCAGTTGCCTTTGGTTGATCACGCTGAACCACAACCAGAGAGCAACTGCACTCAGGGAAAAAAACAGCCCTGCCCACCAGGCGCTTGTGTCCAATGAAGGTTGATGAAAGCTGCTGATGTTCGACAGCAAGAGGCCCACCGTCAGGCATGACAAAGGGGTTGCCAGGCGGCGCCACGGGACTGTCCTCGTGCTGGCGTTACCCACCAGGGCCAACAACACCGGCACCGTGCCGATAAACGCCGGGGTCATGACCGGCCCGCCGAACATCACGCCGGCGGCGATGCACACGCCGTAGCCCAGGCACCCCAACGCCCCGAGTGCTGCGGCGAGGCATCCCTGGCCGGGCCCGAGCAAGTGCAACTGTGCCCGGCATAGGATCACCCCCATGACACCCAATGTGCCGGCGATCAGAAATCGCACAGCCATCAAGTCACAGAGGCTGTAGTCGCCGGTGACGTAAGGCGCGATGAAGTTCAACGCCCAGCCCAATGTCGCAACAACCGCGAGCAGCACGCCGACGGCAATGGAGGTCTGTGCAGCGTTCATCCGGGGCATCCATTGAGGTAATGGATCCATGGTGCCCAGTCATGCGGGTGTGCTACAAACGAGTTCTCGGCCGTGGATGTATAACCTCAGATTATGAATACACTTGGCAAGACCCTGCCGCCCCTGGCCAGCCTGTTGCCGTTTGAAGCGGCGGCACGCCTGGGCAGTTTCTCCAAGGCGGCCGATGAGCTGCACATCACCCAGGCTGCCATCAGCCGCCAGATTCGCGGGCTGGAAGACAACCTGGGGGTGAAGCTGTTCAGTCGGCGCAACCGGGCGGTGTTCCTCACCCAAGAGGGGCGGGAACTGGGCCGGGTGGTCGGCGAAGCGCTGCGCAGCATCAGTGAGAGTGCCACCAGCCTGCGGGGGTCACCCCACAGTCATCGCGTGGTGTTGCTGTGTCAGTTGTGCGAAGCGTTTTATTGGCTGATGCCGCGCTTGTCGACGTTCCACCAGCAATACCCGCACATCGAAATCCAGGTGGTGACCTCCACCCGCCCCCTGACGGAGTTCACCAGTCACTTCGACGTGGCCTTGCAAAGTACCGGGCGCGCGAGTGGCAGCCATCCGCTGATGTTCACCGCCGCCGACGAAGTGTTCCCGGTGTGCAGCCCCGGCTATCTGGACAGCAAACCACCGCTGTCGCTCGCCGGGTTGCAGTCGCGCACCTTGTTGCACCACAGCTCCCATCCTCCGCACTTGATGGAGTGGGACAGCTGGTTGCAGGTGTTCGGCCAGGCCTTGAGCGGGGAGGTGCGCGGTGCGACCTTCGATAGCTACCCGCTGATGTTGCAGGCGGCGGTGGAAGGGCATGGGATCGCCATGGGCTGGCGGCGTACGGCGAGCCGGTTGATTGACAGCGGGGCGCTGGTAAGGCCCTGTGTCGAGAGTGTGCATTTGCCCCAGGCGCTATCGATTTACCGGCAGCAGGGAGAGGGCAGCCGGGCCGAGGTCGTGGCGTTGCTCGACTGGCTGGAGGCGCAATTGCAGGATGAAGGCTGACAGGGGCGCCGCCGCCCCTGTCATATGCCTCTATGGCTTGCGCGTCACCCGCCACACGGTATTGGCCAAGTCGTCGGCGATGATCAGCGCGCCTTTCGGGTCCACCGTCACCCCCACCGGGCGCCCACGGGTCTTGCCGTCGTCACCGCGAAAGCCGGTGGCGAAATCAATCGGCTCACCCGATGGCTTGCCATTACTGAACGGCACGAAGATCACCTTGTAGCCCACCGGCTTGTCGCGGTTCCAGCTGCCGTGCTCGCCGACGAATACGCCGTCGGCAAATTGCTCGCCCATGGCCGGGATGGAAAAGTCCACGCCGAGTGCGGCCACGTGGGAGCCCAGGCTGTAGTCGGGCTTGATCGCGGCGGCGACTTTGGCCGGGTTCTGCGGTTGCGCGCGCGGGTCGACGTTCTGGCCCCAATAGCTGTAGGGCCAGCCGTAGAACGCGCCTTCTTTCACCGATGTCAGGTAGTCGGGCACCAGGTCGGGGCCGAGTTCGTCGCGTTCGTTGACCACCGTCCACAGTTGCCCGGAGTCGGGTTGGATGGTCAGCGCCGTCGGGTTGCGCAGGCCAGTGGCATAGGGCTTGTGTGCGCCGGTGGCGGCGTCGATCTGCCAGACCATGGCGCGGTCGATTTCCACTTCCATGCCACGTTCGGTCACGTTGCTGTTGGAGCCGATCCCCACATACAACTGGCGTCCATCGGCACTCACTGCCAGGGACTTGGTCCAGTGATGGTTGATCTGCGCCGGCAGGTCGGTGACTTTCACCGGTGCGCCGCTGGCCTTGGTCTGGCCATCGGTGTAGTCGAAGCGCACCAGCGCATCCTGGTTGGCCACGTAGAGCTTGCCATCGGCAAACGCCAGGCCGTAGGGCGCGTTGAGGTTGTCGGCGAACACCGTCTTCAACTCATAGGTGCCGTCACCGTCGGCATCGCGCAGCAGCGTCAGGCGGTTGCCGCCTTTTACCTTGGTGTTGCCCTGGGCCTTGATCACGCTGGCGATCACATCCTTGGGCTTGAGCTTGGCCGCACTGCCGCCACGGCCTTCGGCGATCAGGATGTCACCGTTGGGCAGCACCAGGGTCTGGCGCGGGATGGCCAGGTCGGTGGCGATGGCCGTGATGCTGTAGCCCTCGGGTACCTGGGGTTTCTGATCGCCCCAGGGGGTGGGCTCGGCGATCTTCATGCTCGGCAACAGGCTGCTTTGTTGCTCCGGCAACGTGGGGTCGGGGCCACGGGCCTGGGTCTTGTCGCCTTCGCCGCCGCAGGCGCTCAGCAACAGCGCGGCGCTCAATACGCTCAGTGTGTGGGACGTTTTCATTTGGCACCTCCCGAGCGCAGGCCGGTCCAGGTGGCCGCCAGTGTCAGCAGCAAGACGACGGCCGACATGATCAGCCCGGCAGGCATTGAGGCGTAGGCATCCTTGGCATGTTGAAAGGCATTGACCAGCCCTAATACCCAGGTGGCTAACAGCAGCAGGACATACCGCGTGGGTTGCCCCGCCTTGCGCTCGGCGCGAAGCAGGTTGACCAGCGCAAACAGGAACGCGAGCCCACAGAACACCAGAGCACCGGCAATCAACCAGGACGCAAAGTTGGCCCATTGAATCTGGTAGGTCTGGGTGTAGGCAATGTCGCTGAGCAAGGCACCAAGAAACAGTGGCACGGTGCCGGCCAGCAAGGTCGCATGCAGCGGCCCCGGCGTATATCGGTAGGCGGGAAGGGTTGTCATGGTAAGGCGGCTCCTTGTTGTACAACGCCCCTGGTCGGGGCTGCGCATAGAAAATGAACGCCTTACGTATCAGATAGTTCAGCATAATTCGTGTCGAAATATTAAGAACCAGCCTGAAAGCTGGCATGCTCAGGGCTTCACATAAGGAGCCGTCCCCATGCCAACCCTGCACCTGCTGTGCGGCAAGATCGCCTCGGGCAAGTCAACACTGGCCAAGACCCTGGTGGCCGAACACGCCGCCATCCTGCTCAGCGAAGACACCTGGCTCGCCCAGTTGTACCCCGGTGAAATCCTCTCGATCGCCGACTACCTGCGCTGTGCCCAGCGTATTCGCGGGGTGTTGGGCCCGTTGGTGATCAACCTGCTTGAATCCGGCGTCAACGTGGTGCTGGATTTTCCCGCCAATACCCTGGCCAATCGCGAATGGCTGCTGGGGTTGGCGCAGGCCGCCAAGGTGCCGCACCGCCTGCATTACCTCGAGCTGGACGACGCCACCTGCCGCGCAAGGCTGCATGCGCGCAATGCCCGGGGCGATCATGATTTCGCGGCGACGGATGCCGAGTTCGACCTGATCACCCGGCATTTCTGCGTGCCGAGCGAGGCGGAAGGGCTGGTGATCGAGGTGCATCGCCCATGAGTACGCCTTCTGCGGGCATCGACGCGGACGGTTTTATCCTCACCGTCCCCGACACCCCCGTGCAGCGTGAATACCAGCCGTTGCTGGCGGACGTCTGCGCGTCGCTCTCGAGGGACGACCTGGGCCTGGACGGCCTCTATCTCTACGGCAGTGTCGCAAGGGGCGACGCCATTCCCGGTGTTTCCGACCTCGACCTCACCCTGGTGCTGCGCGAGCCGGCAACGGCGGAGCTATTGGCCCGGCTGGAGGCAGTCCGCTGTGCACTGGAGCAGCGGCATCCCCTTGTCACCAAGGTGGATTTCGATATCGGCCACCGCGCGCAAGTACTGGCGGCGGAAAACCGCAACGGGTGGGGTTTCTGGCTCAAACACCAGTGCCGCTGCCTGTGGGGCAATGATCTGTCAGTGCATTTCGAACGGTTTCGGCCATCCCGTGACATCGCGCTGGCGGTAAATGGTGATTTTCACGCCGTATTGAGCGCGTACCTCACGCGCATCGCGTGCGCCGACACCGAAACGCAGCGCCTTAGCTTGCAGCGCGAGGCTTCACGCAAGCTGATCAGGTCCACCCATGTATTGCTTTCGGAAGATGCGTCGACATGGCCGCGCACCCTCGAAGAGCATGTGGCGATGTTCGTCCGGGGGTATCCGCAGCGGGTCACTCACCTTGCGTTCTTTCTCTTTGAGGCCAGGAACCCTGGCGCCACGATGGAAAACTTCACCACGCGGCTTCGAGCTTTTCTGGATTGGATGGCTTCACCCATCGTAGATACCGTCTTATCCAGCACCGCGTAAAACCCCGTAGCAGCTGTCGAGCCCCGGCGAGGCTGCGTCGGTCGCGGCTCGGGCTTGAATCGGCAGTGCGTCCGACGCAGCCTCGCTTGCGCTCGGCAGCTGCTACGGGGGGAGGCGGATGATCAGTTGGCGACAATCATCAGGACTTGAAGCGCCCCACCAGGCCATTCAACTCATCCGACAGATTTGACAGGCGCCCCGAGTCGTCCTGCGCCGAGTTGGCCAGGCTTTCCACCAGGCGCGCCTCGTCGTAGATCTGCTGGATATGCCGGTTGATCTCTTCGGCCACACTGTGTTGCTCCTCGGCGGCGGCGGAGATTTGCAGGTTCTGGTCGCGGATCTCGTTGACCGACAGCTGGATGCCTTCAAAGCTGTCCCGCGCGCTTTCGATGGACGACACACTGGCCCGTGACAGGTCCAGGCAACTGCCCATTTTTTGCGTGACTTCCTGGGTCTTGTTTTCCAGGGTGCCGAGCAGGTGCTCGATCTCGCCGGTGGAGTCGGAGGTGCGCTTGGCCAACGCGCGCACCTCGTCGGCGACCACGGCAAAACCACGGCCCTGGTCGCCGGCACGGGCGGCCTCGATGGCGGCATTGAGTGCCAGCAGGTTGGTCTGTTCGGCAATCGCGCGAATGGTGCCGATGATCTGGTTGATGCTGCGGCTGCCGGCTTCGAGTTCGACCATGGCGTCGGACGACTCGGTCAAGCGGCGGCCCAGGCGGTTGACGTTATCGGTGGTGACTTCGATCTGTTGCTTGCCCTCGGCCACCCGGCGATGGCCGTTCTCCGCCGACTCTGCCGCACTGCTGCATGAACGCGCGACTTCGTTGGCAGTGGCGACCATTTCGTTGAACGCGGTGGACACCAGTTCCACCGCCTCGCGCTGGCGCCCGGCGGCTTCGTTCATGTTGTGGGCCACTTCGCTGTTGACCTTGGACGCATTGTGCAAATTGGCCGAGGCCGCGCCGATGTGCTGGATCAATTGGCGAATCGCGGCAAGGAACTTGTTGAACCAGCCGGCCAGTTCGGCGGTTTCATCCTTGCCCTGCACCTGCAGTGCGTGACGCAGGTCGCCTTCGCCCTCGGCAATCGACTGCAAGCCGCTGCTGACCTGGCCGATGGGCTTGACGATCACCTTGGAAAACGCCGCCGCAAGCACGCCGAAGATCAGCACCAGCACGCCGACGATGACCGCTGTGAGGTAGGTCATGCGCGTGGCTTCGGCCATGACTTCGCGGTGTTCGATCAGGCCGATATAGCGCCAGCCCAGGCCGGGGGAGGTCCACACGTTGGCCATGTAGCGCACGCCGTTGATTTCCACCTCGGTAGAACCCTGGGACGTCTCGGCCAGGTGCGCATAGGCGGCGCCCAGGTCCTTGAGCGGCTTGAAACTGTGAGCGGCGTCGCGCGGGTCGACCAGCACCACGCCGTCTTCGATCAGCATCACGTAGCCGCTTTCGCCGAGCTTGATGCTCTTGACCAGTTCGGTGAGGTTTTTCAGCGACACGCTGACCACGAACACGCCCTTGGCTTTGCCGGCGCTATCCAGCAGCGCCCGGGCAGTGCCCACCAGCGCCACATCGTCTTTGTCGTAGTAGTAAGCCGGCGTGCGCACGGTCTTGCCGGGGCTGGCCATCGCGGCCTTGTACCAGGGGCGCGTGCGTGGGTCGTACTTGGCCAGCTGCGGGTCATCCGGCCATTTGGCGTAGGTACCGTCTTCCAGGCCGATGGAGAGGATGGCGGCGGCCGGGTGCGTGGCGCCGAAGCGTGCAAAGCGCTCGATGACCGCTTGTGCCGCTGCTGGCATCGGTTGGCTGGCGGCGTCGGCGGGCTGGTAGTTCTTCAGCGTTTCCACGGAGGTGTACACAGGATCCATGGCCATTTGATCGACGTTCTGCTGCGTGCCGTCGAAGAACTGGCGGATATTGCCATCGATCTGGCGGATTTCCCGGGTGCTGCCATCGATAAACTGGTCAACGGCCTGGGTCCGTGTGTTCATCACGGAGATGACCGCCACCAGGCTTACCGGGATAAACGCGACCGAGACAAAAGCCAGCACCAGCTTATTTTTTATTTTCATCGAGACGACCATCAGCGTAGGGGGCGGTCAAACCGTCTCGTTCCGGAAAAAGAGCGCGGCGATTTGCTATCACCGCTGTTTCGGCCTGATACCGGCAAATCTTTAGGGTTTTTTGTACACAATACAAAGTGCTTATTGTTCTGTATCCAATCAGTAGACATCACGCAGATAGCGCTTCTGTTCGCTCAACTGGCGCCAGTACTCCACGGCGCCCTCAACACCAAGCCCGCCGTGGGTTTGCGCGACCTGGCGCAGGGCCTGGTCGACGTCCTTGGCCATGTGGCTGGCATCCCCGCAGATATACAGCTGCGCGCCGTCCTGCAGCCAGCGCCACAGCTCGGCGCCGTGTTCCTGGATGCGGTCCTGCACGTAGACCTTCTGCGCCTGGTCGCGGGAGAACGCCAGGCTCAGGTGAGTGAGCAAGCCGTCGTGCTGCATGCCTTGCAGTTCGTCCTGGTAGTAAAAGTCGCTGGCCGCGTGTTGCTCGCCAAAGAACAGCCAGTTGCGGCCCTGGTGTCCCTGGGCCCGACGTTCCTGCAAAAACGCGCGGAACGGCGCCACACCGGTGCCGGGGCCGATCATGATCATCGGCACGTCGCCGTCGGCCGGTGTGCGGAAGTGCTTGGACGGCTGCACGAACAACGGCACCTCGCTGTCTGCGGCGCGGTCGGCGAGGAAGGTCGAGGATACGCCCTTGCGCTTGCCATAGCGCACGGCGGCCACGGTGAGGTGCACTTCCTGCGGGTAGGCCTTGGCGCTGGAGGCGATTGAATACAAACGTGGTTGCAGGCGCTTGAGGGTGCCGAGCAGTTCGTCCGCCGAGCAATCGATGGGGTATTCGTGCAACACATCCACCAGTTGCCGGCCCCACAGCCAAGCCTGCAGTTCGGTCTTGTGCTCGGGGCTCAGCAGGCGCTTAAGGCCTGGGTTGGCACTGCGCTCGGCGATAAAGGCCAGGGTGTCGCTGCTGGGGCGGGCGATTTCGAAACGCTGGGTCAATGCCTGGTGCAGCGGTACATCGCCGAAGGTGTCGATGTTCACGCAGGCACTGGCATCCAGGCGGGTCAGGTCGAGCAGTTCGCTGACCAGCTCCGGGCAGTTGCGCGGCATCACTCCCAGGGCATCACCGGCTTCATAGCTCAGCCCGGAGTCGGTCAGGTCCAGGGCGAACTGGCGGGTTTCCTTGTGGGTGCTCTGTGGGTTCAGGTGCCGGTTGAGCAGCAGCCGTGAGCCATGCAGCTTGGTTTTGCCGGCCGGTGTGGCGGGTGGGGCGAGCGTCGCGGCTTTGGCCGGGTTGAGGCTGTGTTGCAACTGTGCCAGCCAGGCATAGGCGCGCTCTTCGAATTCGGTGTCGCAATCCACGCGCTCCAGCAGGCGGGTCGCGCCCAGCTCCAGCAGGCGCTGGTCAAGGCGTTTGCCGTGCTTGCAGAACTGGTCGTAATTCGGATCGCCCAGGGCCAGTACCGCAAAACGCAGCGACTCCAGGCGCATCTCGGCGGTGCTGAGGCTGTGCCAGAAGCCTTCGCCGTTGTCCGGCGGGTCGCCGTCGCCGAAGGTGCTGCTGATCAGCGCCAGGTTTTGTGTGCTCGCCAGTTTGCTGGCCGGGAAATCCGCCATCGCGCTGAGCTCGACGCTGATACCGGCGTCGCGCAGGCGCTTGGCGAATCGCTCGGCGAGGGCTTCGGCGTTGCCGGTCTGGGAGGCCCATAACAGGGTGACGGCCGGGGAGGGCGTTGCGGCGATGGCGCTGACGTCTGCGCGGCTGAACAATCCGCCGAGCAAACCGTCCAGCCACAGTCGGGAATCCTTGGTCAGCGGCGCATGGGTTGGCATCACCGGCACACCCGCTGCCAGGCGCCCGGCCTCGGAGCGCAGACCGCTGAGGAAACCTGCGAGGTAAGTACGCTCGCTATCGCTCAGTGTCGGCGCCGGCAGGTTGCGGATGCCGGCAATATCGGCGAAGGCGTCGAGGCGCGACAGGGTGAGGTCCTCTACTAAGGGGGGCAAGTCTTGCGAGACCGGCCCATCGAGAAACTGGTGATCGATCAACTCGACCCGGGCCAGGGCGACGGCACAGAACTTGAACTCGGGTTGCAGGGAAATCGGATCGACCGCGTCGTTGGTCACCGCGTTGATCGCCAGGTTTTCGCCAAATACATCGTTCCAGTGGAAAGGCGCAAAACAGTTGCCCGGCCGCACGCGGTCGGTGACCACCGCAGGCAGCACGGCACGCCCGCGCTGGGAGCGCACCTCCACGCGGTCCTTGTCCTGGATGCCCAGGCTGGCGGCGTCTTCGGGGTGCAGTTCGACGAAGGGGCCGGGGTTGAGTTTGTTCAGGGTGGCGACCTTGCCGGTCTTGGTCAGGGTATGCCACTGGTGCTGCAAACGCCCGGTGTTGAGCACGAAAGGGAAGGCCTCATCCGGCATCTCTGCCGGCGGCATATGTGGGCGCGCCAGGAACTGGCCCTTGCCGTTGTCGGTGGCGAATCTGAGCGTGCCTGTATTCAGGTAGCGGATCGGGTTGCGGTCGGCGCCCGCGTCTGAAGCGCAGGGCCATTGCAGCGGTTGCGCGCGCAGCCGTTGATGGCTGGCGCCGCGAATGTCATAGCCGGTCTTGGGGTTCCAGGCGCGCTTGATCTCGTCGAAGACCTCGGCGGCGCTGGCATAGGTGAAGGCTTCGGCAAAGCCCATTTCACTCGCGACCCTGGCGATGATCTGCCAGTCGGGCAAGGTCTGGCCCGGTGGTTCGACGGCTTTTTGCATCAGGGTCAGGTTGCGCTCGGAGTTGATCATCACCCCTTCGGCCTCGGCCCACAGCGCGCCGGGCAGCAGGATGTCGGCGTAGCGGTTGGTCTCGGTGTCGAGGAAGGCATCCTGGGTGATCACCAGTTCGGCGGCTTGCAGGCCTTCGATCACCTTGCGGCGATTGGGCGCGCTGGCCACCGGGTTGGTGCAGATGATCCAGCAGGCCTTGATCTGCCCCGCGCTCATCTGCTCGAACATCGCCACGGTGCCGCCGCCGACCTGGCGCGGCAGGCTGCCTGGGGGGATCTGCCAGAGGTCTTCGATAAATGCGCGGTCGGCTTCTACCAGCACCGAGCGCTGCCCCGGCAGGCCCGGGCCCATGTAGCCCATCTCACGGCCGCCCATGGCATTGGGTTGGCCGGTGAGGGAAAACGGCCCGCTGCCGGGGCGGCAGATGGCGCCGGTGGCCAGGTGCAGGTTGCACAGGGCGTTGGTGTTCCAGGTGCCGTGGGTGCTTTGGTTGAGGCCCATGGTCCAGCAGCTCATCCACTCGGCAGCCGCGCCTATCCAGTCGGCAGCCTGGCGGATATCCGCTTCGGCCAGGCCGGTGATCTCGGCGACCGTGTGCGGCGGGTAGTCCTCGAGAAAGCCGGGCATGGCCTCCCAGCCCTCGGTGAACGCGGCAATAAAGGCCGGGTCGGTGTGGCCGTTCTTGACCAGCAGGTGCAACAGGCCATTGAGCAGGGCGAGGTCGGTGCCCGGTTTGATCGGCAGGTACAGGTCGGCTTTGTCCGCCGTGGCGCTGCGCCGTGGATCGACCACGATCAGCTTCGCCCCGGCCTTGACCCGGTCCATCATGCGCAGGAACAGGATCGGGTGACAGTCGGCCATATTGGCGCCGATCACGAAGAACAGGTCGGCGCGGTCGAAGTCTTCATAGGAGCCCGGCGGCCCATCGGAGCCCAGGGACAGCTTGTAGCCGCTGCCGGCGCTGGCCATGCACAGCCGCGAGTTGGACTCGACGTTGTTGGTGCGCACAAAGCCCTTGGCCAGTTTATTGATCAGGTACTGGGCTTCCAGGGACATTTGCCCGGAGACGTAAAAGGACAGGGCATCCGGCCCGTGGCTGTCGAGGATGCCGCGCAGGCGCCCGGCGGTTTCGCTGATGGCGGTGTCCATGGCGATGCGCACCGGGTCGTGGTCACGCTTCTCGCGCAGGTAGGCGTTTTCCATCCGCCCGGACTCGGCGATGGCCTGCCCGCAGGTGGTGCCTTTGGTGCACAGGCGGCCGAAGTTGGTGGGGTGGGCCTTGTCACCGATGACCTTGACCACCTTATTGTGCTCGACCTGCATGATGATGCCGCAGCCCACACCACAATAGGGACACACACTGCGTACGCTTTGGTTTGCCATCCGTCACCCTCGAAACTTTTTCTGCCCGCCAACAAAAAAGCGCCCTGCAACCCTCCGTTGGAAACGGGGATTGCACGGCGCCTTTGTCGTGAATGGGCAATCAGCGTTGACTGCTCTGTGTGTGTTCCCTAGCAAGTCACGCGCCAATTTCTTAAGCACGGGCAAATTGTGGCAAGCCAGCTTGTTGTGGTGAGTGGGCTTACAGTGGTGAGTGGGCTTGCTGTGGTGAGCGGGCTTGCCCCGCGCTGGGCTGCGTAGCAGCCCTAAACCCAGGCGCCTCAGTCCTTACAGGAAGTAAGCTGTGGCAGTGATGGGGCGGCTTCGCCACCCAGCGCGGGGCAAGCCCGCTCACCACAATAAGCCCGCTCTTCTGTGACCCTTTGATTTTTATCCGGGAATGCACTTTTTTGTCGCGGGATGCACCAGTTGGAGGCGCTGAAGTGTGCATTCAGACTCGATGAGTACCGCTAGAAGGCGTCGCAGTAAGGCTCGCGACCAATTGGCACAGACCCTGCAAGCTCCCCCTCAACCCACCTCGGTCAACGACGATCGACAACAGGGGCATAAAGCGGTAGATCCGGCGCAGTCGCCGATCCGATCCCGCATAAGAACAGGCAAAGGCGCCTGGAACCGCAAGGTTTCAGGCGTTTTTTTTTGCTTTTTAAACCGTGATGAACGTTGTCGGGTGCTTGCTATGAACAAACAGATGAAAACCCTGATCGTCGTCGGCAATGGCATGGTCGGCCACCATTGCGTGGAGCAATTGATCGAACGCGGCGCGCTGGATCACTACCGGTTGCACGTGTTCAGCGAAGAGCCGATGCGTGCCTATGACCGCGTGCATCTTTCCGAGTATTTCACCGGCCGCGATGCCGAGTCCCTGGCGTTGTCCGACGCCGCGTTGTACCAGACGCCGGGTGTCACCCTGCACCTGGGTGTACCGGTGCTGGAGATCGACCGCGAACGCTGTGAAGTGATCACCGCCCAGGGCTGCGTGGGCTACGACAAGCTGGTGCTGGCCACCGGTTCCTATCCGTTCGTGCCGCCGATCGAGGGCGCCGAAGGCGACTCGCGCCTGGTGTATCGCACCCTCGAAGACCTCGACGCCATCCGTGCCGCTGCCGCCAATGCCCGCCGTGGTGTGGTGGTGGGCGGTGGCCTGCTCGGCCTGGAAGCCGCCAACGCCCTGAAAAGCCTGGGCCTGGAAGCCCATGTGGTGGAATTCGCGCCGCGCCTGATGCCAGTGCAACTGGATGATTTCGGCGGCCTTGCGCTCAAGGCCCAGATCGAGCGGCTGGGCGTCGGTGTGCATCTGTCCCGCGCCACCCAATCGATCAGTGCCGGCGAGCAGTACCGCTACCGCATGAACTTTGCCAATGACGAGTTCCTGGAGACCGACCTGATCGTGTTCTCCGCCGGGATCCGCGCCCAGGATGCCCTGGCTCGCCAGGCCGGCCTGGAGATTGGCCCGCGCGGCGGCGTGGTGATCAACGACGAGTGCTTGAGCTGCGATCCCAATATCTACGCGATTGGCGAATGCGCCTCCTGGAACGGCAGCCTGTTCGGCCTGGTTGCGCCGGGTTACCAAATGGCCCGTGGCGTCGCCGCGCTGTTGTGCGAGCACAGCGCTGAGCCCTTTGTCGGCGCCGACATGTCCACCAAGCTCAAGTTGCTGGGCGTGGACGTGGGCTCCATCGGCGACGCCCACGCCCACACACCGGGTGCGCGCAGCTACCAGTTCATCGACGAGGCGAGCGCCAGCTATCGACGCCTGGTGGTGGATGCGAGCGGCAAACACGTGATCGGCGCGGTGCTGGTCGGCGACAACAGCTACTACGACACCTTGCTGCAATACATGCAGAACAGCATCGCGCTGCCGGCCGAACCGGCCAGCCTGATCCTGCCATCGTCCAGCGGCGCACCGACCCTCGGCCCAGGCGCCTTGCCGGACTCGGCCACGGTGTGCTCGTGCCACAACGTCAACAAGGGCGCGATCTGCTCGGCCATCGACGGCGGGTGCAGCGACCTCGGCCTGCTCAAGTCGCAGACCAAGGCCTGCACCGGTTGCGGTGGGTGTGCCGGGTTGCTCAAGCAGGTGTTCGAGCACGAGCTGATTGCCCGTGGCGTCAGCGTCGACAAGAGCCTGTGCGAACACTTCGCCTATACCCGCCAGGAGTTGTATGCCCTGGTGCGCGTGGAAGGGGTGACCACCTTCGAAGAACTGCTGGCCAGACACGGTCGTGGCCACATCGGCTGCGATGTGTGCAAACCGGCGGTGGGGTCGATCCTGGCCTCGTGCTGGAACCAGCCGATCATGGACGCGTCCCTGGTGCCGTTGCAGGACACCAACGATACCTTCATGGCCAACATGCAGAAAAACGGCACCTACTCGGTGGTGCCGCGTATTCCGGGCGGCGAGATCACCGCCGACAAGTTGATCGTGATTGGCGAAGTGGCGAAGAAATACGACCTCTACACCAAGATCACCGGCGGCCAGCGCATCGACCTGTTTGGCGCGCAACTGCACGAGCTGCCGGACATCTGGGCCGAGCTGATCGCGGCCGGGTTTGAAACCGGCCACGCCTACGGCAAATCCACGCGCACGGTGAAGTCCTGTGTGGGCAGCACCTGGTGCCGCTACGGTGTGCAGGACAGCGTGAAAATGGCGCTGCTGATCGAGGACCGCTACAAGGGCCTGCGTTCGCCGCACAAGCTCAAGTTCGCGGTATCCGGCTGCACCCGCGAATGCGCCGAAGCCCAGAGCAAGGACGTGGGCGTGATCGCCACCGAGAAGGGCTGGAACCTCTACATCGCCGGCAACGGCGGCATGCGCCCACGCCACGCCGAACTGTTCGCCACCGACCTGGATGACGCCACGCTGATCCAGTACATCGACCGCTTCCTGATGTTCTACATCCGCACCGCCGACAAATTGCAACGCACCTCGGTCTGGCGCGAAAGCCTGGAAGGCGGCCTGGATTTCCTCAAGGACGTGATCCTGCACGACAGCCTGGGCCTGGGCGCCGAGCTCGAAGCGCAGATGCAACGGGTGGTCGACCGCTACGAATGCGAGTGGGCCAACGCCCTCAAGGACCCGGAAAAACTCAAGCGCTTCCGCACCTTCGTCAACGACAAACGCCCCGACCCGGACATCCACTTTGTCCAGGAACGCGGCCAGCGTCGGCCGATCATGGCCGCCGAACTCAACCTGATTGCCGTCACCGAGGAGCTTGCCTGATGAGCCAGTCCAACACGCAGCGCAACCTTGCCACCTGGAAAAGCGTGTGCAACGAGACCGACCTGGTGAGTAATTCCGGCGTAGTGGTGTGGCTGGACGGCGCCCAAGTCGCGCTGTTCTACCTGCCCGGCGCCCGGGACCAGACGCTGTACGCCATCGACAACCACGACCCGGAATCCGGCGCGAATGTGATCGGACGCGGGCTGGTCGGCAGCATCAAGGGCGACCTGGTGGTGGCCGCGCCGATCTATAAGCAGCATTACCGTTTGGAAGACGGCCAATGCCTGGAGGCACCGCACCAGCGTTTGCGGGTATGGCCGGTGCGGTTGAATGCTGGAGTGGTGGAAATAGGTCTGGGCTGACACGCCTCGGTCTGAATGTGGGAGGGGGCTTGCTCCCGATGACGGTGGATCAGCTAATAAATCTGTTGGCTGACACTCCGCTATCGGGAGCAAGCCCCCTCCCACAGTTGAGCTGTTTACATCCGGCAGATTTCGGTCGCATGGGCGGTAGCCAAAAGTCGCGTGTTGGAAGTAGG
>NZ_FKLB01000058.1:430754-523867 GCF_900067035.1 Pseudomonas sp. 1 R 17
GTAGGCATGGGCTGACACACCTCGGTCTGAATGTGGGAGGGGGCTTGCTCCCGATAGCAGTGTGTCAGCCAACAGATTCACTAGCTGACCCACCGTCATCGGGAGCAAGCCCCCTCCCACAGTTGAGCTGTTTACATCCGGCAGATTTCGGTCGCATAGGCGGCTGCCAAAAATCGCGTGGTTGAAGTAGGCATGAGCTGACACACCTCGGTCTGAATGTGGGAGGGGGCTTGCTCCCGATAGCAGTGTGTCAGCTAACAGATTCACTAGCTGACCCACCGTCATCGGGAGCAAGCCCCCTCCCACAGTTGAGCTGTTTACATCCGGCAGACTTCAGTCGCATGGTCGGCTGCCAAAAGTTGCTTGTTGGAAGTAGGCATGAGCTGACACACCTCGGTCTAAATGTGGGAGGGGGCTTGCTCCCGATGGCAGTGTGTCAGCCAACAGATTCATTAGCTGATCCACCGCCATCGGGAGCAAGCCCCCTCCCACAGTTGGGTCGTTTTACTGCTCTTTGCTGCAATCTCGTGGCGTGATGCCTTTCTCCTTGGCGTACTGGGCCGCTGAGGCTTCGATGATCGGCCGCAACAAGGCGCGGTCGGCTTGTACCCAGTCGCTGATCAGGTTCCAGCGCTGGCCGTCCCATTGCTGGAAGCGTACGGCGCCGCCGCCTTCGTGGTCGGCGCAGGAGAGTTTCAGCGGTTGCACCAGGCCCTTGGCGCCCAGCGCCTGCAGGCGTGCGTCGTCGAGGTTCAGGTGTTCGAAGCCCCAGCGTACTTGCTCGCCAGTGAGCGGTTGGTGGCCGTATTTTTCCTGGGCCAGGCGCAGCGCTTCGACGTTGAGAATGCCGTTGACCACGCCCAGGTTGTAATACACGGTGCCGAAACGCTTGGGGTCGGCCAGGTTGCCCTTGCCGGCGTCTACCACGCTTTGCTGGATACCTTGCAGTACCGGGAAGTCGGTGCCCGACGGGTGGGTGGTGATCGAGATAAAGCCTTTGGCGGCGGCACCGGCCGGTACCACGTCTTCTTCGGAGTTGCTCCAGATATTGCCGATGATGTGATCGGCCGGGTAGCCGACTTTCTGCGCGGATTTAAGCGCCACCGGGTTCATCACGCCCCAGCCGCGCAGGATCACCCAGTCGGGCTTGAGGCGCCGGATGTTGAGCCACTGCGATTGCTGCTCGTTGCCGGGGTGCGGCACTTCCAGCAGGGTCAGTTCGAAGCCGGCGTTTTTCGCCAGGGTTTCGAGCACGCCATTGGTTTCCTTGCCGTAGGGCGAGCCGTGGTAGAGCACGGCGATTTTCTTGCCCTTGAGCTTGTCGGCGCCGCCTTCGCGTTGGCCGATGTAGTTGATGATCGCCGAGACTTCCGAATAGGGGTTGAGCTGCAGCGGGAACACGTAGGGGAATACGCTGCCATCGGTGGAATCGGTGCGGCCATGGTTGATGGTGATCAGCGGCAGCTTGTCGGCGGTGGAGCGGTCCAGGGTGGCATAGGCGATGCCGACTGACAGCGGGTTGGTGGCGGCGGCCGGTGCACCGTTGAGCCCACCCTTGAGGCGCTCGTAGCATTCGACGCCTTTTTCCACCACGTACTCGGTCTCGCACTCGCTCCAGGTCAGCTTGACGCCGTTCACCCCGCCCTTGGCATTGATGTATTGCAGGTAGTCGATAAAGCCCCCGAAGAAACCGGTGCCGCCGGCGGCGTACGGGCCGACCCGGTAGCTCTGCAACGGGAAGTATTGTTCGTTGGCAGCCTGGGCACCGGCCGTGAGCCCGGCGGTGATCAGGGCCAGGCCCAAGGCCAGGCGGCGCAGCGATAAGCGGTGTGTCATGGAGGTCATTCCTGGGGGGTTATTGAGTTCAGTAACGCAGCGGCCAAACCCTGGCCCGTTGACGAAAGCGCTGCCACAGACGGGCCAGCCCCTCCGGTTCCTTGATCAAAAACGCGATGATCAGCGCGCCAAACAGCATCTTCTGGATGTTCTCCAGCTGTCCGGCATCCATCAGTCCAGCGGGCAACAGCGCGAAGAGATTGGCCAGCAGGATCGGGAACAACACGATGAATGCCGCGCCAAGGACGTTGCCGAGCACGCTGCCCAGGCCGCCGATAATGATGATGAACAGCACCTGGAACGAGCGGCTCAGGTCAAAGCCGTGGGGCTCGACCGTGCCCAGGTAGGCGAACGCCCACAGTGAACCGGCGATGCCCAGATAGAAGCCGCTGATGGCAAACGCCAGCAGCTTGGCCTTCAACAGGCGAATGCCGATGACGGCAGCGGCGGTGTCCATGTCGCGCACTGCCATCCAGTTGCGGCCCAGTTCGCTGCGCACCAGGTTCTTGCCCAGCCAGAACAGCGTCACCACCACGGCCAGCGTCAGCACGTAGCGGCCACGCGGTGAACTGAAATCCAGCCCGGCAATCAGCAGCGGCGGTGAGGTGATCACGCCCGAGGCGTTGTCGTTGGTAAACCAGCTGAAGCGGGTGAGCACCCACTCCACCACGAACTGCGCGGCCAGGGTCGCCACCAGCAGGTAAAAGCCCTTGATGCGCAGGCTCGGCAAGCCGAAGAACACCGCCACCGCGGCGGCGATCACGCCACCCAGGGCAAAGCTCACCAGCAGCGGCAGGCCGGGCACCCGCAACTGCAGGTTGTAGGCGGCAAACGCGCCCACCGCCATGAACGCCGCCGAGCCGAGTGAAAGTTGCCCGGCGTAGCCCGTCAGCAGGTTGAGCCCAAGCCCTGCCAGCGATAGCACCAGCAGCGGCACCAGGATTGCGCTGAACCAGTAGTCATTGCCCAGCCAGGGCACCGCAAAAAACGCCACGCCCAGTAGCAGCCACAGCGCGACGCGGTCCTGGCGCAGGCGAAAGGTGCGGCGCTCGGCCGCGTAGGAGGTGCTGATTTGACCGACTTCTTGATACAACATGCAGGCATTTCCCCAAGGACAATCAAACCCGTTCGATGGCGCGCTCGCCGAACAACCCGGCAGGCCGCACCAGCAGGAACAGCAAGGCGAGGACGTAGGGCACCCAGTTCTCGATGCCGCTGCCGATGATCGGGCCGAGGTAGATCTCGGCGATCTTCTCCGCTGCGCCGATGATCAAGCCACCGACAATCGCCCCGCCGATGGACGAGAACCCGCCGATGATCAGCACCGGCAGCGCCTTGAGCACCACCAGCGAGAGCGAGAACTGCACCCCCAGGCGTGCGCCCCAGAGCAACCCGGCCACCAGCCCGACGAACCCGGCCACCGCCCACACCAACGCCCAGATGCGCGGCAGGCGAATACCGATGGCCATGGACGCCAGCGGGTCATCGGCCACCGCACGCAACGACAGGCCCGCCCGGGTCTTGTTGAACAGCAGCGACAGCACGATCACCAGCGCGGCGGCGGTGCCGGCGGCAAACAGGTCGAATTGCGAAAGCAGCATGCCGCGGATTTCCAGCGGCTCGTCGGCGATGCCCAGGTCGAGCCCGTGCACCTGCGCACCCCACAGGAACTGCGCAAAGCCCTCGATCATGTAGGACAGCCCGAGGGTGGCCATGAAGAGGATGATCGGTGGACGATTGACCAAGGGTCGCAGCACCACTTTTTCGATCAGCAGCGCCAGTACCACCATGCTCGCCAGGGTGATCAGGAACGCCCAGGCAAACGGGAAGCCGCGCTCCAACAGGCTGACAAACGTCAGCGCGGCGAACAGCACCATGGCGCCCTGGGCAAAATTGAACACGCCGGAGGCCTTGTAGATCAGCACAAAACCAATCGCCACCAGGGCATACATCACGCCCGCCAGCAGCCCGCCGATCAGCACTTCGAAGAAAAATTCCATGTTCAGGTACCCAGGTAGGCGGCGATGACATCGGAGTTGGCGCGCACCTGTTGCGGGGTGCCGTCGCCGATCTTGCGACCGTAGTCGAGGACCACCACGTGGTCGCACAAGCTCATGACCACGCCGATGTCGTGTTCGATCAGCACCACGGTGGTGCCGAACTCGCGGTTGATGTCGCGGATGAACTGGCTCATCTGGGCTTTCTCCTGGGCGTTCATGCCGGCCATGGGTTCATCCAGCAACAGCAGGGTCGGTTCGGCGGCCAGGGCGCGGGCCAGCTCGACACGTTTTTGCAGGCCATAGGGCAGGGTGCCCACCAGCACGTGCCGCCAGGGATGGATCTGCAGGAAGGCAATCACCTTTTCCGCGTGCAGGCGGTGGGCGTCGTCCTCCCGTGGCGCGCGGCCCAGGCGCAGCATCTGTTCCAGCCAACTGCTGCGGCGCTTGAGGTTGCGCCCGGTGAGCACGTTGTCGAGCACGCTCATGCCCTTGAACAGCGCGATATTCTGGAAGGTCCGCGCAATCCCGCCTTCGGCCGCCTGGTGCGCGCGCATGCGCCGCCGGGTCTGGCCGGCGTAGCGGATGCTGCCGCCCTGGGGGTGGTAGACCCCGTTGATCACGTTGAGCAGCGAACTTTTGCCCGCGCCGTTGGGGCCGATCAGGCCGCAGATGTCACCAGCCTTGACCTCGAAACTGATGGAGGTGATGGCCTTGATACCCTTGAACGACAGGGAGATGTCATCGAGCCGCAGTAATACCGCTTCAGTGGGTGTGTGCATGGAAGGCTCGTCAGGCAGATTGAGACAGCAAGTGGTCGCTGGGTTCGTGGCGGGTGGACGGCTCTTGCCAATGGCCGGGACGAATGCCCAGGGCCGCAAAGAAGGCGGCACTTTCCGGATGCAGTGGCGGCCCGACCAGCAAGGGCACGCGCAGGCGGCTCATGCCCAGTACATCCAGCAACGGCCGACGCACCAGCCAATGGCCCAGCCAGCGGCGCACGGGGGAGGGTGTGGGCTGCATGGCCCAGTCGTATAAACGATGGCTGAAGCTGCCCGGCAGTGGCAGGCGTTCACGCACCCATTGCTCCAGGCGCCCATAGGATTCGCGGGTGCCCAGCACCAGGGTCGGGCCCAGCTCGCGGCGGTCGGTGTCGCGGGTGGCGAGGGCCTCGGGGAAGTTCAGCCGAAAGCCGGCGTGCAGCCAGGGCGCGAGCAGGTAGCGTGCCTGCCCGCTGGCGGCAAACACCCGTGCGGCGAGGGCTTCGTCGTCGGCGCCGAGGTGTTCGCGGTCGACCAGCGTTCGGGCGCCCGCGAGCAGTTGCCCATGGGTCAAGTGCAGGGACGTGTCGGCATGAAAGACGAAGGCGGTGTCGCTCGGCTGCGGGGCGTGGGCGGGTGGCGGTGCATCGGCACGCAGCTCGGCATAGTCGATCAAATCGGCGTCTGCGAACTGGCTCAGGCCACGCCCGTCAAGAAACACCACCACCCCGCGTTCACCGAGTTGTTGCAGCGCTTCCAGGTCTTGCACGAGCACAAAGCGCGGTCGCAGCCCGGCCAGCAGCGCCCGGTTGTCGCGGTCCGGGTCGAGCAACGTGACGTTGGCGCCCAGCCATTGCGCGGCCAGCGCCAGCAGCAACGCTTCGGGGCGCGCCTGGCTGAGGATCAACAGGTTATCGTCAGGCCCGAAGCGGCGCTGATGCAAGGCGGCGGCGAGCTGGCTGACCTCGTCAGCCAGCTCGCTCCAGCTGCGCTCGTGCCAGATACCCAGGCGCTTGAAGCGCAAGGCAATTGCCGACCCTCGGGTGTGGGCTTGGCGCAACAGCGCCTGGGGCAGTGTCTGGGGCATGGGGGTATCCTTCGTCAGTATGCGAAGGCGATTGCACGCGTCATGCCAGAGGATTAAATGCTTTTATTTCAAGGGGATATGTGGATTTTTGGGGGAGGAGGCGTGTGTTGATTCAGCACAAGCTGTCCAAGCAGTGTTGTTGGGCCAACAGCGATGGGGCCATTGCTGGAGCGCTACCTGTCGCTGGCAGGGCTCCAGCTTGTCACGCCGGGATAAGCCCCGCGTCCCGATAACTCTGGACCAGTTCGTCGTACAAACCGAGATCGGCCCGGGTGCGAGCAATCAACTGCGCGCCGGCAATGGCGGTGTAGATGGCACGCGCGCGACGCTCGCAGGCCTCTGTATTGCCGGGTTCGATCTCGGCAAGCAGCTCCGCCAGCCAGGCTACGTTGATATTGGCAAACGTCAGTATCTCTTCCTTCACCGGCTCCGGCAGGTCCTGATATTCGGCCGCCATAAAACTGGACAGGCACAAGCGGTTGCCGTCTTCGAGTGATTTTCGAAAGATGCTCGGATAAGCACGCAGGCATTGCAGCGGATCCGGGTTCTCGCTGCGTATCGCCGCGAGGGCGCTGGCGGCGTCTTCCCAATAGCGCCTGGCGACGGCCGCGCCGAGATCGGCTTTGCTCGGGAAGTGGTAATAGATACTGGCGTTCTTGATCCCCACCGTTTCGCCGATGCTGCGGAAGTTGATGCCACTGTAGCCGTAGTGCTGAGCGGCGAGTTTGGCGGCTTCCAGAATCGCTTCGCGGGCATTTTCACTCACGTGGGGATTGCTCTTAAATGTGGGGAGGGGCGAATTCTACGCTGATAAGGTTTTACCTGCCAACTGGTAGGTAATGCTTGACGGCCTGAAATAATACCTTCAGTCTCTACCTACCATTTGACAGGTAGGCGAGCAGATCATGACGTTCCAACAACCACAAACCCACGTATCCCAACCGCCGTTGATGAAGATTTATGATTGGTACAACGGCCCCTATCCAGCGCGTGTTCGTATCGCGCTGGCCGAGAAAGATCTGTTGCCGCGCGTTGAGTTCGTGTCGGTCAACCTCTGGAAAGGGGAGCACAAACAACCTGAGTTCCTGGCCCTCAACTACTCCGGCACCCTGCCAGTGCTGCAACTGGAAGACGGCACGTTCATCGCTGAATGCACGGCTATCACCCAGTACCTGGACACGCTCGATGGCAACCCGACCCTCACCGGCAGGACGCCGACCGAGCAAGGCTTGATCCACATGATGACCAAGCGCGCAGAGATTGAATTGATGGATGCGGTCAGCGTGTATTTCCATCATGCCACCCCTGGGCTTGGGCCTGAGGTAGAGCTTTACCAGAACGCCGAATGGGGCATGCGCATGCGGGACAAGGCGGTCAGGGGGATGCACTATTTCGATAAGGTGCTCAAGACCCGCGCCTTTGTGGCGGGCGATGCCTTCTCAATGGCCGATATCGCGTTACTCGGCGGCATGATCTTCGCGGACCTGGTGCAATTGCCGCTGCCGCAGACGTGTGAAGCCCTGCGCGCCTGGCAGGCCAGGGTCAACGAGCGACCTAGCGTTCAAGCCTGGCGTGCAATGGTTGCACAACCGCACTGAGGGCAACGGCCCGCATAGCTGCCGCCAGCCCGGCCGCTGCGCTGGTGAGGGGCAGCGGGCCGGCCGTTACCTGCACGGCGGCCGCGCTCATCGACGCCTGGCCCAGCGCAACCCGTGTCATTCCATCCCTATAGGCGGCATCGGCAGCTTTGGCGATTGTCGCCAGGTAGCCGTCGATGTCACCCGCCTTGAACAAGCGCCATGCCCCCGGAACCAGCCGCACTTCGACGACCGCGTTCGATTGCAGCGCGGCCTTGTGAAACAGCCGCGCGGTCGGTTCGAGGGTGGTTTCCACCGCGCACAGCACCGCAATTTTTCCGCCCGCCTGCACCGCCGAGGCGGCCAGCGCTTCGTCTGTCCTCAGGATCGGGACACTGCTGGAGATACCTTCAACGACCGGACCCAGGGTCGAACAGGTGAGCACCACGGCGTCGGCCTGTTCAGCCAGTGCAAGCAGGGCTGATGCGGTGGATGCGCAGATCTCGGCGCTTAGATGACCGGCGTTTTCGGCAGCAGCCAACAGGTCGGCGCGCACTTCATGACGTAGCACATCAGCGCCGATACCCAGTGCTTTCGCGGCGGTTTCGAAGACGCTGATGTTGCTGGCTGCGGTATGAAGGCAGGCGATGCGCATGGGCTGTTTCCAGTGCTGAAAATGTCGACGATGGTTAAGATGCAGCCCGCACTCACCTAACGCAAGGACAGGGTATGCCGCTGATCATGGAACGCGTAGAACAGGCCCGCAACGGCACCAACCACAAGATCATCTGTCGCATGCCCTCAGGTTGGGCAGTGATGGGCGATGTGCAATTCCTGCCTGGCTACTGCCTGCTATTGCCCGACCCTGTGGTCGCCAGCCTGAACGACCTGGATGCCGACGCCCGCGCGATCTACCTGCTCGACATGGCGCGCATCGGCGACGCGGTGCTGCAAGCCAGCGGTGCGTCGCGCATTAACTACGAGATCCTGGGCAATTCGGAGCCGGAGTTGCATTGCCATATTTTTCCGCGCTACGCCTCGGAGCCGGATGACAAGCGCAAGATGCCCGTCTGGTTTTATGACTGGAAAAATGCGTTGCCGTACGCGGAAGACGTGCATGGGGATCTGCGTAAGGCTATCGCGCAATTACTGGCAGGCTGATGCGTTTACCCTGCGATGTCGTTCAGTTCTGCCAGCACGTCGTCCGTCAGGTCCAGTTCGGCTACGGCGAGGTTTTCTCGCAAATGAGCGACCGATGAGGTCCCCGGAATCAGCAGGATATTCGCTGAGCGACGCAGCAACCACGCCAGGGCCAGTTGCTTTGGCGTTACGCCCAGGCGCTGGGCAACGTTAGTCAGTGTCGATGATTGGACCGGGGTAAATCCGCCTAGGGGGAAGAACGGTACATAGGCGATGCCGTCCCTGGCCAGCTCATCGATCAAGGCGTTGTCGTGTTGGTGGGCGATGTTGTACAGGTTCTGCACGCAGACGAACTCAATCAGGCCACGGGCTTCGGCCACTTGCGTCGGCGTGACGTTGCTGATGCCGATATGGCGTACCAGGCCCTGCTGTTGCAGTTCGGCGAGTGCGGCCAGGGGCGCTGCGATCGAGCCTTCTGCCGTGCCCATCAGGTTGTGGGTGCAACGGAAATTGACCACATCCAGCACGTCCAGGCCCAGGTTACGCAAGTTGTCATGCACGGCCTTGGTCAGTTCCGCCTTCGATGCTGCGCCATGCCATCCACCTTGATCGTCGCGACGGGCGCCGATCTTGGTGACGATCGTGAGGTCGTCCCGGTAAGGATGCAGCGCCTCGCGGATAATTTGGTTGGTGACGTGCGGTCCGTAGAAATCGCTGGTATCGATATGGTTCACACCGCCTGCGACGGCCTCACGCAGTACCGCCAGGGCCGCATCCCGGTCCTTGGGCGGGCCGAATACACCCGGCCCAGCCAGTTGCATTGTGCCGTAGCCGATGCGGTTGACCTTATGGTCGCCAAGGGTGAAGGTGCCGCTGCTTGCCAGGTTGCTCATGACTGCTGCTCTTGCTTGAACTGAATAAGGCCCTAATATGAAGGATCCTTCAGATTTTGGAATTCGCATTCCATGAGCACCGTCAAAGCGTCATTGAAACCAAGAAAATCAGCGGTTCAAGCACGCTCTGCGGCAACCGTCGAAGCATTGCATGAGGCAACCCTTCAGGTTTTGACCCAGCAGGGTCTGGTGCGCTGCACCACTACGCGGGTGGCGGAGCGCGCGGGAATGTCGGTGGGCAGTCTCTACCAGTACTACCCAAATCGCGATGCGTTGCTCGCCGCCATTCTGGAAAAACACCTGGTGCGCGTGGCCGATAGCGTCGAGCTGGCGTGCTCCGGGCTTCAGGGCGCGTCGGTTGCGGAGATGGCGGGCGGCCTGGTCAAGGCATTACTCACCGCAAAATTGCGCGAACAGGCGGTATCCAAGGCGCTGTATGCGATCGCAGCCGAACGCGGCGGGCCGGAGTTGGTCGCACGTATCAACCTGCGCATGGTGGGCGCGATTGCAGCCATGCTGGCAACGGCGTCCGACGCCCACTTTGACGACCCTGGCCTGGTCGCGGCGATCTCGCTGAGTGCCATCGTCGGCCCGGCGCGCACCCTGCTTGAGGGGAACGCCGCGCCTGCGTTCGAGGCTGCGCTGGAGCAGCAAACCACCTTGATGCTGAGGGCGTATCTGCAGGCTCATCAACCTCCGACCCCAAGGAAGACCCATGCGTGAACGAAAGGCTGCACGACTGCTGGTTATCAACCCCGCGCATGAAGTACTGCTCTTCAGGTTCATCCATAAAGACGGCGCGCTGGCCGGTCAAAATTACTGGGCTACCCCTGGCGGCGGTGTCGAACCGGGGGAGACTTTCGAGGCTGCTGCCATCCGTGAGCTGTGCGAGGAAACCGGTATCCAGGTGCAGGCCGTTGCAGCGCCCATCGCGGATCGCCGATTTGCGCTGATGCTGCCCAGCGGTGAAACGGTGTCGGCCGTCGAGCACTACTTTGTGGTCCACACCGCCAACACCGAACTGTCCAGGGCTGAGTGGACGCTGGAAGAAACCCAGGTGATGGCGGACCATCAGTGGTGGTCGGCCCAGGCGTTGCGTGCCACCGAGGAAACGGTCTGGCCCGAAGCGCTGGTTGACATGCTGGTGCAAGCCGGCGTGTTCAGCGCATAGCGCCGAGAATCCCGGCCGTCTCGACCACCCTGGCATAGTCCATGGCCAGGTTGCTCAGCGACAGTGCGTGCACGTCCTCGGCCGGCCACAGGCGCCCGGACAAATCGGTTTGATCGAAGGTGTAGCAGGCGTCTGCGGCGACGAGCACGTCAAAGCCCAGGTTGCCGCCTGTGCGTGCCGTTGCTTCGACGGAGTTGTTGGTGATCACCCCGGCGATCACCAGTTGCTTGATCGAACGCGCGTGCAGCCAGCGTTCCAGCCCGGTGGCGATGAAGGCACAGGGTACGTTCTTTTCCACCACGTGTTCGTGGGCCAGTGGTTGCAGCCCAGGCTGAAATTCGCAGCCCGGCTGGCCCGGCCAGAATACCGAACCGGGGGTACGGGAGATGTGCCTGACGTGCACCACCGGTCGCCCCGACTGCCGCCAGGCGCCGAGCAACTGCTGCAACTGCTGCTCGGCCTGCGGATTATTGCGGCGCCCGAGCTTGGGGTCGTTCATGCCCTGCTGCATGTCGATGAGCACCAGTGCAGCGTTTGTGGCTAGGGGGTCCATGGCACATCCTTTGGCTCGTGAGGCACAAAACATAGCAGCCATTGAGTGCGCCTAAACAGCGATTTGTTCGATGCCTTCGCCATTTGCCTTTACACTGCCGCCCCCGAATTTCAGCAAGGATGCGTTGGATGCGTACGCGACTCAGCGGTGTACTCCTCTCCCTGGCCCTGGCCGCTCCCGTCATGGCCGAGCCCCGTTCGTTCTCGGTCAATGACCCCAGTGGTCAATACCTGGTCGAAGTGTTGTTCCCGGAGGTGCCGCAGGACTTGCAGCACCTGGCGCCGGCGCTCATCACCCTGCGCGACAAACGCTCCCTTGAAATCCTTCAGCAATTGCAGACCCCGGATGCCCAGGTGCCGCTGGACCAGCAAGGCAGAACCGTGGATTGGCGCCTGATGGGGGAGAACGGCGTGGTGTACTTCGCCGATATCAACCAGGATGGCCGCCAGGACCTGGCGATTCGCAATGGCACCGGTGCGGATAAGGACTTCCAGTCCAGTTACGACGTGTATCTGCAAGACCCGCACACGTCCCGCTGGGTGCTGAATGGCCCCTTGAGCGACCTCGCCAACGAGACCTCCGGCGGGATGTTTTCGATCAATCCCAAGGACGGCATTATCCATTCGCAGACCGACCGGGGGTGCTGCTGGACCCGCGCCAGCCGCTATCAGATGCGCGATGGCAAACTGGTGCGACTCAGCGCGTACACCCAGGCAGAAGTGCCGGCGACGGACGATGACGCCAACAACAGCATGCCCAGCGGCTACATGCTGCGCACCACCGGTGAGTGGAAGGACGGCCAGTGGCTGGAAACGCCCAGGCTGGAAGGGCCGGTCAACGAAGACCCCGAGTTCCTGACCGGCACCCTCAACGGCAAGATCCCGGTGCAGCTCTGGTACCAGCAACAAGGCGCGGTGCTGATCGGTGAGTTGCGCTACACCAAAAGCGGCAGCGGCAAGCCGATCAAGCTGGTGGGCGACCAGGGTGAGTACGGCGACCAGTCGTTTATCTACCTGCACGAATATGCCGATGATGGCCGTCAAACCGGCATCTGGCGCATCACGCGGGAAACCGTCGAACCCTATGCCTACGCGGGCACCTGGGTCAGTGGCGCCAAGGGCGACCAGCCCGAGCTGCAGATTCAACTGCACAGGCAGGACCGGGAGCCTGAGTACGACAAGCTCGGCGACGTGGCCCGCGACCAGCGCGATGGCCATTACCAGATGCGCGATGACTTCCTCGGCCGCGACGGTGACCTGGACCTGAAAATCCTTCCCGAACGCGACGCCCAGGGCCGGGAAGTGGCGGAACTCAGCGTGACGCTCAAAGACACCGGCACCGACAAGATCATCATCACTACGCACCAAAGCGTGCCGATGGAAACCGAAAACCTGATCATCGTGCGCGCACCCCAGGCGCCCCCTCGGGCCGGGCCGTATCACATCCAACTGGTGAAGGGCTTTGCCGTGATCGAGCACAACTCGGCGCCGGACAGCCAGGACTACCTGACCGGGTTTTATCGTAAGCAGCCCTGAGGCTTGGGAGCAATGCTGCCTGAGTGTCGATCCTGGCTCAGGCGATTAAGCAAATCGGGTATCTTTAGCCGTTTCAGCTGCTGGCCTGTCTCAGGCCCCGCGCACAATTGATTGATCAGGGAAGCATGCAATGGCACTCAGGGTGATGGTGATCGGCGGCTACGGCAACTTTGGCAGCATCATTTGCCAGCACCTGGCGGGCGCGCCGGGCATTGAACTGGTGGTCTCGGGCCGCCACCCACACAAGTTGCAGGGCAAAGTCGATGCGTTGAAAACATCCTCCGGCCGCGTGTGCGAAAGCTGGTGCGGCGATGCCATGGCGGCCGGGTTCGCTGGCGTCTTGCAGTCGATGGACATCCAGTTGGTGATCCACACCGGCGGCCCGTTCCAGGGGCAATCCTATGCCGTCGCCCAGCACTGCATCGACGCGGGCGTGAACTACTGCGACCTGTCGGATTGCCGGACCTTCGTCAATGGCGTCGGCGTGCTGGATGCGAAAGCCCGGCAGGCGAGCGTGGCCGTCCTCAGCGGTTGCAGCTCTGTACCGACGTTGTCGTCCGCCATCATCGATCAGTACCGCGATCGCTTTACGCGCATCGACACCATCGAGCATGGCATTTCCTCTTCGGCGAAGATGCCGGGGCTGTCGACCATCGAAGGTGTGCTTGCCTACGCGGGCAAACCGATCAAGCAACTCAAGCAGGGCCAGGTGCACGAAGTGCTGGGCTGGCAGGACCTGACCCTGCGCAGGATGCCCCAGCTCGGCACGCGGGTGCTGGCCAATGTGGACGTGCCCGACATGGATATATTCGCTGGTCGTTATGGCGCCCATACCTTGCGCTTCAAGGCCGGTGCGGGGCTCAAACTGGGCGGTGTCGCCAATTATCTGCTGGCGCAAGCGCTACGCATGGGCATTGTGCGCGACCACCTTGCATGGGCCGCCAGACTGCATCGCCTGGGCACCTGGTTCGAACGATTGGGTGATGGCAAAAGCGCGATGTACATCGACGTGCAAGGCCTGGGCATGCACGGTCAGCCGCTGTCCCTGGCGGTGCAACTCACGGCCCTGGACGACAAGGGCCCGGAAATCCCCAGCTGTGCAGCCGTTGCCCTTGCCACCAAAATGGCCCACGGTTACGTGCCCGAGCCCGGTGCCCGCCCGTGCGTAGGCGAAATCAGCGTCGACGAATACATGGCCGCCATCAACGAACCGACGAAGCTGAGCCTGACGGTGCGCTTCTCTGACGGGCAGGCCTGACGGATGCTCTACCTGTGCCTGAAGTACCTGCACATCATCGCGGCGATTTTCCTGTTCGGCTTCGGCATGGGCTCGTACCTCTACCTGATCGCCGCCAGTCGCACGGCCAACCCGCAAGTGATCGCCCATGTGGCGCGCATGGTCGTACGGTTTGATACCTGGATTACCACGCCGGCGGGCGTTATTCAGATCATCACGGGCTTGCTGCTGATCCAGCTTGCCGGGCTGTCTGTGACCACGGAATGGGTACTGACCGCGTTGATCATCTTCCTCTGCGTGGGCTCGCTGTGGCTGCCGGTGCTGGTACTGCAGAAGCGCTTGCAGCAGATGGCCTCGCGGGCGGTCGAGACCGACACGGTGCTGGATGATGGATTCCGTGGTGTGTACCGGAAATGGTTCTGGCTGGGCGTCTTCGGCTTCCTGGGGATGTTTGTGATCGTGATGATCATGGTGACGAAGATGACGCCGTGGCAGTTGGTCGGGCTGTTGGCGGGGGGCTGAGTGCCCGCTCAAGGCTTGGCATCCCAAACCGGTGCAACGATGCATACCGCTGTGTTCATAGCGGCCCCTTCAAAAAGCGCTGCTCATGCGTCGGCCGCTGCTACGGTTTGGACGGTGTGGGTGCTTAACGCGAGAGCAGCGGCGCCGCGCTTTTGTCCTCTGCGCCCACGTCGTGCAGGGAAATCCTCGACGTCTCCGGCAACGCCAACCCGCCCGCCAACGCCAGCAATGCCACGGCAATCAGGTAGAACGCCGGTGACAGGTTGCTGCCGGTGGTGCTGATCAACCACGTGGCCATCAGTGGCGCGGTGCCGCCGAAGATCGTATACGCCATGTTGTAGGTAATCGCCGAAGCGGTATAACGCGTGCGGGTCGGAAAGGTCTCCGACAGCAACGCCGCCGTCACCACACCACACAGTACTGCGCCGACCGCCAGCAACATCACCCCGACAATTGACGCCGTGAACGAACCGGAACTGGCCATCAGGAACGACGGATACACCACCACCATCAACAACACGCACGCCGTCATCACCGTGACCCGACGCCCCACGCGATCCGAATACAGCCCCGCCAGCGGGCAAATCGCCGCGGCGAAGATCAACGCGATCAGCGACACCAGCAACGCCATCGCCCGACTCAGCCCACCGGCCACTTGCAGGTACGTCGCGAAGTAGGTGGTGAACATATAAAACGACAGCGCCGTCAGTGACACAAAAGCGCCCAGGCAGCAGATCGCCGCACCATGGTTGCGCAAGGTTTCCTTGAGTGGCGAGTGGGCCACCGCGTGCTCCTGCTTCACGGCCTGGAAGGCGGGCGTCTCATCCAGCTTCCAGCGCAGGTAAAGGCCCACCAGGCCCAGCGGCGCGGCGATCAGGAACGGCAGGCGCCAACCCCAATTGCCCATGGCCTCGGCGGACAACGACGCTTCAAGGGCGTACGCCACCACGGCGGCGGCGGCGAAGGCGGAGAACGTCGACACCGGCACGAAGCTGCCGTACCAGGCGCGTTTGTCCCGGGGCGCGTGCTCCATCAGGTAGGCACAGGCACCGGCGTATTCGCCGCCGGCGGAGAAACCCTGGGCACAGCGGATCAGCGACAACAGGATCGGCGCCGTGACGCCGATGGCGGCGTAGGTGGGCAGCAGGCCGATCAAGGTGGTGGCGCCGGCCATCAGCAGGATGGTCATGGCCAGGGTGCGCTTGCGCCCGATACGGTCGCCGAGCATGCCGAAGAAAATCCCGCCCAGGGGCCGGAAGGCGAAGGCGACGGCGAACACCGCGAAGGTTTTGAGCAAGGCCGCGCTGGCATCGCCGCTGGGGAAGAACTGTTGGGCGATGGTGGTGGCGAGGAAGCCGTACACGGCGAAGTCAAACCATTCGACGAAGTTACCGATGCCGGCGGCGATGATGACCTTGCGCAGGGTTTGGGGGCTTACCTGTTCGGTGGAGGGGCTCGTCATGGGGAAGGCCTCGGAAGGGGTCGGGGATGCTGGATTATCCGGGGAGGGTGTTGGGCGGCCGGGCTCAAAAGAGTCGTCCGCGTAGTCAGTAGCGACCGGGTGGGATTGGGGAGGCAGGAATTGGGCCAGGTCAGGCGGGGATTTATCGTTACCGGGCAGACTTGCGATAGGTCAGCAGCACAATCCCGGTCACCACGATGACGCCGCCGACTATCTGGCCGGCGCTGAGCATTTGATCGAGCACGATCCAGCCCATCAGCAACGTCGCCAGCGGCTCAATGTTCATGACCGGCGCATTGCGCGGCATGTCCAGGCGCGGGACCGACATGAACAGCACGATAAAACCGGTGCCGTACAGCACCATCAACGTTGCGAGTGCCAGCCAGCCGGTACCCGTGGCCGGCGGGTTCAGGCCGCCGGGAAGGGCGCCGCTGAGGCCGGCGAGGTTGACACTGCTGAATACGATGAAGATGGTCAGCAGGCTGCGCACGGAGCCGCGTACCAGGGACAACTTGTGGTCGGTGATCCACAGCGCGCAGGCGAACACGAACGCGGCGCAGAAGGCCAGGCCGACGCCGAGCAGCCATTGCGGGCCGATATCGGCACTGCCTGAGAGGCGGCCGGGTACGTCCAGCACAAACACCAGGCCCACCAGGATCAAGCCCATCAGCAAGGCGGTGCGCGCCGTCGGACGTGGGCCGCCGAATGCCCAGGTGAGCAGGGCAAGCAGAATCGGGAACACGTTGCCCACCAGCAGCGCCAGCGCCACCGGCACGCGGGCCACTGCGGAGTAGAGGCACAGGCTCTGGGTAGTGATAAGCAGGCCCAGCAGCACTTGCCAGCGCCATGCACCTGCGGGCAGGCGCAGGCTTTGGCGTTGCCACAGTACCAGCACCGCCAGCACCAGCAAGGTGCCACCCGAGCGCAGCAGAATGGCCAACAGCACACCGGCGCCATCATCGAAGGCGACCCGAGCGGCGATGTGATTGCCGGCGAAGGCACAGCCCATGCAGAGCAGAATCAACACGGCAATGGGGCGGGAGAACAGGGCGGGGGCAGTTTGCGTCGGGGCAGGCGGAGTCATGCTGGGGCTCGGGCGGTTGGCGCCATCGTCGGGGATGGCGATTTATTTTTAGGTTGTCGTACAACTTCGTGAAGGGGGATTTGTAGCGTGTTTGCGCCGAGGGGGCAAGGAGGGATTTGGCATGGGGAAAACTCAGCGCTTGCTGAACGCCAGCTTTGCGGCAAACAGCACGAAGATCACGCCGGTGGTGCGATCCATCCACTGGATGACCTTTTCGCGGCGCAGGAACCCGGACAGCGACTGCGTGGCGCCGATCAATACCAGCGACCACAGCAGCCCGAGCAACACATGGATGCTCACCAGGCCGAAGGTCCAGGCAATCAGCGAATGCCCTTGGGGGATAAATTGCGGCAGGAACGACACGTAGAAAATCCCCACCTTGGGGTTCAGCACATTGCCCAGCATGCCCTTGATAAACCAGTTGCCGCCGGGCTTGCCATCGGCTGAAGCGGGTGCCAATGAGCGGCGCGGACACACCAGCATGTTCAGCCCCAGCCAGGCCAGGTAAGCCGCGCCGCAGTACTTGAGCAGGTTGAACGCCATCTCCGACACCGCGATCAACGCGCCCAGGCCAAAGGCAACCGCGGCGCCCCACACCAGGCAACCCGCGTTGATGCCCAGCGTGGCCTGCAGCGCCTGGCGCTTGCCTTCCACCGTGGAGGTGCGCAGGACCAAGGCGGTGTCGAGCCCGGGCGTGAGGGTCAGCAGGGTGGCGGCGAAGGTGAAGGCGATGAGGTTCTCGGCGATGGACATGAGCGGGCTTCATGCAGAGGGATGAGTGGACGTTAACCCAAGCTTGGCATGAGTGGTTATCTTGTTGCGAGCGGGCTTGTCGTGGTGAGCGGGCTTGCCCCGCGCTGGGCTGCGAAGCAGCCCCAAAACCAGGCACTGCGGTTTGTCTGATGAAGCACAGTGATCTTTATTGGGGCCGCTTCGCAGCCCAGCGCGGGGCAAGCCCGCTCACCACAATAAGCTTGCGCAGGCTCACCCGATAACCCATTCGAGATTGCACCTCCACGCCCCACGTGATCTGAGGACTACTCCTAACCTGTGGTGAGCGGGCTTGTCCCGCGCTGGGCTGCGCAGCAGACCCAAAACCAGGCGCTGCGGTTTACCTGACAGAACACAGGCAGCCTGATTGGGGCTGCTTCGCAGCCCAGCGCGGGGCAAGCCCGCTCACCACAGTAAGCGGGCTTACTAGAGAAGCTTGTCTGCCTCTAGCGGTTGAAGCGCTCAACCAGCGCGTATTGGGTGGCCGCGGTATTGGTCAGTTCCTTGCTCAGGTCCGTGGATTGATGGGCTTGTATCGAGGTCTGGTCGGCCAGTTCGGCGATGGTGGTGATGTTGCGGCTGATCTCCTCGGCGACGGCACTTTGTTCTTCGGTGGCGGCGGCGATCTGGGTGGTCATGTCGGAGATATGCGACACCGCTTCGCTGATCCCCACCAGGGCCTGGTCCGCTTCCAGCACCCAGGCCACGCCTTCCTGGGCCTGGCGCTGGCCGTTTTCCATGCTTTGCACCGCGTTGCTGGAGGATGCCTGGAGCTTGGTGATCAGCCCATGGATCTGGGTGGTCGATTGTGACGTGCGCTGGGCCAGTTGGCGCACTTCGTCGGCTACCACTGCAAAGCCTCGGCCTTGTTCGCCGGCTCGCGCTGCTTCGATTGCGGCGTTGAGGGCGAGCAGGTTGGTTTGGTCGGCGATGCCCTTGATCACATCCACCACGCTGCCGATTTCGTCGCTGTCCCTGGCCAGTTGCGCCACGGTCACCCCGGTCTCGCCGACCATGGTGGACAGACGCTCGATGGCTTCACGGGTATCGCGCGCCACTTCGCGGCCGCGCCCGGTCAGCACGTTGGCCTGTTGGGTGGCGTCGGCGGTGCGTTGTACATGGCTGGCGACTTCCTGGGTGGTCGCGGCCATCTGGTTGACGGCCGCCGAGACCTGTTCGGTTTCCACGCGCTGGCGGTTCAGGCCTTTGGCGCTGGCGGCAGCCAACTGATCGGATTGCCCCGCCAGGGTACTCAGTTGTTCGGCGCTGTCCTGCAGGCGGGTGAGGCAGGTTTTCAGGCGCGCGGTCTGGCTGAGAAACGCGGTTTCCAAACGCGACTGTGGGCCGCGTGCGTCACTGTACATCTGCGCGATCAAGGCATCCGACGTCGAGGGTTCGACCCCCTCCAATAGACGCAGGGTACTGCCCTGGCGCCAGCACGAGCACAGCAGGCCCACCGGCAGCGCGACCGCCACGGCCACTGCGACGGCCACCGGTGCACTGAGGAACAGCCCGGCGACGCTGCCAGCCACACCGGTGGCCATGTACGGCACGCAACTCACTGCCGCCGGCAGCCAGGCATCCTGGCGCGGCACGCCCGGCTTGCCTTGGCTCAGACGCCGGTAGAGGGCCTGGGCGCGGCGGATTTCATCGGCCGTAGGCTTGACCCGCACCGACTCGAAGCCAACGACCCGGCTGCCGTCGAAGATCGGCGTGACGTAGGCATTGACCCAATAGTGGTCGCCGTTTTTCGAGCGGTTCTTGACGATGCCCATCCACGGTAGGCCTTGCTTGAGCGCGCTCCACATGTGGGCGAAAACGGCGGGTGGCACGTCGGGGTGCCGCACGATGTTCTGGGGCGCGCCGATCAGGTCGGCGCGTTCAAAACCGCTGATATCGACGAAGGCGTCGTTGCAGTAAGTGATCATCCCTTGAACATCGGTGGCGGAGATGAGTTTTTGCGAAGGCGCGAGTGAAATCTCGCGCTGTGTTACGGGCTGGTTGTTGCGCATTCCGACTGCTCCCTGAATTGCCATAAGTTCATCGGCATCACACGGAATAAGTTGATGGCGATTGTTTGATATAAACCGGGACGTGACGAATGGCGTTCAGGAGGGCCTAAGTGGCGAATTGTCCTGGTGCGATACGAAAACAGTTTTTGCCTGCGCGCTTGGCTTCATATAACGCACCATCCGCATGGGCAATCACTGTTTGTGCGCAGGTATGTGACGTACTGTCGGCGCCTTCAAAGAGGGCAATGCCGATGCTGGCTTGCAAGGCATAGGGAAGAGCGCAACGCTCAGAGGCCTGTCGCAATGTTTCTATAATTCGTTGCGCTGCCAGGGTGGCAGAGGTCATGCCGGAATTATTCATCAGCAGAATAAATTCGTCTCCACCCAAGCGGCCGGCGCAATCCTGATTTAGCCTGACAATCGATTTAAGTGTTGCACCAAATTCGGCTAACGCCTTGTCACCTTCGGCATGTCCGTGGTTATCGTTGATGCTCTTGAAACCATCCAGATCTATATAGAGCACCGCAAAGTGTTTATCGGCATGCCGGCTGCGGGCCAGGGTGTTTTCAATCAGTTCGAGTATCCCCATACGGTTGTACAGGCCGGTGAGGGGGTCATGGGTCGCGCGGATTTCGTTTTTGGCCTCGGCCAGTAACGCGCGCACCAGGTTATCGTTCAACGTGTTGAGCAGTAGCCACATGCCCGTCAAGTACAGCGGGGCCTGGAGCAGGAATATCCTCAGCAGCGGTTCCGGCTGAAACAAGGTGGCGAGCTTCATGGGCACATCCGTCAGCAATATTTGAGTAAATGCATAGCGCGGTACACCTTGATTACGCATGGCGATCGCGGCATTCACGCTCACCATTGAGGTGCACCCGAGAACTTGAAGAATCGCATCGCCGCTGATCAGGCAACCAGCGGTACCCAGGCCCAGCTCCGCCGCCCAGACCAGGCCCACTAATAACGATAGGTCAATGACATAAGGATATTTTTGGCCGCCGTATTTATTGATCCAATACAGCAGTGCTAACCGTGAGAGCCAGATCATCGAATCAATGATGAGCCAGGCAATGAAGAATTGGCTCGGGTGCAGTGTAACCGCGACTGTGCATATCACCAGGCTGTTAAACCAACCGACCCAGAGCACCCCCTTGGAAGAAAAAGGCCCGGCTATAAGTTCGCTGCGTATGCGCGTGTCATACGGTGCGTCTGCATTCGTCAGCCATCTCATCGCCTTTGTCGCAGGGAGTTGATATTCCATATTGACCCTCACCTGAAGCCCTGAAATCAAATAGTGGCACATGGCCATGCTGGCACCGTTCCAGCGGCTTTTCAAATGCTATGAGATAAAATTTGCGGGGCATTGATTCATGAAATATTCACTTGTTATTCAGCACATCCGTCGGGGAATCGCGCCGGTAGAACCGCTATCCATCACCCCGCATGATTGAAAAGCCTGAAACTTCCCGATGAAAAACCTCATAATGGCGGCCATTTTTGTTTAGCCCGTTATTCTGGTGTGCCCCCATGGAAATCAAGGTCAACTTTCTCGACAACCTCCGGCTTGAAGCCAAGTTCGATGACTTCACGGTGATTGCCGACCAGCCTATTCGCTATAAAGGCGATGGCTCGGCACCGGGGCCGTTCGATTACTTCCTGGCTTCGTCGGCGTTGTGTGCGGCGTACTTCGTCAAGTTGTACTGCAGCACGCGCAACATCCCCACGGACAATATTCGCCTGTCGCAGAACAATATTGTCGATCCGGAAAACCGCTATAACCAGATCTTCAAGATCCAGGTGGAGTTGCCGGCCGATATTTCCGATAAGGACCGCCAGGGCATCCTGCGCTCCATCGACCGTTGCACCGTGAAGAAAGTGGTGCAGGCCGGGCCGCAGTTCGTGATCGAAGAAGTGGACAACCTCGACGCTGATGCCCAGGCCCTGTTGATGCCGAGCGCGGGCAGCGAGGCGGGCACTTATATTGCTGGCAAGGACCTGCCGCTGGAGCAGACCATCGCCAACATGTCCGGGATCCTTGCCGGCCTGGGCATGAAGATCGAGATCGCCTCGTGGCGCAATATCGTGCCGAACGTGTGGTCGCTGCATATCCGCGACGCCCATTCACCGATGTGCTTTACCAACGGCAAGGGCGCGACCAAGGAGGGCGCCCTGGCGTCGGCGTTGGGCGAGTTCATCGAGCGGCTCAACTGCAACTTCTTCTACAACGACCAATTCTGGGGTGAGGAACTGGCCAATGCGCCGTTCGTGCATTACCCGGACGAACGCTGGTTCCAGCCGGGCCCGAATGACGAGCTGCCCGGGGAAATCCTCGACGCCTACTGCCTGAAGGTCTACAACCGCGACGGCGAGCTGCGCGGTTCGCACCTGTTCGACACCAACTCCGGCAATGAAGCGCGCGGCATCGTTTCGCTGCCGTTCGTGCGCCAGTCGGATGGCGAGGTGGTGTATTTCCCGTCCAACCTGATCGAGAACCTCTACCTCAGCAACGGCATGAGCGCGGGCAACACCCTGGCCGAGGCCCAGGTGCAGTGCCTGTCGGAGATTTTCGAGCGGGCAGTGAAGCGCGAAATCATCGAGGGCGAATTTGCCCTGCCGGACGTGCCGGCTGACGTGCTCGCGAAGTACCCGAGCATCCTGGCGGGTATTGCAGGCCTGGAAGCCCAGGGCTTCCCGGTGCTGGTCAAGGACGCGTCCCTGGGCGGCGAATTCCCGGTGATGTGCGTGACCTTGATGAACCCGCGCACCGGCGGCGTGTTCGCCTCGTTCGGTGCCCACCCGAGCCTGGAAGTGGCGCTGGAACGCAGCCTCACCGAACTGCTGCAAGGCCGCAGCTTCGAAGGCTTGAACGACCTGCCGCAGCCGACCTTCGAAGGCCAGGCGGTGACCGAGCCGAACAACTTCGTCGAGCACTTTATCGACTCCAGCGGTGTGGTGTCGTGGCGCTTCTTCAGCGCCCAATCGGACTACGAATTTGTCGAGTGGGACTTCTCAGGCGAAGGTGAAGACTCCAACGCCCAAGAGGCCGCGACCTTGTTCGGCATCCTCGAAGGCATGGGCAAGGAAGCCTATATGGCGGTGTACGAACACCTCGGCGCAACCGCCTGCCGCATCCTGGTGCCGGACTACTCGGAAATCTACCCGGTGGACGACCTGATCTGGGACAACACCAACAAGGCGCTGTTTTTCCGCGAGGACATCCTCAATCTGCACCGCCTGGACGAAGCGGAATTGCAGGGGTTGGTCGAGCGCCTGATCGAAAGCGAGCTGGACGACTACACCGACATCACCACCCTGATCGGCATCGAGTTCGACGACAACACGGCCTGGGGCCAACTGACCATCCTCGAATTGAAGCTGCTGATCTTCCTCGCCTTGCAGCAGTACGAGGAGGCCAAGGAGTGCGTGGAGATGTTCCTGCAGTACAACGACAACACCGCTGAGCGTGGCCTGTTCTACCAGGCGATGAATGCGGTGCTGGAGATGGAGCTGGACGACGACCTGGAACTGGCGGACTACGAAGCCAACTTCCGCCGCATGTTCGGCAATGAGCGGATGGATGCGGTG
This sequence comes from Pseudomonas sp. 1 R 17, assembly GCF_900067035.1. Lineage (NCBI taxonomy): Bacteria > Pseudomonadati > Pseudomonadota > Gammaproteobacteria > Pseudomonadales > Pseudomonadaceae > Pseudomonas > Pseudomonas sp. 1 R 17. The sequence continues at coordinate 453,978 of NZ_FKLB01000058.1, forward strand.
ATCGGCTCGGTCAACGGCAGTGTGCGTTTCCATGGGCTGACACCGACCAGCATGAAGCTGGAAGGGCTGGACCGGCATTTGCGCTTGATCGAGAGCTACAAGAAGCTGCATTCGGCGCGTGCCAACATCGTCCAGGGGTGACGCGTACCCAATGTGGGAGGGGGCAAGCCCCCTCCCACAGTTGATCCCTGTTGCCTGGGGGATTTATATACGGGCCAAGGCTTGCGCCAGGTCCGCCCGTAGATCCTCCACGTCCTCAACCCCCACCGACAACCGTACCAGCCCGTCGCCAATCCCCAACTGCGCGCGGGTCGCCGCCGGGATGCTGGCGTGGGTCATGATCGCCGGGTGTTCGATCAGGCTTTCCACGCCCCCCAGGCTCTCGGCCAGGGCGAAGAGCTTGACGGTTTCCAGGAAGCGCGTGGCGCCGGCCAGGTCGCTGTTCAAGTCGACTGAAATCATCCCGCCAAACCCGCGCATCTGCCTGTGTGCCAGTTCGTGCTGCGGGTGGGACGCCAGGCCTGGGTAATAGACCCGGGATACTTGCGGTTGCTGTTCCAGCCAGGTGGCCAGGTCGAGGGCGTTGCTGCAATGGCGCTCCATGCGCAGGGCCAGGGTTTTCACGCCGCGCAGGGTGAGGAAAGCATCGAACGGGCCGGCGATGGCACCAACCGAGTTTTGCAAAAATCCCACGCGCTCGGCCAACTCGGGGTTGTCGCCGACGATGGCGATGCCGCCGATCACATCGGAGTGACCATTGAGGTACTTGGTGCTGGAGTGCACCACGATGTCGAAACCCAACTCCAGCGGACGCTGGATCCACGGGCTGGCGAAGGTGTTGTCGGCCACGCAGAGAATGCCGCGGCTGCGGCAGATACGGGCGATGGCGCCGAGGTCGGTGAGGCTCAGCAGCGGGTTGCTCGGGGTTTCGACCCAAACCATGCGCGTGTCGTCCTGCAAGGACGCTTCGAACGCCGCCACATCACTCAGGTCGACAAAGCTGAAACGGTGCCCGGCACTGCGCTGGCGCACCTTGTCGAACAGGCGGAAGGTGCCGCCGTAGAGGTCGTTGCCGGACACGATATGGGCGCCGGCATCCAGCAACTCCAGCACCGTGGAGATTGCTGCCAGCCCGGACGCGAAGGCAAACGCCTGGCTGCCGCCTTCGAGGTCGGCCACGCAGCGCTCCAGGGCAAACCGCGTGGGGTTGTGGGAGCGGCCGTAGTCGAAGCCCTTGTGTACGCCGGGGCTGTCTTGCAGGTAGGTGGAGTTGGCGTAGATCGGCGGCATCAGCGCGCCCGTGGTCGGGTCAGGTGACTGCCCGGCGTGGATCACACGGGTGGCAAACGCGCTTTTATCGGGCTGGCTCATGCAAGGGATCTCCGCAGGTGGTTGAGCAGGTCGACGCGGGTGATCAGGCCGTGAAAGCCCGCCGCGTCGGCAATGATGGCGACCAGGCCGCGGTCCAGTTCAGCCTGCAATTCGGCCAGGCTGGCGCCGGGGGCCAGGGTGTGGACTTTGTCGCTCATGGCGCTGGCGACCATCATGGAGAAGTCCGCCGCGTCATGGTGCAGGCCCAGCAGGATGTCGGACTCATCGATCACCCCCACCAGTTCGCGGCCGTCCACCAGCACCGGCAGTTGCGACACGTCCGCCAGGCGCATGCGCTGGAAGGCGGTGAGCAGGGTGTCGTCGGGGCTCACGCTGATCACGCGACCATCTTCGAAGCGCCGCGCGATCAAGTCGCGCAGGTCGCCGTAGTGCTTGTAGTGCAGCAAGCCTGCATCGGTCATCCATTGGTCGTTGTAGACCTTCGACAAATAGCGGGTGCCGGTGTCGCAGACAAAGGTGACCACGCGCTTGGGCACCGTTTGTTCGCGGCAATACCGCAGCGCGGCCGCGAACAGGGTGCCGGTGGATGAACCGCCGAGAATGCCCTCGGCCTTGAGCAGCTGGCGGGCGTGGTCGAAGCTGTCTTCATCGCTGATGGAGTAGGCGTGGCGTACGCTGGACAGGTCGGCAATCGACGGGATGAAGTCCTCGCCGATGCCTTCCACCGCCCACGAGCCGGGTGTTTCCAGCTTGCCGCTGCGGCTGTATTCGGCCATCACCGAACCCACCGGGTCGGCGAGGACCATTTCCAGCTCGGGCTGCACCCGTTTGAAGAAGCGCGTCAGGCCGGTGAGGGTGCCGGCCGAGCCGACGCCCACCACAATCGCGTCTACATCGTGTTGGGTCTGGGCCCAGATCTCCGGCGCGGTGCTGGTCTCGTGGGCCAGGGGGTTGGCCGGGTTGTTGAATTGGTCGGCGAAGAAACAGCCGTCAATCTCCTTGGCCAGCCGCGCGGCCATGTCCTGGTAATACTCGGGATGGCCCTTGCCCACATCGGAGCGGGTGATATGCACCTCGGCGCCCATGGCCTTGAGGTGCAGCACTTTTTCCGTGGACATCTTGTCGGGCACCACCAGCACCACCCGATAACCTTTCGCCCGGCCCACCAGCGCCAGGCCCAGGCCGGTGTTGCCGGCGGTGGCTTCAATGATTGTGCCGCCGGGGCGCAGGCGGCCGTCGCGTTCGGCGGCGTCGATCATGGCCAGGCCGATGCGGTCCTTTATGGAACCGCCGGGGTTCTGGGATTCAAGCTTGAGGAACAGCGTGCAGGGGCCGGTATCGAAACGGCTGACCCGAACCAGCGGCGTGTTGCCGATCAGCTCGAGTACGGCAGGGCGGGGTAGTGTGGGCATGTCGTCACCTGGGGGCTTAGGGTGGGGGACAGCAAATCGCAGAGCATGGTCTGGAACAGTAGGTCGGTATTGGGTCGGTCGCAACCGAGGGGTCGATTGAATGACTTTTTTTGGCGCATGGGCGATGCCCGGGTGCGCCATCTACGCGCATGTTTTGCGGCGATACCCTTGTATTCATTGGCAGAGTGACCTGGCGTGGGCTTTGCTTTAGATAAATCCAAACTTGGATACAAGATGGAGTTTCCCATGCACAACGTTGTTGGCTGGACCCTCGGTGAATGGCAGGCCGCTTACCGCAACGGCACGATCACGCCGGACATTTTGCTCACCCTGGCCGCGCAATACCCCGCCGAGGACAGCGCCTGGATCGCCCGCGCCCAGCCGTCGTCATTGGCCGAGCAACTGGCGCAGTTGAGCGAACGATTGGCAGCCCAGGGCGGCGATATGACCCGGCTGCCGTTGTATGGCGTGCCGTTTGCGATCAAGGACAACATCGATGCGGCCGGCTGGTACACCACTGCCGCCTGCCCCGAATTTGCCTACCGCGCGACCCGGGATGCCTCGGTCGTGCAGAAGCTGCGCGCCGCCGGCGCAATCCTGATGGGCAAGACCAACCTCGATCAGTTCGCCACCGGCCTGGTGGGCACCCGCTCGCCGTATGGCGCGGTGGGCAACAGTTTCAATGGCGATTACGTCAGCGGCGGCTCCAGCTCCGGTTCTGCGTCGGTGGTCGCCCGTGGGCTGGTGGCGTTTTCCCTGGGCACCGACACGGCAGGCTCCGGGCGTGTACCGGCGGGGTTCAACAATATCGTCGGCTTGAAGCCGACCAAGGGGCGTTTGTCCAATACCGGCCTGGTGCCGGCTTGCCGCACGGTGGATTGCGTCTCGGTGTTTGCGTTGACCGTGGAAGATGCCGAGACCGTGGCGCACGTTGCGGCGGGATACGACGCCAGCGACGCCTATTCCCGCGCCAACCCCAACACGGCGCCAGTGGCGGTGGGCGCTTCGATCAAGCTGGCCATCCCGGCGGCCCTGGAGTTTTTCGGCGATACCCAGAACCAGGCCGTGTTCGAACACGCGGTCGAACACTTCAAGGCGCTGGGCGCGGTGATCACCCCGGTGGATTTCACTGCGTTCAAGGAACTGGCGGACCAGCTGTACTTCGGCCCTTGGGTTGCCGAACGCACCGTGGCCCTGGAAAGCATGCTCGAAAACCAGCCCGAGGCAATCAACCCGGTGGTGCGCGGCATTGTCGAAAATGGCCGCCAGTACAGCGCCTGCGACGCCTACAAAGCCGAATACCTGCGGGCTGAACTGAGCCGCCGCATCAATGACAGCCTGGCCGGTTTCGATGCCTTGCTGGTGCCGACTTCGCCAACCCTGCGCACCATGGCCGAGATGGCGGAGGAGCCGGTGCGCTACAACTCGCAGTTCGGCTACTACACCAACTTCACCAACCTGGCCGACCTCTCGGCCCTGGCGCTGCCGGCCGGTATCCGCGCCGATGGCTTGCCCAGCGGCATTACCTTGCTCGCACCGGCCTGGCATGACACGGCGCTGGCGCACCTGGGCAAGCGCTGGCAATCCAGCCTGGAGCTGCCTTTAGGTGCCACCCAGCGCTATCTGCCGGCACCGTCCGCACCCGCCCAAGCCCCCGGCTGCGTGCGCGTGGCGGTGGTGGGCGCGCACCTCACCGGCATGCCGCTGAACGTCCAGCTGACGACGCGCAACGCGGTGCTGGTGGAGCAAACCCTGACGGCCGACACCTACCGCCTGTACGCGCTGCCGGGCACGGTGCCGCCCAAGCCCGGGCTGGCCAAGGCGGACAGCGGTCGGGCGATCATCGTCGAGCTATGGGACATGCCCCTCGCACGCTTTGGCGAGTTCGTCGCCGAGATCCCCGCGCCGCTGGGGATCGGCAACCTGCTGCTGGCCGATGGGCGCAGCGTCAAAGGCTTCATCTGCGAGCCCTGGGCCCTGGCCGACGCCCTCGACATCACCGAGTTCGGTGGCTGGCGCGCCTTTATTGCGAGTCGCGGTTAAGCATGGGGGCCAAGACACGCCCCGACAGCCTGGCCGAGCAGATCTACGCGCAGCTCAAGGCGGATATTTTCGACTTCCGACTGCTGCCGGGCGATCGTTTCAGCGAAGGCGAGGTGGCCGAACGCATGCACGCCAGCCGCACGCCGGTGCGTCAGGCGCTGTATCGCTTGGAACGGGAAGGGTATCTCGAGGTGTATTTTCGCAGCGGCTGGCAGGTGAAACCGTTCGATTTCGCCTACTTCGAAGAGCTCTACGACGTGCGCATCGTATTGGAACTGGCGGCTGTCGGCCGGTTATGTGCGATGGACGAACCGAACCCGATGCTGCAAGCGTTGCAGGCCACCTGGCAGGTGCAGGAGGGCGAGCGCCTGGAGGACGCCCAGGCCGTATCGGCGCTGGATGAGCGTTTTCATTGCGCGTTGGTGGAAGCCACCGGCAACCGTGAAATGGCGCGCATGCACTACGCCATCACCGAGCAGATCCGCATCATCCGGCGGCTCGACTTTACCCAGGCGCCCCGCATTGCGGCGACGTACGAAGAGCATGGGCAACTGCTCTCGGCCATCGTGCAACGCCAGGCTGACCAGGCGCAGCACCTGCTGCAGCGGCATATCGAACTGAGCAAGCAGGCGGTGCGCGAGATCACGTTGCACCGGTTGCATACGGCCCGGCAGGTGGGGGGGCAGATTTCCTGATGCCCTGAGCTTCTGTGGTGAGCGGGCTTGCTGTGGTGAGCGGGCTTGCCCCGCGCCGGGCTGCGAAGCAGCCCCAATCAGGATCTCTGTGTTCTGTCAGGTAAACCGCAGCGCCTGGTTTTGGGTCTGCTTCGCAGCCCAACGCGGGGCAAGCCCGCTCACCACAGGTTACGAGTAGTCCTCAGATCACGTGGGGTGTGGAGGTGCACTCTCGAATGCGTTATTGGGTGAGCCTGCGCACGCTTATTGTGGTGAGCGGGCTTGTTGTGGTGAGCGGGCTTGCCCCGCGCTGGGCTGCGCAGCAGCCCCAATCAGGCTCCCTGTGTTCTGTCAGGTAAACCGCAGCGCCTGGTTTTGGGTCTGCTTCGCAGCCCAACGCGGGGCAAGCCCGCTCACCACAGGTTACGAGTAGTCCTCAGATCACGTGGGGTGTGGAGGTGCAATCTCGAATGGGTTATCGGGTGAGCCTGCGCAAGCTTATTTTGGTGAGCGGGCTTGCTGTGGTGAGCGGGCTTGCCCCGCGCTGGGCTGCGAAGCAGCCCCAATCAGGATGCCTGTGTTCTGTCAGGTAAACCACAGCGCCTGGTTTTGGGTCTGCTTCGCAGCCCAACGCGGGGCAAGCCCGCTCACCACAGGTTACTGGGCCTGGCGTGAAAGCCTTTGCAGCTTTGCGATGACCGCCTCGGTTGCCCGCTGCATCGGCGCCCGCAACTCACTGTCGATCAAGCCCTCCAGCGCCAGTGCGGCTTTCACCGGCGCCGGGTTGGGCTCCATGAACAGTGTGTTGATCAACGGCACCAAGCCAAGGAACGTCGCCCGCGCCTCAGCCAACTGGTTGTCCCGTACCTGTTGCCACAGCGCCACAAACTGTTCGGTGCGCACATGGGCCGACGCGGCAATCGCACCGCTGGCACCCAGGCACAGCGCATTGAAGATCTGCAGGTCCTCGCCACACAACACATCGGCCTCACCGCTGGCCAACACCGCCAGGGTATTGCCCAGGTTGCCGCCGCAGTCCTTGATCGCCACGATCTGCGGGTGCGCGACGATGTTCAGCAAGGTCGCCTGCTCGAAGGTCACGCCGGTACGGTAGGGAATGTCGTAGAGAATGATCGGCACGCTGGACGCATCGGCCACCGTGCGAAAGAACGCTTCAAGGCCGGCCTGGGAAGGGCGGATGTAACTCGGCGCCGGCACCAGCAAACCCGCCAGCGGGCGCTTGAGGATCTCGGCCTGGAATTGCAGCAGCTCAATCTGGTTGTTGCCCGCCAGGCCCATCACCACGCGGTGGGCGGGCACCTGTTGCAATACCGCATCCAGCACGGTCAGTTGTTCCTGGCGGCTGAGCGATGCAGCTTCGCCCGTGGTGGTGCACACCATGATCCCGGCCACGTGCTTGCCCAGCAGGTGGCTGACCAGGCGGTGCAGGCCGACAAAGTCGATGGCGCCATCCTGGAACGGCGTGACCACGGGAACCCAGATACCTTGAAACGATGACATGCACTTTCTCCTGATGATTGACCGCTTGAGTCACCGTCAGAAGGGCATGGGCAATTGTGCAAGGGGGAGGGAGTCCGCGCTCAATGTCCTGTCAGCTCATCTGACGGGACAGCGCGCCCCGGTCACATGAGCGACTGTTTCTTCGATTTGAGGGCGTGCGCAACGCAACCTTGCGCCTTGGCAATCAAGCCAATGACGGTACGGTTAACGAGTGAGGTTGCGGACATAACTGACACACCCTGAATGAGGCTTCCATCTTCAGGGGATGTCAGTAAATGTGTCAAGCGCGTTGCAGGTGTTCACGCACAAATGCGCGGATTTCCTGTGCAAGCTCTGCATCTTCCGGCGCGCCCATGAAACCGCCATGGGGCATCGCTTCGAACACGTGCAATTGCGCCGGCACCCGCGCCTGGCGCAAGGCCCGGTGCAGGCGCACGGTGTTGGACAGGAACAGATCCCGCGTGCCGCTTTGCAGGAAAGTGGGCGGGAAGCCCCGACTGAAATCGCCGAACAGCGGCGACAGGTACGGGTGGGCCAGGTCCGCGCCGGCGGCATACAGCAGGTTGGTGCCCATTAGCGGGTTGGGCAGCACCACGTCTACCGTGCGGTTGACGTGAAAACTGTCGCCCGATTCGGTCAGGTCCACTTCCGGCGACAACAACACCAGCGCCGCCGGCAAGGGCAACCCTTCGTCGCGGGCACGCAATACCAGGGCCGCTGCGAGGTTGCCGCCCGCCGAGCGGCCACCGATCACGATACGGTCTGGGGCGTGATGCTTGAGCACATGGCGGTAGGTGGCCATGCAGTCATCCAGTGCCGCCGGGTAGGGATGATCGGGTGGCATGCGGTAGTCCACGCCGTAGCAGACCATGTTGTGCAGGTCGGCCTGCCTCCCGGCCGCGACGCGACAGTTTTCGCCACCGCCGAATACCAGGGCACCGCCATGCAGGTCAATGTAGGCGTCGCCGGTGTGATCCGACGGCGTCGCCACATGCACGGTCGCGTTTTCTACACGGAGGGTATGCAGGCTCGCGCGCAGTGAGGCCGCCTGGCCGGCGGTGGCTACGGCGAAGTGCTCGGCAACGGTGGCCTGCATGCGGCGCCAGCCGTCGTGGTCGTCAGGCGCCGGCATGACGTGCAGAGCGTTCAACGGTACGCCATCTTCACCCACCATGCGCTTGAGCATCGCCTGGGCTTCGGGGCTGATCGAAGAGGGCACGGGGATGGTCCGTGGGCTGATACGCACGCCGTCGCTCATGGTTGGGTACTCTTGGGTGTCGCTGTGTGCATCGAAGTGGAAAACGTCATTCTTGTCTGTGCTCGCTTCGTAAACGTAGGCGTAGTCGGTCAGCCCTTTATCGCGGCTTCTATCGCCGCAATGTCGATCTTGGTCATGGTCATCATCGCGTCGAATGCACGCTTGGCAATGGCCGGATCAGCGTGTGCCACCGCGTCCGTCAACACCCGAGGCGTGATCTGCCACGACAATCCCCATTTATCCTTGCACCAACCGCAGGCGCTGGCCTGGCCGCCGTTGTCGATAATGGCGTTCCAGTAGCGATCGGTTTCGGCCTGGTCATCGGTGGCGACCTGGAAGGAAAACGCTTCGCTGTGGGGGAATATCGGGCCGCCATTGAGGCCAATGCACGGGATGCCCATCACGGTGAATTCCACCGTGAGCACATCGCCCTGTTTGCCGGACGGGTAGTCACCGGGGGCCAGGTGCACGGCGTCGAGCGTACTGTCGGGGAAGGTGCTGGCGTAGAAGCGCGCAGCCTCCTCGGCGGTGTCGTTGTACCAGAGGCAGAGGGTGTTCTTGCGTTTCATGATCGGTCTCCACGGACAATGGGTCCATGGAGTTTAGACGGCCAACTGCCGTTCGATCGCCGCCTTGTCGATCACCGACCAGACCTGGGCGATTTTGCCGTCGACGAACGTGTAGAAAACGTTCTCCGAGAACGCCACCTGGCGACCATTGATCGCCAGCCCGAAAAACTCGCCCCGGGGCGTGACATTGAAGTTCAGCCGGCAGGCGACGGTGGGCGGGTCGGCGATCAGCAACTGGATGTGGAACACCAGGTCGGGGATCTCGCGGAAGTCGCGCTCCAGCATGGCGCGGTAGCCCTCCAGGCCGACCACCTTGGCGTTATAGGCCACCTCAGGGTGGACGAAGTCGCCCAGGCGGTTCCAATCCTGCCGGTTCAGGCAGTCGATGTAGCCGAGGTAAAGGTCGGCAAGTTGGTTGCGGGTCATGTTTTTTTCCTCAAGCCCTACGTGCGGTCAACAACACCGTCGCCGCCGCTGACAACAACCCCGCACAGCAGCGGTTGAATATCCGCTTGCCACGCGGCTCGGCAAACCAGCGGCGCATGTGCAGGCCCATATAGGCGTAGAGGCTGATGGCGATCCATTCCAACACCAGGAACAGCGCGCCCAGTACGGCGAATTGCGGGGTGATGGGTTGGCCGGGGACCACGAATTGCGGGAGGAACGCGGTGAAGATCAGGATCGCCTTGGGGTTGCCCGCCGCCACCAGGAACTCCTGTCGCGCCAGTGCCCACAAACCCACCTTCGCGCCTGCCGATTGCGCCTCAGCCTGCGGATCAGCCCGCCACAGCTGAAATGCCAGATAAAACAGATACGCCGCGCCCACAATCTTGATCGCGTAGAACAACAACTCCGACGTCTGCAGCACCACCGCCAAGCCTGCGGAGGCGAGGGCGATCATCCCGGCGAACGCCAGCAGACGGCCGATACCGGCCAGGCACGAGGTGCGGTAGCCGTAGCGGGTGGAGTTGCTCACGGACAACAAGTTATTGGGGCCGGGCGCCATGTTCAGGGCGAAGCAGGCGGGGAGGAACAGGGCGAGGGTGGCGAGGTCCATGGCGGCTCCGGTTTTGGACGGACGGGGAGCGTCGAGGATAAGGGGAGTGGAGGTGGTTGGACAATGTGCGGCTTGTTTCCCATGTCCGGCGTGCAGTTCGCCGCCTCATGCACAGGCGGCCCTGTGACTGCTCCGGCTAAGCCACCTGATTCGCAAACCTGCCCACCGCGTCGACCACCCGCTTGGCGCCATCCTGAATTTCCACAATGACCTGGCCTGCCTGCGTGGCGAGTTCAAGACCTTGCTCTGCCTGGGATTTGCTGTTGGCCATTTCGGCGACGGTCTCATCCACCAGTTTCTGGTTCTGCAGCACCACCGAGGCGATTTCTTCCGTCGCCGTGCTGGTGCGCCCGGCCAGTTGTCGCACTTCATCAGCCACCACCGCAAAGCCGCGACCTTGCTCGCCTGCACGGGCGGCTTCAATCGCGGCATTCAATGCCAGCAGATTGGTTTGCTGGGCAATGCTGCTGATGGTCTGAATGATCGAACTGATCAGCAGTGACTGTTTTCCGAGGGCTTCGACTCCGCCGGCAGCCGCCTGCATATCAGCGGCGATTTTATGCATGGTATGCATCGTGTCGTTGACCACGACGGCTCCGCGCTCGGCACTGACATCGGTCTGCCGGGAAATTTCAAATGCGGTTTGCGCCGCGCCACTGACTTCCTGTTCCCGGGCAACCTGGTCGGAGACCACCGTGGCGAACTTGACCACCTTGCACAGTGCGCCTTCAGTGTCGTACACCGGGTTGTAGGTTGCTTCCAGCCACACGGTCTGGCCGCGGCTGTCAACGCGTTCAAATCGGCCGGCTACAAACTCGCCCCTGTTCAGGGTTGCCCAGAAATCCTTGTAGTGCTGCGACGAGGTTTCCTCCGGCTTGCAGAAAATCCGGTGGTGGCTGCCTTTGGCTTGTTCCAGGCTGTAGCCCATGGCGTGCAGGAACTGTTCATTGGCGGTGATGACATGCCCGGAGAGGTCGAACTCGATCACCGCCGTCGAGCGCAGCAATGCCTGGATGAAAGAGGTGTTTTCCGAGGCTTTTTCTACCCGGGCGGTAATGTTCGTTGCATAGCAGGTGACATGACTCAGCTGGCCGCTCGCATCCGTGATCGGCTGCCAATGTGCATGCAGCCATATCAATGAGCCGTCGGCATGCAGGTAGCGGTAATCGTCGGTAATGGACTTGCCTGCGGCGACCGCCGCTCGGAAATTATGAAAGCAGGGCAGCTTGGAGACGTACTGCGGCACGATCTCGGCCATGGCACGGCCTCGAAGTTGCTCCGGGGTGCAGCCCAACGACTTGGCAAAGTTGTCGTTGCATGCGGTGATCTTGAATGTCGAGTCGATGCTCAACGTCAGCATTTCACGGTTCAGGCCATCGCGCAGTTGGCGCAGTTCCAACAGCTCGGCTGCCTGGGCGTGAAGCTGGTTCTTGGCTTTTGTATTGAACATGGGAAACCGCCTCCTTGGGTTATATCCAGCCTATCGGCACGTCATTCTGCAAATTTAGGCCGTTCGACGGGTAAAGCTTCATCAGCCAGCCGGATCCCCGCTAACGTGTTGCGGTCCGCCGCATGTACCGCGCTGGCGGCGAGCCCAGTGTCTTGCGAAACATGCTGATGAACGAACTGACCGACTCGTACCCGAGGGCTTCGGCGGTGCGTTGCACGGATTCGCCCTCCGCCAGGCTCTGCAAGGCCACGATGATTTGCCATTGCTTGCGCCATTGGCCAAAGGTTAGCCCAGTTTCGCTTTTAACCAAGCGCGCCAGGGAGCGCTCGCTCATGGCGACCTGGCGTGCCCATTGGGCCATGGTGCAGCGATTTGACGGGTCCTGGGCCAACCCCCGTGCGATGAAACGCAGCTGCGTTGTGGCCGGAAGCGGCAGGTACAGCTGTTCCGAGGGGGCCAGTTCCAACTGTTCGAGGAGCACGCTCGCCACGCGTGCATTGGCAGACGCCGGCGGATAGTCCTGGGCTTGGGCGCTCAAGTGCAGGATCAATTCCAGGACCAGCGGTGACAGCACCAGCGTGCAGCATGTGTGCGGTAATGCTGCGGCACCGGGCTCTACGAACAGATAGCCGATCTTGCCGTTGGCGGTCACCCGGTTGCTGTGGGCAATACCGCCCGGAATCCATACGCCGAACCCCGATGGCACCATCCACACGCCATCCTCTACGGTGCACACGATGCCGCCGTGATACGCCACCACCAGTTGGCCTTTGCGGTGCGTATGGACGGGGAATTCGGTGTCGTTTCGCTGGCTTCCCAGCATCAACGCCACTGCGGGTTGGTCGAAACTGTCCAGTTCGAATTGATCCACCCCGTAGAGATGTGTCTCGTCCACGTCGCGCACCTCGATTGTCTGAATTTGATTATATCTTGGCAGCATACTCAATATCGGCACGGCCTTGCAGTCCCTACCATCGTCAGCAAGGCCATTGCCGACTGCGAGATTCAACGATGCTGAGCGAAATCACGATTGCCCACCTCTACCTGCCGCCTTTCTTGCTCTACCTGGGCGTTACCGCCGTGGTTTACGCACTGCTGGAGCGGATCGTGCGGCCCTGGCTGGACTGGGCCTGGCACCCGAGCATGGCGCGTTTCTGCATGTCGTTGATCGTTCTCTCGATCCTCGTGCTGAAGTTTTGAGGCGCGGGCGATGACGATCAAACACCTGCTCAAGACCCTCGTCACCCTGATGCTCGGCTTGACCGCGCTGCTGTTGTGTACGCAGTTGTGGCGCGCCTATGAGCTGGCCCCCTGGACACGGGACGGGCGGGTCAGCGCGCAAGTCATCCGCATTGCCCCCGAAGTGTCCGGCCAGGTTGAACAACTGCTGGTCGAGGACAACCAGTGGGTCGCCAAGGGCGCGTTGTTGTATCAGATCGACCGCAGCGCCTATCTGCTGGCCCGGCAACAGCGAACGGCCGAGCTTGCCGAGGCGCGCAGCGTGTTCGAACAGCGCCGCTCACAGCTCAGCCGTCGCCAGCAACTCGGCGATGCCATTGCGCGGGAGGAGACCGACAATGCGGCCCGGGACCTGGCGGTGGCCAGGGCGCGGGTGGACGCGGCCCAGAGCCAGTTGGCCCACGCGCAGCTGGATCTGCAGCGCACGACGGTTCGTTCACCGGTCGACGGGTATGTGACCCAGCTGCGGCTGCAGCCGGGTGACTACGCGGCGGCGGGCGATACCAATATCTATGTGGTCGACAGCCATAGCTTCTGGGTCACCGGTTACTTCGAGGAGACCAAGCTGCCCGGTGTTCGCGTGGGGGCCGCAGCGTCCATCAAGCTCATGGGCTTTGCGCCGCTGCTTGAAGGGCATGTGGCGAGTCTCGGCAGAGGTATTGCCGACGGCAACGAGCTGCACAGTAACAGTGGCTTGCCCCAGGTGGCTCCTACGTTCAGCTGGATACGCCTGGCCCAGCGTGTGCCGGTTCGGATTGAGCTGGACAAGGTGCCACCGGGCGTGGAGCTGGCGGCGGGGATGACTGCGAGTATCGAGGTCGCCGAGGCGGGGGCCGCCCCCCATTGGCGGCTTACCCAGTGGCTGCAGGATTTCATGTGATGGTCCGCGCACTGCGAATGCTCGGGGCATGGTCGCCCGAGACCTCGGGGTATGTGCTGCGCAGTCTTGCGGCGGCCACATTGGCCCTGTGGCTGGGCTTCCAATTGCACCTGGAGGCGCCGTTCTCGGCGGCTTCGACCGTGTTGCTGCTGATCCATCCGCTGCAGGGCGCGGTGGTCGGCAAGGGCTTCAATCGCGTACTGGGAACCCTGGTGGGGTTGCTCGCCGCCCTGGTCCTGACCGGCCTGTTCGCGCAAAAAATGCTGCTGTTCATCCTCGGGATCGGGGTGTGGCTCGGCCTTTGTGTCGGTGCCATGACCGTGCTTCGGCACTACCAGGCCACGGCGGCAGTGGTCGCAGGCTATACGGTTTGCCTTGCCCTGGGCCCGGCCATTATCGCCCCGCAGCAAGGTTTCGAGCATATCGTGGCGCGGGGCACGGCCGTGGTCCTCGGGGTGTTGAGCCTGAGTCTGGTGGCGACGCTGTTCAGCCGCAAGACCGTCGAGTCCAAACTGAACAAGGCGCTTGAGGACATCGCCGCCCGTACCTTGGGATTGCTGGCCTTGCGAATGGAGGGGGAGCAGGGCGCGCAACTGGCTAGTGTGCAGGGCCAGCTCGCCATCGATGTGGGTAAGGTGGACGAGCTTCTCGGGATCGGCCGAGGTGAGTCCCGCCTGATCCGTTCCAGGCTTGCGACCCTGCAGGCAGGGCTTGCGTATGTGCATGGGGTGATCCTGGACGAGTCACCGCTCAACCGCAGTGGCTTGCCTTCCCTCGTTCGGATGGGCGCGCAGCTGCAACAGCTGGCCGAAGCAAAGCCGGGTTTTTCCGCGGCAGCCGAGCATGTCCGGGAGATGCAGCACTGCCTCGCCCAGGCGCATGAAAACTGTCAAAGCCAGCAGTGCTTGAGTGAACAATTGGCAGACCTGTCCAGCGCCTTGCTGAGCTTTGCTTGCCTTGAACGCGCGCCCCGGACGCCGGCCCGCGCCGTGGGGTTCCACCGCCATTACGGCGACGCGCTGCGCAACGGTCTACGCGCCCTGGTGGCCACGCTTGCAACCGCTGCGGTCTGGTACCTGACCGCCTGGGACCAGGGGCCAACCTTGCTGGCGGTGTTGGGCCCGTGCTGCACCTTGCTGGCCACCAGCCCGGCGCCCGCTCAAGGCATCGTCCGCTTCTTCGAGGGGACGCTCTACGGCATCGTAACGGCAGCGGCGTGCAAGTTCCTGGTGTTGCCGCACATCAGCGGGTTCGCGTTGCTCAGCATCGTGCTGATCGCCTTCTGGACCGTCGGCATTCATGCCACCACCCGGCCGCGCCACGCCTTGCAGGGCATTGCCTACCTGATCGCGTTCAACACCCTCGTCGGCACCGGCGGCACGGCCCAGTACGACTTCACGGACTTCGCCAATCAAGCGCTCGCCTGGCTGGCAGCGCTTGCCATCTGCCTGCTGGCCTTCCAGCTACTGCCGGGGAAATCCGCCCGCCATGTACACGTCCTCACCCAGGCGCTGCACAGGGACACCCGGCGCTTACTCCGGCACGGGCGCCGCATGGACCTGCTCAAGTGGCAGGCCCGGCAACAGCACCGATTGGTCGCCTTGCAGGCACTCTTGGGCGCTGGTCACCAACCGGCGGGCGGCGCCGGCTCTGTGTCCCTTCAATTGAGTCGCCGGCTGTTGACTTTACAACGCCAGACACGGGAGCTGGAACCTGACTCGGCGATCGCCACGTGCGCGCAAAGGGGCGAACAGCGTATTTCACGGTATGCCTCCACTCCCGCGATCAGCGCGGCTCAGGCACGTCGGACGTCGAGATCATTGACCCGGCTGGGGGCTCACGCTCTGGCGGCTGGCTACCAGGAGTTAGCCGGGCTGCTCGACACCTATTCAAGCATTACCAACGCGGATATCCGCATCCATTCCAGTTCAAACAACCAAGGTGAGATGAAATGAAGCAACTCCTTATCTGGACGCTTTTCGGCATGATCGCGTCGACGCCATGGGCCGTGCAGGCATCGGACGGGGCTGAGGCGCTGGTGCGCTGGCAGCAGCAATTCAAGCAGGAGCAAAAACAGCGGGCTGAACGCCCGAGGGGGGATCAGGGCTCCAGGTCCAAGGCCGCAATGACCGGGAAAGGGAAAACCTGATCGGATAGCGGCCGGGGCAGGGACATTCCTCGGGCGAGGGCTTGATTGAACAGGTTTTGCAGAAGCCCCTCACCCCGCCGCAGAGTCAGAAGCTCTCAAGACGCACGTGGATTCCCGCTCGTCCAGCCAGCTCGATAACGTCTTCCAGTCGATCCGCGTCAACAATGAAACCGTCGTAATTTTCACCTCCGGAGTCCAGGTGAAGAAACCGTTTACCGAACCGGGCGAGCCACTGATCGAAGTTATCGAGAACCTGTGGCATGGAGGTAGCGTCTTCCCGTACATAGGCGTAGGGCGCCTTCAAGCCACTGGCGCTGACCAGAAAGGGCGCTTGATACTCAAACACGTCATAGCCCTTCCAATCCACGCTGAGGAGTACAAGGTGTTCAAGTTTTTGCCCCTTGGCGTCATTCAGGAAACCTTCGGTGAGGGCACTGCAGGGGTCATCTCCCATCGCGTATCTGCGCATAACGCGGCGGACAAGTCTGGCGCCTTCTTTTTCCGCAGTGGTCGCCACCAGCGCCTGGGCAAAGGCTTCGAGGGCTTTTTTCTGGGTGGGGTCGCTGCGCTCGGGCCGTAGCTCTTTCATGATCGCTGAAGCGCTGAGGTTGGTTTCCTCGGGAGGCGGCATGGTAAAGCGTCCACCAAACAACCGATCCAAAATGCCCATGTCTGTCCCTGTATGAGTGTGAGGAAAACCATTGAGTCAAGCACAACTGCCGTTCAACAACTGTCCCGGGACGATCAAGGCAAGGACGCTGGGGTCACGGTGTACCAGCCCGACGGCGTTTTGGCACACACCTGGGGTTTCAGCGGCGTTTCTACGGTGGTGTCGGCCTGAGTGGAGAGTTGGCGAACGGCAATCACGCAGCCGGCCTTGAACGTGCTGATTTTCATCATTTGAAGTTCCATTTCATAGTCTTTACCGGGCTCGGGGATGAGCGTGACAGGCGCGGGAAAGCAGGAGAGTTGCGATCCCCCCATGGCGAACCCTGCAATAAACGGTTTACCGGCCGGGATGACATGTTCGTCAAACACCTTGGGCGATTGATTGATGGCTTTGCTCGCCTTGCTGGCAGGCATGCCAATCACGCTGTTCTGGCGGTCTGTCGCCCGGAAAGGGTAGAGTCCCGCCGAGTCGACATGGGCTGTTTGCCATCCGGCTTCTTCAGGGGTTTTGGTCAGCAGGGACTCGTTGTAGAACATCTCGCAGGTCTGGCCACTGATAAAGCCTGCGTGGGTGGTGTCACCGGTGATCAGGCGGACACGCGCCGTATTGGCCGGGTCATATCGACTGATTTGTGCTTCGTTGCGAACGTCGGTCTTGGTGGTGGCGCAGCCGATCAGCGTCAAGCTGACGGCCAGGGGAAACAGTAAACGCATGGGTAACCTTCATATCCTGTGAGGGTTGGGGGCCGCAACCATACTATGGCGGGGATATGTTCGCCCACTTGCGATACACGGGGGAAGGGACAGGGAGGGGACGTTCATGGCGGCTGTACATTGACGTAACATAGCCGCATAACACTCAGCCTCGGATGTTATCGGGAATGAAAACTGGCCCACTGGACGGGATGAAAATTGCCTATCACATCACCAGCTCACACGTTGCGTGCACTGTCGGAGCTCGATTACTACCACATTAGGTCGGTTCAGCTCCCCGTTGAAATCACCATGCTTGACGCGTGGAACATCACAACGGCTGAGCCGGGGCTGGCCATGCGGCTGGCTTTCCGAATAAGGGACGCAATTTCTTCGTTATTCGGTGTGAGGCGAATCGGCGGGTTCTCGGGCGTTGCGCGAAAAACGGTACACGCAGGCGAACACCTGGATTTCTTTCTGGTGGAGCACAGCGCCTCCAATATCCTGGTTCTTACCGAGCGTGACAGGCATCTGGATGTCATGATCTGCCTTTCGATAACAGATCGTGTGCTCACCATCACATCATCGGTCGTCACGCATAACCTCTATGGACGCATCTACATGTTACCGGTAGGGCTCGCCCATAAAGTGATCGTCAGTAGTCATCTGCGCCGACTGAAGAGAAGCCTTGAAGGGCAGTAGAGGTTGGTTGTTCCGGCTGCATTTCATCGATCAGCGAACCCGTACGCGAGTCCATCAGCACCCATCCTGTCGCCCACTGACAGGCGCATGCACGGCCAGCAACTCAGCCACCCATTCGATAAACACACGCAGCTTGAGGCTGATATGCCGGTTCGGCGGAAAGGCCACGTAAAGCGGCATCGGATCAAGGTGCCAGTCCTTGAACAAGGGCACTAATTCGCCCCGGTCCTCGAAGGCTTTCGACATGTAGCTGGGCAACCACAGCACGCCAAGGCCCGCCAGGCCGGCAGCAAGGTAGGCATTGCCATCATCGACCGCCAGGGCGTAGCGGCCCTTGATCTGGAGACTTTCCTGGTGCTTGCCCATGGCATAGGGCAAGGGCTTGCCGGTGCGGGCCCACAGGAAGCCGACGATACGATGGTTGGCGTCTTCCAGTTCCCGTGGGTGGGCGGGCGTACCTACGCGTGCCAGGTAGCTCGGCGCGGCAAACACGCCGAGCGCCAGGTCGCCTACACGTCGGGCCATCAGGGATTGGTCGGTGAGTTCACCGCCACGCACCACGCAATCGACGTTCTCATCGATCATGTCGACGATACGGTCGCTGACGCCCATGTCGATCTGGATGTCCGGGTAGCGGGCGTAAAACCCAGGCAACGCGGGGACGAGGATCATGCTGGCCAGTGGGCTCGGCACGTCCACGCGCAGGCGGCCCCTGGGCAGGGTTGCCGCGCCGGACAGGCTGGTCTCGGCGTCGTCCATATCGGCCAGCAGCTGCAGCACGCGTTCGTAGTACACGGCGCCGTCGGCTGTGACGTTGACTTTGCGCGTGGTGCGGTTAAGCAATTTGACCCGCAGGCGTGCCTCCAACTGCTGCACCAGTTGCGTCACGGTGGTCTTGCTCATGTGCAGGGTCTCGGCGGCCTTGGTGAAGCTGCCGGCCTCCACCACGCGAGCAAATGCCTGCATTGCATCAAAACGGTCCATTAAGGCCTCGGCGATCGATTGTTTGGGTTTCACAAACAGTGCTGGCCAAGGTTGCTGGTTTATCGCCCTGGCACAAGCCCCTAGAGTCTGCCCATCGTTAATTGCGGGTCAATCTCGACCCTTTGATGGAGGCTTCCATGACGCAGCGTAATGTGGTTTTTCCGCCTGGACGCCAGGCGCTGTATGAGCGCAATCGCTATTCACCGGCCATTAAGTCCAATGGCTTTTTATTCGTGTCGGGGCAGGTCGGCAGCCATGCAGACGGCCCGCCCGAGCCCGATCTGGAGGATCAGGTCCGTCTGGCGTTCAACAACCTGAATGCGATCCTGGGGTCTGCCGGCTGCACCTTTGACGATGTGATCGATGTGACGGTGTTTATCGTCGATCCCGAATCCAGGTTCGAGACGATCTGGAAGGTGGTGCCGGAGTTCTGGGGCGAAGCGCCGCACCCGACGCTGACTGGCGTGGGGGTTACCTGGCTGTATGGGTACCAGTTCGAGATCAAGGTGATTGCCAGGCTTCCTGTGTGAATCCGTGCTGGCACATCCACCTCAGCAAGCACGGCTAGGCGCAGGCTGTCGGTATAGTTGATCCTATCGTCCAACGCCTATCCCGGAGCTTGCAACCCGTGTCTGACTTGCCAGGCAACGCCGCCTACACACAGCGTTTCGACGCCGTACTCGCCTATATCGACGCGAATCTTGAAGGTGACTTGTCGGTGAAGACGCTGAGCGGGGTGGCGCATTTTTCGGTGTTTCACTTCCATCGGCAATTCACCGCGTTCGTGGGCATGCCGGTTGCGCGCTATGTGCAACTGATGCGCCTGCGCCGCGCGGCACATGACTTGTCTTCCCGCGCTGATTATTCGGTGCTGGAGGCGGCGCTGGGGGCCGGCTTCGAAAGTCCTGAAGCCTTTGCCAGGGCGTTCAGGCGAGCGTTCGGCATGGCGCCGAGCGCATTCCGGAAACGACCGGATTGGCAGCTCTGGCGCGCGGTATTCAGCGTCCCTTACTTTTCCAGGAGCATCATCATGCAGGTACGGATTGTGGAGTTTCCTGCGGTCAAGGTGGCCGCATTCGAGCACCGCGGCGCCCCAGGGCGCGTGAATGAAAGCGTGCAGACGTTCATTGCGTGGCGCATGCACAGCGGGCAGTCGCCGGTGGCTTCAAGTCGCAGCTTCGGTATTCCCTTCGACAATCCTGATACGACCCCGGCCGATGAGTTCCGGTTTGCCATTTGCGGCGAGATTCACCAGGCGCTGGCCGCGAATGAGTTCGGCGTCACTGAACGCGTCATCCCCGGCGGGCGCTGTGTGGTGGTGCGTCACGTGGGTTCGCCGGATCACATCGCAGAGTCGATCTATCCGATCTACCGCGACTGGCTGCCTGGCAGCGGCGAGGAGCTTCGGGACCAGCCGTTGTTTTTCGAATACCTGAGCATTTTCCCCGAGACACCGCAGGATCAATGGCAGACCGATATTTATGTGCCGTTGCAGTAGCGGCGCTCGCCAGCCTGTGGGAGCGCGACTGCGCTTCCACGCCCGGTGTTGCGGCCAGCTACGGCTGAGCGGTCCACACCGCCAGCTCATAACCATCCGGGTCAATGAAGTGAAACCTGCTGCCACCGGGGAACGAAAAGGTCTCGCGGCTGATCACGGCGCCGACGGATTTGAGCCGCTGCTGCGTGGCTTCAAGATCATCCGCGTACAGGATCACCAGCGGGCCACCCGGTCGAACGGGCTCTGCGGTCGTGAACCCGCCGGTCAGCCTGCCATCGCTGAACTCGGTGTAGGTGGGGCCGTAGTCGACGAATGCCCAGCCGAACACCGCGCCGTAGAAGGCTTTGCTGCGGGCGATATCGCCCACGTTGAACTCGATATTGTCGATCTGTCGGTCTGGACCGCGAACGCTCATGGTTGCCTCCTTGGCGGATGGTTGAGGGGCGAGTGTAGCGGTTTACACCCGGGACTGGGTTACCATGCCGGCGCGAAATTCCCGCCGAACCCTCTGGCCACTTATGTCCTCCAACGCGCTGTACACCGACCTGTCCATCTACTACGACCTGATGTGCGCCGACATCGACTACCGCGCGCAGAGCCACAGCGTGCGCCGGCTGCACCAGTTGTTCGGCAATGACGGGCGCCGCCATCTGGACCTTGCCTGTGGCACCGGGCCCCATGTGCGCCACTTCCTCGACTTCGGCTACCGCAGCACCGGCCTGGACATCAGCCAACCGATGCTGGACCTCGCCCAACTGCGTTGCCCCGAGGCAGGGTTCAGCCGCCAGGACATGGCCGGTTTCCAGGTGGACGAACCGCAAGACCTGATCACCTGCTTCCTGTACTCGACTCACTACAACCCCGGGCTGGCCCAACTGCGTGCCTGCCTCGCCAGCGTGCACGGCGCACTCGCCGACAACGGCGTGTTCTGCTTCAACGCGGTGGACAAACTGCATATCGACAACCGCTTGCTGGTACGCCATAGCGTGGAGTTTGAAGGCAGTCATTTCACCTTCGGTTCCGGCTGGCATTACCGCGGAGAAGGGGAGCAGCAGGCACTGCGCCTGAGTATCGAGAAGACCACGGCGGGGGTGACCCAGGCCTGGCAGGATGAGCACACCATGGTGGCGCTGAGTTTCGCGGAGTTGCAGGGGCTGTTACAGCCGTATTTTGAGGTGCAGGTGTTCGAGCATGACTATGAGCGGATCACGCCCTGGGCGGGCGTGACCGGCAATGCGTTGTTTGTGTGTGTGAAGCGGTAATGAACTGCCAGGCGGCCCTGATGCTGACGCGCTGGATCGCAATGATGCCAGCGCGGGTTCAGTTGATTTGATTTAACTTGCTGGCGCTTCTTCTGCGGCTGAAACCTGGACACGCAAGCGTTGACCGATGATCGCCACATCAGGCCAGGGCCATCACGCAATCATCAACTGCCCTTTGATCAGGTTTTCTTGCCCGCTTCCTCCAGAGCCTTTTCAGCGTTGAACCCGTCGAAGTTCTCGAACACGCCCATAAAGCCCGGCACGGTCACTTCTCGCGCCCAGTCGCGCTGCAGCTCGCAATACATCTGCACGCGACTGATGAGCTTTGCGCCCGCCTGCTCCATTCTGCGTAGCGCCGCCTCGTGTGCGGCGAGCGATGTGCCGCCAACCGCGTCGACCGGCACATACACTTCATAGCCTTCCTGGATAGCGTCGAGCACCGGGAATGTCAGGCAGGCCTCGGTCCAGAGCGCCGTCATGATGAGTTTCCTACGCCCAAGCGCCTTGACCGCCTGTTTGAATTCCATGTCCTCCCAACTGTTGATCGAGGTGCGGTCATAGGTCGGCAGGTGGCCGAGTACCTCTTGCAGTTCCTGGATCGGCGGTTTGTTGCGACCGGTCGCTACATTGACGGTCGAATGGATGATCGGAAGGTTGTAGTTGACCGCCGCCCTGGCGACGCTGGTGATGTTGAAGACGAGTTCGTCACGCGGCATCGAGCGGATCGAGGAAACCTGAACAGGCTGATAATCGATGATGATCAACGCTGAGTTTTCCGGGGTCAGTAGTGGGTCGGTATGGGGGTTGCGCAGAGTCTCGCTTGCCATGGGCAAATCCTTTTTATGGGTGCACGTTGGTAAAAAGGCCTGAGCCCGTGCGGGTAATGGATTCCAGGGCACGGGTAGAGGATGCTGTGCCTGGAAAATCCATTGTGCTGTTCCCATGTTCGACACAGTAGTAGCATCCTGCGATGTGCTGTGTCGCATGACGGGGAACGCAAGCATGGATATCGAAGAACTACAGACCTTCGTGGAGGTGGCTGATGCCGGGGGCATTTCGCAGGCAGCAGTGCGTCTTGGCGTATCGAAGTCGATCGTCAGTCGTCGCCTGGCTCGGCTTGAAAGCGAACTCGGCGTGCAACTGCTGGCACGCTCCACTCGCGGCGCGGCACTCACTGAGTCCGGCGCGACATTCAGGGACTACGCCGCCAGAGTCTGCACCGAGATCGACATCGCCAAGGAAACGATCCTGCCTGCCGGCGCTCTTCGCGGCCGCCTGCGCGTGGCCGTCCCGCTGTCGTTTGGCCCGACTCATTTCGCACCGGTGCTGGCGGAAATGGCACGCCGTCACCCTCAGTTGCATATGCAGACTTGCTACAGCGATCGCTTCGTTGACCTCATCACCGAGGGCTACGATTGCGCCATTCGCGTGGGGTATCTGAAGGACTCCAACCTGATCGCAAGGCGCATTGGCCCGGTCTATACCAAGCTTGTCGCGAGCCCGGATTACATCAAGGCGCACGGTACCCCCGCGACGCCGGACGACCTGGTCGACCATCAGGCGCTCCTGCAAGGCACTGAAGCCTGGCAGTTCATGGACGGCGACAAGATCATCACGGTTCGTCCGCAAGGACGCTTCAAGGCCGACAACGGCATCGCCCTTGTTGCCGCTGCGATTGCTGGCCTCGGCGTCGCCTACCTGCCTGACTGCCTCACCCATGAACACGTGGCATCCGGCGCACTGGTACCGATCATGACAAACCATCCACCACCACCGGCCGGGGCCTACATCCTCCGCCCGCCGGGTCCGCATCCCGCCCGTAAAATACGCGTGCTCACCGAACTGCTGATCGAGTTCTTCGGTGAATCTCCGCACCTGGCGGTGCAGCCGCTGTCACATCGGGAAGATGCGCCGCCGAATAGCTGAATCATGGTGGGCCGAGTAACCGGGCTGAAGGTTGGCACTGTTGGCTGAGCTGGCGTCGTGCGTGAATCAAGGTCCAGCGCTTTGTTTGTTCAAGCCAGGACAGGAGATGTGATGTGCTTCAACGCTCGCGACAGTCAATGGGCCGGACTGCGTTTTTTGCAGACACAACGGCGCTGATCGTGTTTTTCACAATCACCGGCATCGTCAATGAACGTTTCATTGCCGGCATGGCGTGGGATCAGGTCCTTCATGCGCGCCTTCTGGGCGCAGTGCTGATGGTGCCGGTCGCGAGACCTTACGGTCTATGGCGGGATTGGGTGATGACGCGCGCCAGTCAGGGGCGGGTTTCCAGGTTGCTATGGGACAGTCTCGCCCTCGTCAGTTTCCAGGTGCCCATCTATGCAGCGATCATTGCCTTCAGTGGTGCATCGGGCAGTGGGCTGGTGCGCGGCACGCTCGGTGCGGCGTTGATGATGCTGGTTCTGGGCCGGCCTTATGGGGCGTTTCTCAATGGGGTGCGCAAGGTGTTTGGATTGCCTCCGGGTGGAGACAAGCCGATGTCGCTGAACAGCTGAGCGACCGCTGCTGGGCGATTCTGTTGCGGTGGTCGGACGGACGTCCTTCGATATATCCGGGCATGGACATCCCCCAGCTAACCCATTTCCCTGGCGAAATGCTTGGTCAGTTCGAGCAGGGTCGTTCGCAATTCAGGCGGACGCACGGGCTTGGACAGGATGGAGATATTCATATGGATCAATGTGCTGCGGATACGCTCGATTTCATGGCCGGTCATGATCATGGCCGGTACTTCCCAACCACGCTGTTCGCGAATTGCAGCGATACACTCGGAACCTGAAATCCTAGGGCCCAGGTCGAAGTCGGCAATGATGATGTCGCATTCCGTGGTCACGTTCAGTCCATCGCTATGACTTTCTACCTCGCATCCCCATTTTTCCAGCAAGGCCGAGGTCGCCATCAGTACGTTGGAATCGTCTTCCACCAGGCATACCCGCAGACCCTGCAGACGGCTTTGCGTGGGCGCTGGCCGTTGCGTCTCGATGCCTGGCGCGACGCTTTCCAGGCGCTGGATAGTGGCGCGGGTGCCTTGGCCGAGTCGGGAGTCCAACTGGATATCCAGATTGAGCAACTGGCTGATGCGCTTGACGATGGACAAGCCCAACCCCAGGCCCTCGACATCCTTGTCGCGTGCGTGGCGCACCCGGTAAAACTCCTTGAATACTTCCGGCAGATGTTCAGCGGCGATGCCGCGTCCCTTGTCGTAGATGACAATGGCCAAGCCCTTGCCTCTGGGACGCACACCGATCAAGACCGGTTGGCCGGACGCGTATTTGAGTGTATTTGACACCAGGTTCTGCACCATGGTGGTCAACAGCCCCGCATTGACATTAACCCAGTGCTCGCAAGGGCGCAGGCGCAGTTGAACCCCGGCCCAGCGCGCGGCCTCGGTGTTCTGTTTGACGACGTCCCGCAGCAGCGCGCCCAGGTTCACCGGTTCCGCTTGCGGCTCCAGCTTTCCGTTGTCGAGGGTGTAGATATCCAAAATCGAACGGAACAGCTGAGAGACGGTGTGCAGCGAGCGGTCGATGTTGTCCACCAGTCGCAGTTCTTCGCCGCCCAGATTCGCGTCACGCAGGCACGCGGTGAACAGGCCGATGGAGTGGATGGGCTGGCGCAGGTCGTGGCTGGCCTGGGCGAGAAAGCGTGATTTCTCCTGATTGGCGGCGATTGCCTCTTCCGATGCGATACGCGTGCGCTTGAGTAGAATGTGCGCATAGGCCGGCACGACGATGGTGGTCACGATCAGCATCAGGAACATGTAGGGCTGTGCGCGCCAGAACGGGGTAAGCATGAAGATCATGACCAGCATGCTCAGTGCGATGAGTGTCGCGGCGGTCAAGTAGCGCGAGCCAAAGCGCATGCCATTGCCCAATGTGACCCAGAGCAACGCGGCATAAACCGGCAACGCGCCTTCTCCACCCACGATCATGGCGAAAGCGATGCCGGTATAGTCATGGGCCATGGCGAACAATCGGCGCCAGAAAAAGTGCCCTGGCCAGCGCTTGATCGCCATGCGCAGGGGGACTGCCACGCTGATGAAAAACGCCATGTACCACATGATCGGTACATAGGTGGCGAAGTCACTTGAAGGAAGGAGGGCCACCACCAAGATGTACAGCGAAGCACAGGTGCTGACCGTCAACCGCAATGTGGCCTGGTCCAGTTCACTGTTCTTTTCCGTCATGTTCATTGCGATTCTCCAGGGCAAGAAGTCGCTTAAAAGTTGAAACCTGGCGTTACAGTTTGCGTTACGATGCGCCGGACCTGAGGTGAGATGGACCTTGACATGACGCACAGAATCATAGTGGCAGATGACCATCCTCTGTTTCGCGAAGGTATGCTGAGAACCATAGAACGGCTTATGCCGACAGCGATGATAGAGCAGGCGGGCAATCTGGATGAAGTACTGGCGCTGGCGCGTGCGGGCGCAGAAGTTGATTCGTTGATTCTGGACCTGCGCTTTCCCGGTATCACGTCTATGCAGGTCATAGGCCAGCTGCGCAATGAGTTCAAGCGCACCTCGATCATTGTGGTGTCGATGGTCGATGACCTGGACATTATTTCCCAGGTCATCGCCCAAGGCGCTGATGGCTTTATCGGCAAAAACGTTGATCCGGCAGGCATTGCCGAAGCCATCCTGGCGATTCGGGAAGGGGAAGTCGTGGTGAAGTACAACCCCGAAAATCCCCTGCTGGACCCAAGCCTTGCCTCACTCACCGCCCGCCAGCGGCAA
This sequence comes from Pseudomonas sp. 1 R 17, assembly GCF_900067035.1. NCBI lineage: Bacteria > Pseudomonadati > Pseudomonadota > Gammaproteobacteria > Pseudomonadales > Pseudomonadaceae > Pseudomonas > Pseudomonas sp. 1 R 17. The sequence continues at coordinate 480,108 of NZ_FKLB01000058.1, forward strand.
GTGCTCGGCCTGGTTGCGGCGGGCAAGACCAATAAGGAAATAGCCAAGCAACTGGGTATCTCCCCGTTCACCGTACGCATCCATGTTTCCACTCTGCTTAAATCCCTGGGTGTGCCCACCCGTGCGGCGGCGGCGGCTCAATTCAGTAACTTTCCCGGTGCCAGTGGGTGGCCGGGCAAGCTCGATACGTGAATCAAGACGGTGCAGTGACCATTAGAGCGTGGGTTGGGGCACGGGGGTGTTACCGGGGATCAACTTGGCGCCTTTAGGCCTTTTTGGACAGTCGCCAGATGAATACCAGCGGGTCACCACCCCCTTTTCAATCATGAACCGCTGTTCGCAACGGGCGTAATCAGGCACATAACCCCATTCCATCGAATGGCTGCCGTTTGTAAGCCATACGTAGTCGTAGCCGATGATTTTCGAGTTGCCATCACTGAGGCCATGGCTGTTTTTCGGCGCCCCCCATGACGTCACCAACTCATCTTCGGATGCACCTACCCATGAAGCAGTAATGTCCGATGTCGTTTGATAACGCTGGTTCATGACCAGATTACTCAAGGGAGAACCCGCACACCCGGACAGCATCAGAATGGATAAGACGGTGATCCATGATTTCATATTTCGACTCCATTCCCGCGGCTTCAATAATCGGGCATTACATCAACTGGCGAGCAATTTATTACATTAATTCAAGCCATTAATATCCATCTGTCTATGCTAGACAAGTCCCTGTTGGTCGCCTATAGCACACTTGTACTATAGCGTCAGCTCACGCGCCCTCATAAGCTGTACACGCTCGAAAAAGTCTTAAAGGCTTTGAGCCCGAGCGCACACCGGAATGCACTTTAACTTCAGCGTTGAAGTGTTCCAGTGTGTTTGCCCGCCTGTGAATCCAAAGGCTCGATTAGTTGCACTACGTTGTGTCAACTTCACCGTGCATCCGGTCGAAATGGAATGGTATTAATCACAACTCAAGGTAAGTCTATGTGCTTGAAATATGGAAAACTACTTAGAATCGGATTCACGCTGTGCATACTGACCGCAGGCCTGGGAGGCTGTGCTAACACTGGGGATTTGATGAGTTCCTTAAATCCTGGAGCACAAAAGTACGATGTTGCTTACCTGAAGAAAACCATCATCCCGGGGAAAACTACCAAGACTCAGGTGACGCAATTGTTCGGCGCTCCAGCCGAAGAGCAACTTGATTCAACGAGCAGAAGCAACGGGTCCAACTGGACCTATGATAAAAACCAGGAGGGTCTGGAAAAGTACATGACCCTGGCCCACAAATATGTCTCGACCGAGACAAGCCTGAAGATGTACGACGCCTCGTCGCAAGTGTCCAAGGCACAGGGTGTCGCCAATGATGTCGGCAGTGTGACGGGCACGAAAAAAGCTCAAAGCCAGACCCAGGGAACGAAGTTGATAATTTACTTCGTGGATGACGTGGTGGATTACTACAGGCTTTACTGACACGTTCCGCTTCTGATACGACACGCCGTGTCGTTTGATGCCTTAACACGCCAACCTACGCCTTATTGTTCTCAAGGGGGCGGCATCCAGCGATGCATCCCCCATGGTCCATGAGGTTGAACGCGTGGAAAAGAACAGCGAACTCAATCAGGCCACGTTGCGCCTGACCGTCAGCGCCTGTGCGCTGCTGTACATCATCGTACTGAGCGGGCTGCGCCCCAGCGATACCGCAGCCTACACGCCCATCATCGTGTATATCTCGACCTTCATCGTGGTGTCGATATTCCTGCGCATGGCGATCAAGCGCTGGCCAGGACACTTTTTTTGGCGGCGCTTGCTCTCAATGCTCCATGACTACACCGGTATCGCTTTCGCCATGGTGCTGGGAGGCGAAGGTGCATTGCCTATTTATGCCGCGCTGCTCTGGGTGACCCTGGGTAATGGCATGCGTTTCGGCTCACACTATCTGGCCCTGGCAACCGTGATCGCGTTGTCTACCCTTATCGTTATTTTCTTGTTCAACCCCTTCTGGCGCGCGCAGCCCTACATGTTCCTGATGCTGATCGTGACCACCATCGTCGTGCCGACCTATGCACACATTCTGCTCAAACGCACGCGTATCGCATCGGAAGAGGCAATCGCCGCCAATCAGGAGAAATCACGCTTTCTCGCCCAGGCCAGCCACGACCTGCGCCAGCCCATCCACTCCATCGGCCTGTTCACCGCGTGCCTGCGGGACGCGAATCTGGGCGGCGAAGAACTGCGCCTGGTGGACAACATCGACCGCTCGCTGCACACCGTCTCTCAGCTGTTCCGTTCGATCCTGGATATCTACACCCTCGACAACGGGAAGCTGGAGCCGCGAGCGGAACCGGTGAACCTGGGCGCGCTGTTGCAGGAGGTCGTCAAACAGAACACCGAGGCCGCGCGTTGGGCCGGGGTTCAACTGCGCCTGCACCCTTGCCCGCATTGGGTGAACGTCAATGGGGGGCTGTTGACCACCATGGTGCAGAACCTGGTGTCCAATGCGATCAAGTACGCATCGGGAGAGCCCGTGCTGATCGGTGTCAGACGCCAGGCAAAGGGCTTGGCCGTGGTGGTTTACGATAAGGGCTGCGGTATCGCCGCCGAACATTTACCGGACGTGTTCAAAGAGTTTTACCGGGTGCGCCACGCACGCGACAAGGATGTCGAGGGCCTGGGGTTGGGCTTGTCCATCGTCAAGCGCATCAGCCAATTGCTCAATGTCGATGTACATATTCGCTCCACGCCCGGGCGCGGCACCCAGGTGGCAATCAGCGGGTTGAAACACGCCGCCCCAAAGGTCATCGCGCCTCGGATGAAAAGCACCCATGAGCGCCTGAACGGACTACGGATATGCCTGATTGAAGACGACGCCAATGTGTTGCTGGCCACCAAGGCCCTGCTGGAGAAATGGGGCTGCGTCGTCGAGACCCACAGTGATGCGGATACCCTGGCCAGCGATTGCGACATCATCATTGCCGACTTCGACCTGGGCACAAAGGTCTCGGGGTCCGAATGTATCGCGGCAATACGCGAGTTCCGGGGTCAAGAGATACCGGCATTGGTCATCACCGGGCACGAAATCGAGCGCATCCGTCAATCACTGCACGCATTCAATATCTCGGTACTGGCCAAACCGGTGCGACCGCCGGAACTGCGTAACGTGTTGCTTGAGCAGGTCAAGTCAATGAAGTGCGGTGCGAGTTACCCGTAGATCCATCAAGGGACTAGCAGGTGTAGCGCCCCGCGAAACGCGCGGCGGCTACTGCTCTATTGGGTACGTTCAAGGCACGTATCAGCGAAGACACGTGAATACGCACGGTATAGGGAGAGATTTCCAGTTCAGCGGCAATTTCCTTGTTGGTTTTACCTTGTGCGATCAAATGCCAGACTTCCCGCTGCCGCGACGTCAGTTTGCCCATCGCATGATCACTTTCAAATGATGGTGATCCGGCCGGTTCGTATTTGACCACTACTTGGCCATTCCGAATATCGTTGATGGCGTTACGTACCTCTTCGGCTGAAATGTTCTTGCCAATAAAACCATTGGCGCCGGCCTCCATCACTCGCGTAATGACCACGCTGTCATCGACTGTCGAAACAACAACGACTGCAGTAGTGCCTCTTTCCCCGCACAGTTTCGCAAGCTCTTTCAAGGAGCAAAGCCCTGGCAAATATACTTCGATAAACAGCATGGCGACAGGTTGCCAGCGTTCCAGGAGAACCCAGACTTCCTCCAGGTTTCCTGCCTGTTTTATCGTTGCTTCAGGTATTAAGCACTCCAGTAGCCCTGTCATGCCCTCTCGATAAAGTGGGTGTTCGTCCGCCACCACAATTCGGCAACTCATATCAGCAAGCACAACCCGTCCAGATCAATGAAAACACGCTTTGATCATGTCCGACTCATACAACTTATGATATAGAACAGCTGAACTAGTACACCTGTGCTAGTTACTAAAGGCCATTAAGCAATTAAGTACATTTTGGTCGATGCAACTGCGGCACAAACAGCGGGCTTGAACCCGTTGCCAGGAAGGGCAGTGCTATCCTCCTTCTCATCGCCTGGGCATAAAGCTACCTAGTTGGCTCGCGTCTCATATCGCATCTTGACCACTTCAACGAGCCGCTCCTGTCCTCCATTGGTTCCGGAGAGGCTGGCCGACCTGATTGATTGTCCACGGTAGGGCCCTTCGGCAGCAAACCAATTCTGCACCACGACCTTCTGGGTCGGTTGCTGACCGGACGTTGATCCAGTGGAAATTTCATTGGTGAAGCGACAGGTCTCGAACGTCCCGAGTGCTGTCTTGATCGTCTCGCGGCCGTGGTAGGTCAGCTTTTCTGATACCTCAAACTCAAGCGTGGTGCCGCCGCTGGCGACCTGGTTCTTGTAACTGACGGCGACTGTCTGCCCGGGTTGTAAATCCAGCGGCGTGGTGGGAGGAGGGGTGTAAAGGGTCGTGGTCAACGAAGGCCCGGCACCGTGTCGATCACCATAGCGAATCAACTGGCCGTCCTTGATTTGCGCAAAGGTGGTCGTTAAATACACCGGCGAATTGCTTATGAACGTGGTGTGTAACGACGCCACCGGGTTGGCCCCGGCGAAGTCTTCAGGGCCCAGCGTTTCGGTTTTACTTCGATTGGTTACTGCAGAGGTGTTGTCGCGACTTTCAGACTCCACAACGGTGCCGGCCTGGAAATCCGCTTCATTGGTACACGGTGCCGAGGAGGCCGTTGCACCAACGGCTGCCTCGGTCCAGGTAGCGCTGGTGGTTAACAGCGAGATCAAGGCCATCGCCAGCGCAGCGTTCATTTCAATTTTTCTGGTGGTTATAGGTTTCAAAAAAAGCATCCCTGTTCAATACGATCGGCAGCGTCGAATAGCGTAGAAAAGACCTATTAGAGCGCGAACAACTGTGATCCAGCGCCAAAGCGCGATGCAATAGGGCAGCTGTGCTATTGAGTTATCTCGATAGCCCCGGTTTTATAAGCAGCCAACGACAGCAGCACCCTTTATCCGCTCGACCATCACCCTGGGTGCTAAGGATTTGCGGGAATAACATGACGTTAGTGAAAAAAACAGCAGCGACTACCCTGGTTTTAATCGTCACCCTGGGGCTGAGCATTCAAGCCTCGTCATTCGAGAGCGGAGCAGACAACAAGGTATTCGATGCCGAGAGTCTTGAGGTGTCGAACGTGCCGTTGGGCGCCTTTCCCTACATCGCCCTTCCCGACGGATATGTCATCGCCACCGCGCCCGATGTCTCCGACTTCGATCAGGTACCCTTCTGGACCGGTGATCGCCTGGCAGTAGTAGAAGGCAAGGTCTGGTCAGCCCATATCGACGCCGCGCAGGGCAAGGCGTTCTCCGACCTGGAATTGCAGCGCAACCTCGAGTCCGTAGTGTCCTCGTTGGGCGGCAGCAAGATCTTCGATGGCAGGATTCCGGAAGACCCTGGCCAGAAGATCAAAGAATGGCCGCGGGACTTCGCGCTCAAATACAACAGTGGCCTGGGGGACATTTGGAATAACGCCGCGCATGTGTTTGTTATCCATCGCGCCGACCGCGATATCTGGATTCATTTGTGCAGCTACGCGTTCGGCGGCGGCCTGCTGATTGCCGAAACCAAACCGCTGCAAATAACGGCCAGCCTGTTGCCGGCCAGTGCACTGAAAGCGCAGATAGATAAAACCGGCAAGGTGGCATTGCACATCAACTTTGCGACTGACCAGACCCGCATCCTTCCGGGTTCACAGCCACAGATCGAGCAAGTGTTGTTGTTACTCAAGCAAAATACATCGTTGAAACTGGCCATTAACGGCTACACCGATCACACCGGTGACCCCGCGCACAACAAGACACTGTCATACGGCCGCGCCAAGGCCGTCGAGGCCGCCATCACCGCCAAGGGCATCGACGCGGCGAGGTTATCTGCGGCCGGGTTTGGCGAGGCTGACCCGGTGGCCGACAACGCCACCGAGGCAGGCAAAGCTGAAAACCGCAGGGTCGAGCTGGTCAAGCAAGACTAAGCGAACGCTCAGGATCAGGGGCGGCCCGGGCCGTCAAGACGAGACCCGTGATGGCTTCCGGCCGATGGCGAGCCCCAAACTATCACGGGTGAAACCGCCGCCCCAACGCATCCAACCGCACCGCAATCGGCGGCAACTGCTCGCTGCTCCTGGCCAACATCTCCACGTCGTCAGCGGTGTTTTGAGCAATGCTCTGCACCGATTGCAAGCGCCCGACAATCTCCTGATTCGCCGAGGTCTGTTCGCGTGTGGTGGAGACAATCCGCCCATTCAGCGCATCGATCTGGGTAATGTCATTGCCCACCGCTCGCAGCATTTCCACTGCCAGCTGACTGTCCTCCACACACCGTTCCACGCCCTGGCGGCTGTCGTGCATGGCTTCCACGGCCTGGCGGCTGCCTTGCTGCAGGCCCTCGATGATGGTTTTGATTTCCTGGGTGGAAACGGCGGTGCGTTGCGCCAGGCTGCGCACTTCGTCGGCGACGACGGCGAAGCCGCGGCCTTGTTCGCCGGCGCGGGCGGCTTCGATGGCGGCGTTGAGGGCAAGGAGGTTGGTCTGGTTGGCGATGCTGCTGATGACTTCCAGTACCGAGCCGATTTGTTCGGCCTGGACCGCCAGGCCTTGGACGGTGTGGTTGGTGCCTTCCAGGCGTGTGGCCAGTTGGGTGATTTCGTGTTGGGCGCGGCCGACGCTTTCCTGGCCACGCAGGATTTGTTGGCTGGCGACGCCCGCGTGCTCAACCGCTTCTTCGACGTGCACCGTAATGTGGCCCATGGCGTCTTCCATGCGCTGCATGGAGTCGGTCATTTGCGCGATTTCGGCCAGTTGGTGGCGAGCACCTTTTTCCAGGGTGCCGCTGGCGTGGGCCAGTTCCTGGCCGAGTTGGCCGAGACCGTGGGAGTCGCGGGCGACGCCGTCGATGAGGTGGGTGATTTGTTGCAGGAAATGGTCAAAGCGCTTGGCAAGGGAGACGTGCACCTTGCCTTCACCTTTGGCGCTTTCCACGGTGAACTGGGTGGTGACGGCGAGCATTTTTTCCAGCATCTCCTCGCTTTCCACCGCCTCGGCCTGGCTGTTTACCGCGAGGTAGAGCAGGGCGATGGTTTCCATCACTACGTAGAAGGCGTGGACAAACACCATGGTCCAACCGCCGTGATGCGCCATCACGAACACCGGGAAGCCTTGATGCTGCAACGCATGGAACACCACGTGGTGCACGGCAATCGTCAGGGCGGCCACCAGGATCGGCAGCCAGTCTCGATAGAACGTCAGCACCGCCAGCAGCGCGAAAATCCCGAAGTGCGCTTCGATCACACCCTGGGCCTGGTTGATGTGCAGCGCCGCCATGACCATCAAGCCCGCGCCCAGTGCGCAACGCATCACCCGCGTGCCGCCGATGGCGCGGTAGAGCGCGGTGAGCACCGTGCTGGTGCCTCCTCCCACGACAATCGCCTGGGTCAGGGTGTCGTGCCAGAACGCAAGCCCGACGGAGAACAGCGTCATCAGCCAGATCAATGCCAGCATGATGCGGTCGGCCTTGCGGTAGTGCTCCAGGAAACGTGCGCGTGCGGGCATTCACTCTTACTCCATGTGGTCTGGCAAGGATCAAAGCATGCGGCGTGCCACTACGGCCCGCGTTCAGGCACTTTGCGGGTGCTGGGAAACCAAAAAGTTTATCGGCTTTGCGGGAGGGGACTTTAAGCGCGAATGCGTTCGGAGGGGGCAGAACACATTCGTGGTGACAAGCCGGGGGGCAATGTGGGAGGGAGCAAGCCCCCACATCAGGACCCCCGTTCGCCAGGTGGATCAGAAGCTGTATTTGGCCGTCAGCATCATGTTGCGTGGGGTGCCGTAGGCGTCGCCGCCATAGCTCACGGAGTTGGCGATGGTGGAGTAATAGCGGCGGTCGAAGATGTTGTTGGCGTTGAGCTGCAGGTCGAGGTGGTCGTTGACCTTGTAGCCGGCCATCAGGTCGGTGACGGCGTAGGCGCCCTGTTGGAGGCGGTAGGTGCTGCCGTCAGCCAGCTTGACGTCGTTGTACAGGCGGCTTTGCCAGGAGATGTTGCCGCCCACGCGCAGTTTCTCCAGCGGGCCCTGGAAGTTGTAGCGGGTGGTCAGCTTGAACAGGTGCTCCGGAACGTCCGTGTCGTACTGCTTGTTGACCTTCTGCGGGTTGGCTTCATCCTTGATGGTGTGGGTACGCGCGTAGGTGTAGCCACCGCCGACCTGCCAGTTCTCGGTCAGCGCGCCTTGCAGTTCGAAGTCGATCCCCTGGCTGCGAATCTCTCCGGAGGCCTCATAGCACTCCGTCTGTGGGCAGTTTTGCACGGTCACCTGGGTGGCGCGGTTTTCCTGGTCGACACGGAACAGCGCCACGCTCGCATTCAGCGCGCCACCCAGGTATTCGCCCTTGATGCCGACCTCGTAGTTTTTGCCGACAATCGGCTTGACCGGGGTACCGGAGGTGTCCTTGGCGCTCTGCGGCGTGAAGATGTCGCTGTAGCTGACGTACACGGAGTGGTGATCGTCCAGCTCGTAGATCAGCCCCGCGTAGCGGGTAAGGTTGCGGGTGACGTGATAGTCGCCGTCGTTGCTGCCGTGGGCATCGTAGTCATACCAGTCCAGGCGCCCGCCGAGGATCAGCTTCAACGGGTCCGCCAGGCTCAGGCGCGTGGTCACGTAGACACCGTCCTGGGTGGTGACCTCGCGATCGTCCGTGGTGTGGACGAAGTCCGGTTTGCCCGCGGTGAGGGGCCAGTTGGTGTCGTAGGGGCTGTAGTTGTGGGTGGTCATGTCGTAGATGCGTCGGCTGGCACCCACCACCAGTTCATGGGTGCGTCCGAATGCCTGGAACGGGCCGCTGGCAAAGGCGTCGACACCGGCCTGGTTTTCATCGTAGGCGGCCTGGTAGACCGTGCGCGCCAGGGTGTTGTTGACCCAGCGCGACTGGTAGGAACCGGAAAACAACGCGTTCTGTTCGGCGTAGTTGGCGTTGACCTGAAGCTTCCAGTCATTGGCCAGGCGCTGGCGCAGTTCGGCGAAGACCGTGTTGATTTCCTGGTCCTTGTTCTCCCAGTCGGTACCGGGATTGTAGGAGCGCGGCAGGTTCAGGTGATGGCCGTCCTGGCCGATCATCGACGAGCCCCAGAAGTAGTTGGTCTTGTCCTTCTGGTTCGAGAAACCGAGGGTGAGGGTGGTGTCTTCGCTCAGGTCGGCCTCGGTGACGGCATAGAACAGGCCGTGATAGGACTCGGCGTTGTCGATGAAGCTGTTGGCGTCTCGGTAGGAAGTGACCACCCGGCCGCGCCAGGTGCCGCTGTCATTGAGCGGGCTGGAGGCGTCGAGCTCGCCACGGTAGTCGTCCCAGCTGCCGGCGGCACCGGTGAGGGTGACTTTCTGTTCGTCCAGCGGCCGCTTGCGGACCAGGTTGATGGCCGCCGACGGGTTGCCCGCACCGGTCACCAGGCCGGTGGCGCCACGCACGACCTCGACACGGTCGAACATCGCCAGGTTCGGCTGGGCGCCTACGGAAACGCCGTTGTAGCCGCTGGGGATGCCGTCGTACATCAGGTTGTCGATGTCGAAACCGCGTGAGGTGTAGGACTGCCGGCCCGGGCCGCTGGAATAGTTGAGGAATAGCCCAGGCGTGGCATTGACCACGTCGTTGATGCTGGTCATCCCCTGGTCATCCATGCGCTGGCGTGTGATGACGGTGACGGCCTGCGGGGTTTCACGCAGGGTGAGGGGCAGTTTGGTCGCGGTTTTCATCGCGCCGGTGGTGTAGGACTGCGTACCCTCGGTGGTTTCGCCCAGTTGCTGCTCGCCGGAGATCTGGGTCGCACCCAGTTCCAAGGTGGTTGCCGGCGTTTCAGCGTCGGCGGCGAAGGCCGCGTGCGAGGTGGCGAGACACACCGCCAAAGCGATCAGACTGGGTGTAAAACCTTTACCGCCGTGTTGTTGCACAGACATGGAACGGACTCTCCCCTAAGTGCCGTCCGTGGCGAATAATAAATCTGTTGATAATTATTCGCATTAGTTTGGCAGATTAAATCTGTCGGAAAAAGCCTTTGGGGAGAATTGGTTAACGAATTTTTCACATCTGCAGGGCAGGCTTTTTGCCATTACCTGCCGTCGGCGAGTTGTTTTTTTGCGTGTTCAATCGCGTTTCGGAATCGCCATCCGACTCGTCGCTTTCACCTCCCGCAGCGCCAGGCTCGACTGGATCGACGCAATCCCCAACTGCCGCCGCAGCACGCTTTCGACAAATTCGCTGTAGCTGTCCAGATCCTCCGCCAGCACCTGCAACAAGTAATCCGCGTCGCCGGTGATCTTGTGGCACGCCAGCACCTGAGGAAGCTCCTTCACCACCGCTTCGAACGCATCCGGAGCATGGTCGGTGTGGATCGCAAAACGCACATGCACAAACGCCATGATGTCCAGGCCGAGCAACTTGCGATCGAGGTTGGCCTGGTAGTCCTTGATCACGCCTTCTTCCTCCAGGCGTTTGCGCCGCCGCCAGCAGGGGGTGAGGCTCAGGGCCAGGCGCTCGCTCAGTTGGGCGTTGGAAATACTCGCGTCTTCCTGCAGCAGGGCGAGGATGGCGAGATCGGTGTCGTCAAGAACGACCTGCTTGGTTTTATTTTTCATATTTGGCTGTAACCAGGGTAAAAACACCCGATAAAGCTATCAGTGTCAGAAGTAAAAGCAAAGAAAGCCCTGCGCAGCCAGAACAAAATAGACCCTGTCTTTTTCTGGCGGATGTATCCAAATGCTGACTGTTTTTAGTGATGACCACCGTTTGCACCACGGCACCGAACTCAAGGACGGCGTGCTCAAGCCCTCATTCGAACAACCCAGCCGCGCCGACACCGTGCGTGACCGCGTCCGGCACGTCGGGCTGGGCGATATCATCGTGCCGCGCCGCTTCGAGCGCGCCTGCTACGTCAACGCCCACAGCGAGCGCTACGTCAGCTTCCTCGAAACCGCCTGGGCCGAATGGACCGCCATCGGCCGCAGCCATGACGCGCTGCCGCTGGTGTGGCCGGTACGGGACCTGGCCAATGAGCAGGTGCCGGACTTCATCGACGGCAAGCTGGGCTTCTTCGCCATGGACGCCGGCTCGCCGATCACCGCCACCACCTGGCAGGCGGTCAAGACCAGCGCGGACATCGCGCTCACCGGCCTGGCGCTGATCGACGAAGGCCATCACAGTGCCTTCGCCCTGTGCCGCCCACCGGGGCACCACGCGGCCCGCGAATACATGGGCGGTTATTGCTACCTCAACAATGCCGCGATTGCCGCCCAACAGGCCATCACCCAAGGTGCCAAGCGCGTAGCGGTGCTGGATGTGGATTTCCACCACGGTAACGGCACGCAGAATATTTTCTATGACCGCGCGGAGGTGCTGTTCATCTCCCTGCACGGCGACCCGTCGGTGTCCTATCCGTATTTTTCCGGCGCCGACAGCGAACGCGGTGCAGGTGCCGGGGAGGGCTTCAACCTGAACTACCCCTTGCCGAAAAACACCACGTGGGCCCAGTACAAAACCGCGCTGATCCACGCCTGCCAGCAACTCAAACACTTCGCCCCCGAGGTGCTGGTGATCTCCCTCGGCGTCGACACCTTCAAGGACGACCCCATCAGCCACTTCCTCCTCGACAGCCAGGACTTCCTCAGCATGGGCGAGATCATCGCCGGGGTGGGCGTGCCGACGCTGTTCGTGATGGAAGGCGGCTACATGGTCGACGAGATCGGCATCAACGCCGTCAACGTCCTGCACGGCTTCGAAAGCAAGACTGCCTGACCTAATAACAACACTCGCTCGATTCTTTTTTCTGCCAAAACTCAAAAACATAACAAGAGGTTTTGTGATGAAAACAACCACGTCCGGGCTGTGTGAAAAGCCTGCGTTGCAACGCACCCTGAGCAACCGCCACATCCAGCTGATGGCCATGGGCGGTGCGATCGGCACCGGCCTGTTCATGGGCTCCGGCAAGATCATCGCGTTGTCCGGCACCTCGATCATCCTGATCTACATGATCATCGGGCTGTTCGTGTACTTCGTGATGCGCGCCATGGGTGAGCTGCTGCTGTCCAACCTCAACTTCAAGAGCTTCGCCGACTTTGCCGGCGCCTACCTGGGCCCGCGTGCGGCGTTCTTTCTCGGCTGGTCGTACTGGCTGAGCTGGAGCGTGGCGGTGGTGGGGGACGCGGTGGTGGTCGGCGGGTTTTTCCAGTACTGGTTCCCGCATGTGCCAGCGTGGATGCCGGCGGTGGGCATGCTGTTGACGCTGTTCGCGTTGAACGTGCTGACGGTCAGGCTGTTCGGCGAAGTGGAATTCTGGTTCGCGATCATCAAGATCATCGCGGTGCTGACCCTGATCGGTGTCAGCGTGGTGCTGATTGCCAGCTCGTTTGTCTCGCCCACCGGGGTCACGGCCTCCGTGAGCCACTTGCTGGACAAACAGGCGGCGTTTCCCAATGGCCTGTTCGGTTTTTTCGCCGGCTTCCAGATGGCGATCTTTTCCTTTGCCGGCACCGAACTGATCGGCACCGCAGCCGCCGAAACCCGAGCACCGGAAAGGACCTTGCCCAAGGCGATCAACTCGATTCCGCTGCGGATCATCCTGTTCTACGTGCTGGCCCTGGCGTGCATCATCGCGGTCACCTCGTGGCAACAGGTGTCGCCGAGCAAGAGCCCGTTCGTGGAACTGTTCCTGGTGGCGGGCTTTCCAGCTGCGGCGGGGATCGTCAATTTCGTGGTGCTGACCTCGGCGGCCTCGTCGGCCAACAGTGGGGTGTTCTCCGCCAGCCGCATGTTGTTCGGCCTGGCTGACCTGGGGGACGCCCCGGGTATCTTTGGACGCTTGTCGAAAAGCAGCGTGCCGTTTATCAGCCTGGCCTTCACCACCTTGCTGATGCTGCTGGGCCTGGTGTTGCTGTTTGTGGTGCCGGAGGTGATGACCGCCTTCACGATTGTGTCGACGGTGTCGGCGATCCTGGTGATTTTCACCTGGTCGACCATCCTCGCGTCCTACATTGCCTACCGCAAAAAGCGCCCGGACCTGCACGCCAGATCTCTCTACAAGATGCCTGGCGGTGTGCCGATGGCCTGGTTTTCCCTGGCCTTCATGGCCTTCGTCCTCGGCCTGCTGGCGTTGCGGCCGGATACACGCCTGGCGCTGTACGTGATGCCGGCCTGGTTTATCTGGCTGGGCATTGCCTTTCAGTTTTCACGCTTCAAGGCTGCCGGGGTGGTCAATCCCGGTCATAGGTGATTCACGGGTTCCCTAGAACTCCATTCTCAAGCCCACCGTGCCCTGGCGGCCGTTGAAGGTGTTGCTGTCCAGGTTGCGGTTGTAGCCCAGCTCGCCGTACAGGCTGATGCCCGTGGTCACCTTCAGCGTGGCGCCGGCGGTCAGGTCCAGGGTGGTGGACTTCTGCTCGGTGTCGATGGCCGTCACACCGTTGAAGGTGACGGTGTTCTGCCCGGCGCTGGTGTGCCAGACATTCGCCCGTACGTAGGGTTGAAGCGGCATGCTGCGGACCAGATAGTCACCGCGCAGGCGCACCCCGAGGCGGCTGGTGACGTTAGTGTCGGCGTCATAGGCGACGTCGGAGATCCCGTCGTTTTGCTTATCCAGTCTGGTCTTGCCGACGATCAGTTGCGCCTGGGGTTCAACCACCCAGTTACCCACCCACGCAAACGGCCAGCCGACTTCGGCGGACGCCGTGACATTGTGCCCCCGGGTGTCCATCTTCACGCCACGATCCGACTCGTTATTGCCGTCGAAGCGGGTGCCCATCAGTACCAGGTCGAGGTAGGCCTGGTTGGCGCCGATCAGCGTCCAGTAGACCCCCAGGCTGTCCCCGCGCAAGGTGGTCTTGCCGGCGTCCTTGTCCTGCCAGCCGCCGTTGAAGCCCTTGATGTTGCCTTTGAGGGTGCTGTGGCCGACAAAGAACCCGCTCCGTTGGGTCAGGCCATTGTCGTAGGTGCTGGCGTACAGGTCGGTACCCACTTGGAAGCCGGTCACCGAACTGTCGAGCGACGGGCTGACCGTTCCGGTGAAGCTCTGGCGCGTGCTGTTGCCGTAGGTCCGTCCCCAGCCCGACGTGAATGGGCCGGTATGCAACTGCTGGCTTTGGTCACCCATACGCTGGTGGAAGGTGCCGAGCATGCCCTGCACGAGTTGTTGTGCGGCGGGAAACAACGCAGCGTAGATCGGCACTTCCGGGCGATAAATAGGGATCGGTTCGGTCCCGGGATTGGGCGGCAGCGGTGGTTCACCGGGAACGGGGGTGGGTAACGGCACGATAATCACCGGGCCAGGCGGCACCACGGGGATCGTCGAGCGCAGGTAGTAGTTCTCCGCCGTACCGGCCGTGACACCGCCTTTGAACAGGTAGTAGTCGAACGCGCCGGCAGACACCGGGCCCGCCAGTGTAAACGCGCTGCCACTGCCAGACGCGCCGTTGAGGGCTTGCACCACCTGGATGCCGTCCTGCAGGGTGGCCGCACCCGCGCCGCCGAGGTTGGTGACGCTGATGGCGGTGGTACCGGCGAGGGTGCCCTGGTTGATGATCAGTTTGTCGCTGGGGGAATCATCCGCGCCCAGGGCGCTTTGCAGTAAAAGCCGTCCATTGTCGCCGGTGTAATTGCCATTAATGGTCAAGGTGTCGCTGGTGCGGGTGTTGCCGGTGGTCATGTTGAGGGTGCCGCTGTTGGTGACGTTCACCCGTTGGCCGGCCGTAAAAGGGTCGATCACCCCCGTGCCGATCAACAGTTCACTGGTCCCGTCGATGCTCAGGCTGCCCGTGCCGGTGTCGCTGTCACCCAGTTTCAGCGTTCCGCCCAGGATCAACTGCGACTGGTTGTCCAGCCGAATGCTTTCCCAATTGGGAAACAGGCCCGGATCGCCTGCCTTGGTATTGTCCAGTGTGAGCGTGTCGACACCCAGGCCAGCGTCGATCAACTGCGCCGCGGCCAGTTGGGTGTTGACCAGGTTCTGCAGCACCGCCGTGTCGTCACCGGCGCCCAGCAGTACGAACGAATGCAGGTTGCCACCGGTCCATTCGAAGTCATCGTTGCCAAAGCTGAGGAGTATCTGGCCGTTGACGTCGCCACCGGACACCGCTACGTGATCGTTTCCCCCGCTGACACTGATGTTGCCGCCGACAAAGGCCGTGCCCGAGATCAGGATGGTGTCGTTGCCGAAGCCGGTCACCAGGTTGCCGATGATCCTGCCACCCGACATGTCGAACAGGTTGTTGTCGAGCTTCATGTCGACCCGGCCGATGGTGCCGCCGCTCATCCTGGCCTGGTCGCCATCCTCGAAGGCTCCGGTGATGGTGCCGCCACTCATGTTGAAGGTGTCCAGGCCATCGCCCTGAGCCAGTGAGGCAATGGTGCCGCCGCTCTGGGCGTAGCTGTCGACGCCTGCGCCCTGGCTGACGGCGCCGGCCTGTCCGCCGGTGATCTGCGCCACATCCGCGCCCGAGCCCTGGCTGACGCTGCCGGTGATGCTGCCCAGGTTGAGCCGGAAAATATTACTGCCATCGCCCTGGTTGAGGTTGCCATCAATCCCGGCACTGGGCCCGTTCACATCCACCAGATCGTTGCCGGCGCCGTAGGTGACATTCCCGGTAATCCGCCCCGTGGCGCTGAGGTTCAGGGTGTTGTTGCCGGCACTGTCGGTAAAGCCCGGTGCCGTGCCGCTGTCGCAGGAAGAGAGGTCGTCCCCGGCGGTGTTGCTGATGGTGCACGCCCCGTAAGAGGCGCTCGGCAGTGCCGCCAGGGCAATCAGGTACAGCAGGGTCAGAGTCCGTAAGCGCATGATCCATCCTCGTGCGAGGGGAAAGTTGCCCCGGCACCGGCAAAGGCCGGTGCAGGCCAGACCATGACAACGTGACACGCGATACGGAGCAGGGAGTGCGGGTTACCTGTTCGAAAACACCGGCCAATGCAAGGAGTTGGCATGGCTTTCTCGACTGCACCTCAACGGGTGCAGCGCTGTTTGCACCCTAGCCATACATCGTGCAGGGCGCTACTGTCAGAGTTGACAGGTATAGACGAGCTGCCGGTCTTACGAAAACACAATCTCGTAAGGCTCGCGCATACGCTCCAGCAGCACCTGGGCCAATATCGGCGCCAGGCCGATCTGCGGGTCGCCCGCCAACTGGCTGGCATACGCATGGACGGCGTGGAGTTTGCGCGCCACGGTCCAGGTGTCCAGGCGTACCTTGCGCGCCCGTTGCCAGGGGATCGTCGCACCCTCGCGGGCGGGGCAGTGCCAGGCCCAGATCGGCAGTTCATAGAGTTGCGCGCCCACCAGCCTGCAGGCGTTGGCGCTGGCACGGCCGACGGCCTCATGGTCGTCATTGCCGTCGTTGCGCCAGGTGGAAAACACCACGTCGCCCGGTTGCAGGTAGCGCGCGATAAATTGGCTCAGTTGCGGCTCGCGAGCGGCGAGGGCGTTGTCGCAGAAACCGCCGCGAATCCACTTCAGGCTGTGCAAGGGCATGCCCAGGCGGCGCAGCGCCTCGGCGCTTTCCTGGGGCCGCACCACACTCAGGCGGCTGGCCGGCCATACGTGGGAACCCGGGTGGCTGGCACTGCCGTCCGTGATGGAGATCATTTGCAGGGGGTGTTCCAGGGTGCTGAGCAATTGCAGTAGACCGCCGCAGGCCACCACCTCGTCGCCGGGATGGGGCGCGATGATCACCACACGCGCGCCAGCGGGCACCAGGGAGGTGGTAGAGATAGGCGGGATTTGCGCCAGCTGCGGTGCGCTGTTCCAGATTTGCGCGGGGCCGCGACGGCCTTCACTGAGGGAGGCAGGCTTCATGGGCGTTACGTCCTTGTCGATTGATGCTGGGTCGTGCCCCGTTGACGGGACGACTCTATTTATTCACCACAGACTCCGCCGTGGTGCACGCGTGGTAATCCAACCCTGAATTACCAGCAAGGCGTCATCAGCATAGACAAGGATTGGTCGCTTTTACATTTTGCAATGTCGTTTTTTTCAAGACGCGCACATCAGGCTCTTCAAATAATCGCCGAACCCGCCCTGGGCACGGGCCTCCAGGCGCGCGCTGGTGATGACTTGCGGGGCGTGGCTCCAGGCGATGGAGGCCCCGCAGCGCTCGAGGTCACGCACCAATTGCACATCTTCGTGACAGGCCAGCGGTTCGAACCCTCCGGCGCGCACATAGGCCCCGGCACTGATGCCCAGGTTGGCGCCGTGGATATGCCGGTGACCGTCACGGGCGTGGTACGCCGCCTGGTAACGGATCTGCGCCGCCGGGTCGAACTCTTCGCTCCAGGTGTCGACGGTCACGGTGCCGCACACCGCGTCGGCGCCCAGTGCCAACTGGGCCACCAGCCAATCGGGGGCCACGCGGCTGTCGGCGTCGGTGCACGAAATCCAGCGTGCACCCTGGTTGAGCAGGTGTCGCGCGCCCACCCCGCGCACATGGCCCACATTGCGCGCCTGTACCTCCAGGCGCTGCACCGGGAACCCCTCGGCAATCTCCGCACTGGCATCGCTGCAACTGTCGAGCAGCACCAGGATCTGCACCGTTTCACCCAGCAGGCCTGGGTGACTGGCGGCCACCAATGCTGCCTCCAGACACTCGCCGAGCAGCGCCTCTTCGTTATGTACCGGGATCAGAATGCCGATCATCGCAGGCCCTCAAGGGTGGCAACCGAAGTGCCGTCGCGGCTCCACAGGTCGAGTAGAAAGTCGGGTTCGTGGTGGGTGGCGACCAGGGGCATCCCCAGCCGCTCATGGAGCAGGGCATGCACCTGTTCGGCGGTCTGCGGGCACCCGTCGATCGTCGGGCGCCAGTGGCAGGCCAACACCTGGCCGTTGGCGGTGAGGCTGCTGAGGGCGCGATCGATCAAGCGGCACAGGTCATCGCGATCGAGGTAGTAGCACAACTCGCTCAAGACAATCAGGTCGAACTCGCCTATCGGCCATTGCTCGGGCAGGCGGCTCTGCTCCACACGGGCATGGGCAAAGCCCAGCAGGCGGCTGCGTGCCAGGGCGACGGCGGCCGAGGCGGTGTCGCAACACAGCAGGTGATCACAGCGTGGGGCCAGCTCGAAGCTCAATTCGCCATTGGCGCAACCGGGTTCGAACACCGAGGCATAGCGCGGCCGGGTCAACAGTGCCAGGGTCAGCGCCCGTTTGCGACGCTCGTACCAGCGTTGGCGAAAGGCCCAGGGGTCGTCGTTACCGGCAAACAGTTGATCGAAATACGGTGTCGCCACACTCATACGAATACCACTTCAAAAGGTTGTAGCAGACGCTCCACCACATAGGGCGCCAGCACCGGCGGCAGGCCGATCTGCGGGTCACCCTCCAGCTGGCTGGCGAACGCATGAATGGCATGGCGCTTGCGCGCGACGGCTTCACAGCTCAGGGGGATTTTGCGGGCACGGTGCCAGGGCACCAGGCTGTTCTCGGGAGACGCCCAGTGCCAGGTCCACACCGGCAGCTCATAGAGGGCCGCACCCACCGCGTGCGCTGCCTTGGCGCTCGCGCGGCCAACGGCCTCGTGGTCGCAATGGCCGTCTTCGCGCCAGGTGGTAAACACCACATCCGTGGGTTTGAGGTGGCGCTGGATAAAGGCGCTGAGCTGGTCTTCCCGCGCTGCCACCTGGCTGTCGCTGAAGCCGGCCCGCAACCATTTCAGGCTGTGCAACGGCACACCGAGGCGGTGCAGGGCCTGGGCCGACTCCTGGGGGCGCACCACGCTCAAGCGCTCCACCGACCAGTGGGTGGAGCCGGGATGACTGGCGCTGCCATCGGTTACCGAAATCAATTGAATGGGCCGGCCCAGTTCGGCCAAGCCTTGCAACAGGCCGCCACAGCCCAGCACTTCGTCATCCGGGTGTGGGGCGATGATCACCGCGCGGTGGCCCTCGGGTACCAATTGTTCGACGCTGATCTGCGGCAGTTCGGCCATCAGCGGCGAGTCCTGCCAGCGCTGCAGGGGCGTGCCCTGGCCGACGATCGGGTTGGGTTTCATAACTGCCACCTCCCTGTGGGTTCCCCTGCGACCAGTTCGCCGAGGCCGGCCAGGTCGCGTTCGGCATGGCTCTGGCGGACATACACCGGCAGGTCCGCCATCAACTGGGCGAAGTGCGGATCCTTGCAGTACGGACCCGCGCCCACGGCTCTGCCCACGTGCCGCATGACCTGCTCGACGGTGTCCTCGATGCTCGCGCGCACCTGCTGGGCCAGGTGCCGGGCATCGGCCCTGGGGTAGCGGTCGATCTGCTCCGCACTGGCCCGCAGCACGCAGGCAGCGCTGTTCAAGGCGCTGTCGACCGCCCCCAGATGGGCGAGGGCGTGAGGCTCCGAGCGCTTGCTGCAGTGATCGCGCAACACCTCGGCCAGGCGTTGTGCCGCACCGTACCAGCAGGCGGCGATACCGATGCCGCCTTGCCAGAATCCGGGACGCCCGAGGTAGTCGCCGGGGCCGCCCACGGCAAGGCCATGGGCGCCGTCAAAGACGACCTCGACGCTGCCGGTGGCGGCCATGCCCACGGCATTCCAACCGTCGTGGGTGACCGTGATGCCCGGTTGGTCCATCTGCACCGCCACCAATTGCTGGCCGCCTTGTTCATCCCACGCCGTCAGCAAACCATGGCTGAGCACCGCCGCCCCGGAACACCAGGCTTTACGCCCGTCCAGACGCAGGCGATGGCCCTCGCAGCGCACCTGCACCTTGGCATTCGGCGGTTCTGCGGCCCACATGCCCCACAGACTGCCCAAAGGCGGCGCCGGGCTACGCAGCTCGGCAATGATGGCCAACGCATCGGTGTGGCCTTCGAACAGCTTGCACAAGCGCAGGTCATGACCCGCCACCTGCGCCAGGCGGCTGAACCGCCCCAGGGTGTCGCCGCTGCCAGGCAGCGGCAACTGATCGAGGCCTTCCTCCTGAAATGCCCTCAGGGCCTTGGCCAGGTCCTGCGTGTCCGCATAGCCCTGGAAGCCTTGAAGGAATCCATGCAGTGCCATGTCACACCTCGTCGTCACGCTGCAGTTCGAACAGCAGCAGCGAGCGGCCGGTCACACCGTACTCGTGGTCGAACTCGAAGCGTTCCTGGCCACGTACCGCCGGCTCGTTGGTGTCGAGCATGCAGGTCCAGAACTCACCCTCCGGCACCGGCGGCAGGCGGAAATTGACCACGTCGTGGTGGGCGTTCACCACCAGCAACAGGGTGGCGTCGGCACCGGCGCGGCGAATCCCGGTTTCCTGGGCGCGGCCATCCATCAGCATGCCCAGGCAACGGCCGTGGCTGTCTTCCCACTGTTCGGTGGTCATCTCGGTGCCATCCGGCGACAACCAGGTGACGTCCTTGACGCCGATGTCTTCGTTGTAGTCGCCTACCAGGAAGCGCCCACGACGCAGGATCGGGTAGGCCAGGCGCAGCTTGATCAGGCGCTTGACGAACTTGAGCAACGCCTTGCCATCCTCGTCCAGGTCCCAGTTGACCCAGCCGATCTCGCTGTCCTGGCAGTAGGCATTGTTGTTGCCGTGCTGGGTCCGCGCGAACTCGTCACCGGCGACCAGCATCGGCGTGCCCTGGGCCAGCAGCAGCGTGGCGAAGAAGTTGCGCATCTGGCGCAGGCGCAGTGCGTTGATTTCCGGGTCGTCGGTGGGGCCCTCGACGCCGTGGTTCCAGGACAGGTTGTTATTGCTGCCGTCCTGGTTGTTTTCGTCGTTGGCTTCGTTGTGCTTGTCGTTGTACGACACCAGGTCATGCAGGGTGAAACCGTCATGGGCGGTGATGAAGTTCACCGAACTGTACGGGCGGCGGCCACGGTGGTTGAACATCTCGCCCGAGGCGGTCATGCGCCCGGCGAAGTCCGCCAGTTGGCCGTCATCGCCTTTCCAGAAAGCCCTTACGGTGTCACGGAAGCGGTCGTTCCATTCAACCCAGCCTGGCGGGAAGTTGCCCACCTGGTAGCCACCGGGGCCGCAGTCCCAGGGCTCGGCAATCAGTTTCAGCTGGCGCAGCACCGGGTCCTGGCGGCAGGCCACGAGGAAGCTGTGGCGTTCATCGAAGCCATCGCGGTAGCGGCCCAGGATGGTCGCCAGGTCGAAGCGGAAGCCGTCGACGTGCATCTCGTTGGCCCAGTAACGCAGGGAGTCGGTGACCATCTGCAGTACGCACGGGTGGCTCAGGTCCAGGGTGTTGCCGGTGCCGGAGTCGTTGATGTAGAAGCGCTTGTCATCGGGCATCAGCCGGTAGTACGAAGCGTTGTCGATGCCGCGCATGGACAGGGTCGGGCCGCGCTCGTTGCCTTCGGCGGTGTGGTTGTAGACCACGTCGAGGATCACTTCCAGCTTCTGCTCGTGCAGGTGCGCGACCATCTCCTTGAACTCGGCGATCTTGCCGCTGGCCAGGTAGCGCGGGTCGGGGGCGAAGAACGCAATGCTGTTGTAGCCCCAGTAGTTGGTCATGCCTTTTTCCAGCAGGTGCTGGTCGTTGACGAAGGCGTGCACCGGCAGCAACTCCACCGACGAGATGCCCAACTGGCGGATGTGCTTGAGCACATCATCTTCCATCAACCCGGCACAGGTGCCGCGCACGTCTTCGCCCACCGAAGGGTGGCGCATGCTGATGCCGCGCAGGTGGGTTTCGTAGATGATCGTACGGTCCCACGGCACCCGCACCGGCTGGTCGTTGCCCCAGGTGTGCGCCGGGTCGATGACCTTGCACTTGGGCACGAAGGGCGCACTGTCACGCTCGTCGAAACTGAGGTCGTCGTCCGGGTGGCCGATGGTGTAGCCGAACAGCGCTTCGGACCATTTGAGTTCGCCCACCAGTTGCTTGGCGTAGGGGTCGATCAGCAATTTGTGGTGGTTGAAGCGATGACCATTGGCCGGGTCATAAGGCCCGTACACACGGTAGCCGTAGATCAGCCCAGGGTGGGCGTCGGGCAAGTAACCGTGGAAAATTTCGTCGGTGTATTCGGGCAGTTCGATGCGCTCGAGTTCCACTTCGCCGGTGTCGTCGAACAGGCACAGTTCGACTTTCTCGGCGTTGGCCGAGAACAGCGCAAAGTTGACACCCAGGCCATCCCAGGTAGCGCCGAGGGGGAAGGGCAAACCTTCACGAATCCGCGACGGCTCGCTGCCCGGCGTCGAAGGGGTCTTATGGGGTTTGCTCATTGAGTTGCTCCTGCAAGGCTATTTTTTCGGGCCGAACGCGGCCGTGCTGACGAGTTTTCAGCTGATGATAAGAAGAGTGAAGTCACCTTTTGCCGACCGCGCCGGCAAAAGGTTGATGGCGCCGTGCGCGTTAAGCCTTGGGCTTTTTCGGCGCGGGTGGCTTCTTGGCCGCCGGCGGCGCCGGCTTGCTTGCGGCTGGCGCCGCTGGCTTGGCCTTCGCCGCCGGCTTGGGTGCGGTCTTGGGCTTCGCGGCGGGTTTGGGTTTGCTCGGCGTCAGCGCTTCGGCTTCGGCCAGCTTGCGCGCCATCTCCCAGTGGCGCGCGTCTTCCCCGTGGGGTTTGCCTTCAGACTCCCAGATCTGATGCGCCAGTTCGCGTATGCGTTTGTCTTCAGTACTCATCACAATGCTCCTCACAGAAAATTTTCAGCTTTCTTGATCATCAGGATTGATAAAGACATTGACCGGGAAATCCCCCAGGGCAGTGCTGATCAACAGCTCCTTGTCTGGTGTGACTGCGCCTGTATGAAAAAGTCCCTTCCAGTTTTGCGTTGGTGCGGCGAACGGTAATTTCACCCGTGTATCGCCCCAAACCCGCGCATTGATCTGGGGACGCACACCGTTTTCAAGCAGCTCATGGGACCAGCGTGGCACCACCACCAGCGCGCGTTTGCCTTGGTGTTCGCGGCAGAATGCGACCACCCGCTCGGCGTGTTGGCCGACCACTTCCAACGCTGTATAGCGGCCGCTGCGGAACACCTGCGGATGGGCCTTGCGCAAGGCCAGTACGTGGGCAATCAAGGTTTGCTTGATACGCCCATCACGCCAGTTGAACAACAGTTCGCCGATGTCCGGCGGGGTATTGAGTGCCTGTTGCCGCGCGGTGAAATCCACCGGGCGACGGTTGTCCGGATCCACCAGGCTGAAGTCCCAGAACTCATCGCCCTGGTACAGGTCCGGCACACCCGGCACGGTAAGGCGAAGCAAGGTTTGCGCCAGTCCATTCAGTGCGCCGGCGGGGGCGATGGCCTGGGCTGCGTTATTGATCGCACTGCGCAGGGGCCGACCTTCTTCCGTGAGCAGCAGGCGCGTGAGAAAAGCCTCGACACCCTGTTCATAGGCCTCATTGGGCGCGCTCCAGCTGCTCTGCAACTTGGCTTCGCGCAGGGCTTTTTGTTGCCACTGCCACAGGCGCTGGTGATAGCCCTCGAAGTCCTCGGCCTGGTCCAGCGGCCAACTGCCCAGCAACACCTGGTACAGGATCAGTTCATCACCGGCCGACGGTGTGGCCGCGTCGTCGCGCAACGGCGCCGCCAGGGTGCGCCAATGCTCCACTTGCTCGACGTACCACGGCGCGCACTCGCTGAGCACGGCCAGGCGCGCCCGGGTGTCTTCGCCGCGCTTGTGGTCATGGGTGGCGGTGGCCAGCAGGTTGTCGGGGAAGGCCTGCAAGCGCTGTTGGTTGATGGCATGAAACTCGGCCAACGGCGCGCTGAACTGCTCGGTACTGAAGCCCACATCGTTGCGCGACAGCAGCACGGCCGAGCGGTAGAACGCGGTGTCTTCCACGGCCTTGGCCGCTGCCGGCGAGGTCAGTTGCTGGAAGCGCACACAGGCATGCTTGAGCATCTTGCGCTCGCGGCCCACCGGACGATTGCGCCAGGGCTGGCCGCCGAGCCAATTTTCCAGATGCTCGAGCACCGGCCAGTCGCCCTCGCCAAGGGTCGTGCGGGCGCCGTCCAGGGCCTGCTGGAACACCTTGTCGTCATCTGCGCTGCGACCACGGGCACTGATATAGGTGCGGTACACCGGGAAGTGCACGATCAGTTCCTGCAATGCGCGACGGATCGCGCCGAGGGTCAGGTCGCGGGTCATCACGTCGTCGCGGGCCACCTGCAACAGGGCCTGGGCCACGCTTTCAAAGTCGCCGCCCAGGGAGCCGTTGAGGATTTGCTGGCGGGCCAGCCGTGCCTCTTCGATAAACGCCGAGGGCCGTTCGCTGTGGCGTGTCCACACCTCGGCCAGCGGCGCAAAGCCCTCGGGATGGTGTTGCAGCAACGACAACTGGTTCATGAATTCGTAGCCGGTGGTGCCGTCCACTTGCCAGTCTTCGCGAAGGGTTTCCCCCTCGCCGAGGATTTTTTCGACGAAGATCGGCAAGTGCCGCTCGGGCGACAGCGAATCCACCCGACGACGCAGCTTGCGGCAGTAACCGCGCGGGTCGGCCAGGCCGTCGATGTGGTCGATGCGCAGGCCATCCACCAGGCCTTGGCTGATCAGTTCGAAGATCTTGCCATGGGTGGCTTCGAACACCGCCGTGCGCTCCACGCGCAGCCCGCCCAGTTCGTTGACGTCGAAGAAGCGCCGCCAGTTGATATCGTCCGCCGCCGTACGCCAGCTGGCCAGGCGGTAGGCCTGTTGCTCGAGCAAGTGGTGCAGACGCTTGAAGCCCTCCGGCGTGCGTCCGTCGAACTCGGTCAGTCGGCGTTCGATAAGCTCGAGGACTTCGGTGGCACGCTCGGCCAATGCCTGCTTGAGCCAGGCGGCTTCGGCGTAGGCGTCATCCTGATACGCCAGGGCGCTGAAACGGTCGGCCAGGGGTTTAAGCAGCTCGTCGGCGCCGAGGATCGCCGCGTAATCCCGTGGGCAGATCGGGAAGCGATGTTCGTAATGCTCGACATGAAACGCGCCGTGGGCGGCATCGAAATGCAGCGTCAGCGTGCCGCTCTGCAAGGCTTCGCCGTAGTCGCTGCCGAGGAAGGGCATGAGCAATTGGCCCTTGAGCAGCGGGTCGGGGGAGTGCCACTGGATATCGAAGAATTCGCTGTAGGGGCTCAGCCGGCCCCATTCCAACAGGTCCAGCCACCAGGGGTTGTCGGCGCCGCCCACGGCCATATGGTTGGAGACGATATCGAGGATCAGCCCCATATCGTGCTCGCGCAGGGCCGCGACCAGGCGACGCAGGGCCGGTTCGCCGCCCAGCTCGGGGTTAACGCTGGTGGGGTCGACCACATCGTAGCCGTGCATGGAACCGGCACGCGCACTCAGCAAGGGCGAGGCATATAGATGGCTGATGCCCAATTGGGCGAAATACGGTACCAGGGGGACCGCGTCATCCAGGGTAAAACCTTTGTGGAATTGCAGGCGCTGGGTCGCGCGCAGGGGCAGGGCTTTCATCGGTCACGCTCATAGGCTTGGTTACGCGCGACGGCCAGCAGTTCAAGGCGGCGCGCGGCACCGGCGTTGTCGAGCAGGCTGGAGGCCTCGCCCGGCAAACGGCGGCGCCAATTGGGGTGGGTGTCGGTGGTGCCGGGCAGGTTGGCCTGTTCTTCCAGGCCCAGGGCGTCTTCCAGCGGCAACAACACCAGCGGCGCACGGGTGTGGCCGAGGTAGCGCACGCTGGCGTCGATCATGTGGTCGGTTTCATTGCGGATCTCATCGACGAAGTTCTGCGGGTCCTGGCTCAAGGCCTGGCGCAGCGCCTGGCGTTCACGCAGGCGGTGCTCGCTCCATTGCTCCACGGTGGGCGCATCGATCAGGCCCAACTGGACGTTCCAGTCGATATCGCGGCTGTGCCACCAACCGTTGAGGGTCGGTAAGTCGTGGGTGCTGGTGGTGGCCAGGGCGTTGTCCGGCCAGTCGAGGATCGGCTTGAACTGGCCATCGTGGCCCTGTTCGAACAACAGCACGCGCATGCCGAGGATCGAGCGGGCGATGAGTTTTTCGCGCAGCCCATCGGGCACTGTGCCGAGGTCTTCGCCGAGCACGATGGCCTGGTGGCGGTGGGATTCCAGCGCCAGCAGGCGCAACAGGTCGTCCACCGGGTAATACAGGTAAGCGCCCTCACGCGGCGAGGCGTCCATGGGGATCACCCACAGGCGTTGCAGGCCCATCACATGGTCGATGCGCAAGCCGCCGGCATGGGCGAAGTTGGCCCGCAGCATCTCGATAAACGCGCGGAAACCGTTGCGCTTGAGACCTTCGGGCGAGAACGCGGAAATGCCCCAGCCCTGGCCGGCGCGGTTAAGGATGTCGGGTGGCGCGCCCACGGTCAGGTCGGCCAGCAACTCATCCTGGCGGCTCCAGGCCTGGCTGCCACCGCCGTCGGCACCGACGGCCAGGTCAGCGATCAAGCCGACGCCCATGCCGCTGCCTTTGGCGGCTTGTTGGGCGCGCTCCAGGCAACGGGCGATCAGCCATTGGCCAAAGGCGTAGAAGCCGATCTCGACGTGGTGCTCTTCTGCGAACGCCACCAGCGCCGGGCTTTGCGGCGAGCGCCACTCTTCAGGCCAGTGGCGCCAGTCAAGGTCCTCGCCTGCAGCGGCGCGCACTGCCTGCACGGCTTCGAAGCGACAATGGTTTTCCAGCGCCTCGCCACCAGCCTGGCGAAAGCTCAGGAAGTCGGCGTGCTGCGGGTGATGGCCGTGGCGGAAGTCTTCATACAGAACGCGCAACAGCCGTTGTTTGGCCCGCGCAGCGGCCGGCCAGTCGATCAGGCTGTGCTGTTCCAGCGCGTGCAGCTCTTCTTCCAGGCCAAGGGCTTCAATCGCGTTGCGCACCTCACGTTCACCGAGAATGCAGGCGGGCGAGGCATACAGGCTGTTGAGGAACAGGCGGCTGGACGGCGAGTACGGGCTGTAGCGCTCGGTATCGGCGCTGAACATCGCGTGCATCGGGCTGATCGCCAGGGCATCGGCGCCGCGTTCGGCGGCGGAACGGACCAGGTGTTCCAGGGCCAGGGTGTCGCCGAAACCGCCATCGCCCAAGCGGCGCAGTGAATACAGCTGAGCGCTCAGGCCCCAGGCGCGGGCGGGTTGGTTGTCCACCGCTTCGGCCACGCTGTAGCAATGGGTGGGCGCGACCGCCAGGGTAAAGCTCTGGTTGTCGATCTGCACCTGGTGGTAGCCCAAGGCGATAACCCCGGGCAGCACGGCATTGCCGTCGAGGCGCAGTTCCAGGCTTTCGCCGTCTTCGAGGTTGACCCGGCACAGGGTGTCGGGTTCGAAGTAGCGCGCCAGGTCGAGGCCTTCACCGCTGTCGACGGTCATCAGGGGCGGCAGGTGCTTGTCTTGTTGCACCCGCTCCAATTCAAGCAGGCTGGCGTTGATGTCGGCATCGCTGTCGGCCGGGTGGCCCAGGCCTTTGAGAACCGCGCGCAGGGCGTCGGGTGTCACTCGTTGCGGGCGGCCGTTTGCGTCGATCCAATCGACGGCCAGGCCCGCGCGGCTGGCGAGGATTTCCAGGTTCGCTTCGCTCAAGGGTGCTCTCCAACAGGGGATAAGGTGACGCGGGCGCTGAAGGGCGGCAGTTGCGCACCTTGCAGGGCCGGCGTTTCAAACAGGACCGGTGCGGTGGCCGGGTGATCCAGCGGCGTGGCGCTCAGGTTCAGGTCGATCTGCAACAGGCTGCCGTTGCCCAGGCGCCAGCGCGCACTGACGGCGGCGTAGGCCAGCACCTGCGCGCCCAATGCCACGGCGCCAGGCAGGTGCGGCACAATATGGCGATGGCGCAGGCCCAGCAGTTGGCGGTAGAGCTCAGCGTGCGGGTTATCGGCGATCACCGGGGCCGATTGCGCGAATGTCGACAGCGCGTTCGGATCCGGGATGCGTTCACGGCGCTCGGGGTCATGGAACGCGGCGAAGTCGGCAAATTCATTGCGCCGGCCTTCGCGTACCGCTTCAGCCAGTTCACCGTGGTGGTCGGTAAAAAACAGGAACGGCTCGCTCGCGTTCGCCTCATCCCCCATGAACATCAGCGGAATCATAGGCGACAACAGCAGCAGGGCGGTTGCAGCCTTGAGCGCCTGGGGCGAGCAGAGCTGGTGCAGGCGTTCGCCCAGGGCGCGGTTGCCGATCTGGTCATGGTTCTGCAGGAACGCGACGAAGGCCGTGGGCGGTAAGTCAGCGCTCGGTTCGCCGCGCTCGTGGCCATGGCGAGTGGTGTGGCCCTGGTAGATAAACCCTTCGCCCAGGCAACGGGCGAGTTTGGTGGTGGGGTCCTGGGCAAAGTCGCTGTAATAGGCATCGGTTTCGCCGGTCAGCAACACGTGCAGCACGTTATGGAAGTCATCATTCCATTGCGCGTCGAAATCCTCCTTGAGCAGGCTGGCCTGGTTCAGCTCGTTTTCCAGCACCAGCCACACATGCCGACCGGTATCCACCTGCTGGCGTACCCGTTGCGCGAGTTCCTGGAGGAAGCCGGGGTTGTCGATGGCGTGCACTGCGTCCAGGCGCAGGCCGTCGAAGCGGTATTCGAGCAGCCACATCAGCGCGTTATCGAGGAAGAAATCCCGCACTTCACGGCGCTCAAAGTCGATCCCGGCACCCCATGGGGTGTGCACGTCTTCCTGGAAGAAGCCTTTGGCGTACTGGCCCAGGTAATTGCCGTCTGGGCCGAAGTGGTTGTAGACCACGTCAAGGATCACGGCGAGGCCGTGTTCGTGGGCGCTGTCGACCAGGTGCTTGAGTTGCTCGGGCGAGCCGTAGGAGGAGTGCGGTGCGTAGGGCAGTACGCCGTCATACCCCCAATTGCGCTCACCGGGAAATTGCGCCAGCGGCATCAATTCAATCGCGGTGACGCCCAGCTCGGCCAGGCGCGGCAGGTGCTTTTCGACTTCGGCGTAGCCCCCCATCGCGCCGACGTGCAATTCGTAGATCACGGCTTCGTGCCAGGGGCGGCCTTGCCAGTTGGCGTGACGCCAGGTGTAGGCGAGCGGGTCGACCACCAGGCTCCAGCCATGCAGGTCCGAGGCCTGGGCCCTGGACGCGGGGTCGGGAACATCCATTTCCCCATCGATGTTATAGCGGTAGCGGGTGCCCGCCGGGCACTTCACTTCAGTCTCGAACCAGCCATCTGCCTGGGGCAGCATGGCGATGGATTTACCGTTTTCCAATTCAACGCTGACATAAAACGCGTCTGGCGCCCACAAGGCAAAACGCGTGTGTTGCGCGTCCAGCATGATTGCGCCGTGGGGCCAGGTTTCCAAAGTCCGTAACGGCATCTATGAAGACCTCCCTTGATTATTTAGTCGATTTCCCCAAGGCCTTGGCCACCAGTTGTTCATACAGCTCGGCGTAGGGTTCCACCGCCTGGCACCAGTTGAAGGGTTGGGTCATGGCACGGCTGCGCATGGCGTTGAGCAGGCCTTTATTGGCGAAGACCCGGAACGCACGGCTCAGGGCTTCTTCGTAGCTCTCTACGGTGGATTCATTGAACAGGAAGCCGGTGACGCCATTCTCGATGGTGTCCGCCAGCCCGCCGGTGTTGCGAGCCACGGGCAGCGAGCCGAAGCGCTGGGCATACATCTGGCTGAGGCCGCAGGGCTCGTAGCGCGATGGCATCAGCAGGAAGTCACTGCCGGCGAACATGCGCCGCGCGTCGGTCTCGTTGAAGCCGATGCGCACACCGACCTGGCCCGGGAAGCGCAGCGCCAGTTCACGCATGGCCTGTTCCTCTTCCGGCTCGCCTCGCCCGATAATGGCGATCTGGCCGCCGTTCTCGACGATAAAGCTCGCCACCGCTTCGGTGAGGTCGAGGCCTTTCTGGTAGACCAGGCGCGAGACCACCGCGAACAGCGGGCCGGTGGAGTCATGCAGGCCGAACAGTTCGCGCACGTGGTCGGCGTTGATGG
The DNA here is from genome assembly GCF_900067035.1 of Pseudomonas sp. 1 R 17. Taxonomy (NCBI): domain Bacteria; kingdom Pseudomonadati; phylum Pseudomonadota; class Gammaproteobacteria; order Pseudomonadales; family Pseudomonadaceae; genus Pseudomonas; species Pseudomonas sp. 1 R 17. The sequence goes on from NZ_FKLB01000058.1 coordinate 509,952, forward strand.
CCTTGCCTTCCCAGTCACCGATATTGAAGTTGTGGGTCAGGTGCGTGTCGGTGGAGGTTTCCCAACTTTCATCGATGCCGTTGGGGATGCCACTGAGCAGGCCCTGCTGGGTCTTGGCGGCGAGGAAACCATCGAGGCCGCAGCCGAATTCCGGCGTGGTGATTTCCTGGGCGTAGGTGGCACTCACGGTGGTGATGTGGCTGGAATACGCCATGCCCGCCTTGAGGAACGACATCTTGCCGTAGAACTCCATGCCTTCCTGCTGCAAGGCGTGGGGCGGAATGCCTAGCTCCGGCGTCGAGGCCAGGCTGACCACGCCTTGATAGGCGAGGTTATGGATGGTGAACAAGGTCGGTGTGCGTGACCCACGCCAGTGCATATAGGCGGGGGCCAGGCCGGCGGGCCAGTCGTGGGCGTGCACCAGGTCCGGGCACCAGTGGATCTGGGCGAGGTTGGCGGCCATGTCGGCAGCGGCCAGGCCCAGGCGGGCGAAGCGAATATGGTTGTCCGGCCAGTCGCGACCATTGTTGGCGCCGTACGGCGTGCCTTCGCGCTCGTAGAGTTCGGGGCAGATCAGCACATAGATGACCAGGCCGTCCTTGAGGTCCATGCGCCCGATCTTGCACGGCGGCAGTGCGGCGTGGCCACCCAGCTCACCGATGATATGGATCGGGTTGTCGCTTTCCATCACCTGCGGGTAACCGGGGATCAGGACGCGCACATCATGCAAGTGGGCCATGGCGCGGGGCAGGGCCGCGGACACGTCGCCCAGGCCACCGGTTTTCACCAGGTCGGCGAACTCGGAGGTGACGAACAATACCTTCTTTCGATTGGGATTATTACTCACGATCGGCCGCACAGTGTTGGGCAGGTCGGCCAGTGACGTTGGCCCCTCTGCCGCCTTACTAAAACGCTCTCCCTGAGTATCTACAGCGGCACTGATCATAGTTCTCTCCCAATGTTGGTTGGCTAATGGCCCGCTGCCACTAGCTCCGAAGACCGCATCCTGCGGCCAGGCGCACAAGCGCTATACAAACTGGCAAGGCTTATGCCAGTTGCACGGTCGGCTTAAATAGATTGGATGGACGGGCATCGGGTGTGAACCGCGTGCACTCGCCCTACCTTAAAACTGGACCTACGGCAGAGTTCGAAAGTTTAGATTTTTTGCGGGGTTTTTGTTTTGGAAGGGACCCATCGGTCATCAGTCTAGGACAGATTCCAGAGCCTGTAGGGTTTGTGCGGGAATTTTGTAGGACAAAAAACTTGTAACCATATGCAATTGAGGAAGGCGATAGGGTGTGGTGAGTAGGCTTGCGCCGGTTCAGGGCCGCTTCGCGCCCCAGCGCAGGGCAAGCCTGCTCACCACAAAAATTACGCTCACACCCTTAGTGCGGACCGCACCTGATTGGTGCGTCAGCCCAGCATCCGAATGGGCGCGCCCTTGGTCCAGGCCTGGATATCTTCAATCATCTGCTCATAGAACTGCCGGTAGTTCTGCTCACTCACGTAGCCCACATGGGGCGTGGCGAGTACGTTGGGCAAGTGGCGAAACGGGTGATCGACCGGCAGCGGCTCCTCGGCGAATACATCGAGTGCCGCGCCCGCCAGGCGACCAGTGGTCAATGCCTGCACCAGCGCCTGCTCATCCACAATCGGCCCGCGCGCGGTATTCACCAACCGGGCCGTCGGCTTCATCCAACTCAATGCTTCGGCATCGACCAGGCCACGGCTGCGGTCGCTGAGTACCAAATGAATCGTGAGAATGTCGGCCTGCTCAAACAGCTCGCGCTTGCTGACCCAGGTCGCCCCGGCCTGCGCGGCGCGCTCCGGCGTGAGGTTTTCACTCCAGGCAATCACCCGCATGCCGAATACCTGGGCAAACTGCGCGACCTTCTGGCCAATACTGCCCAACCCGAGAATTCCCAGGGTCTTGCCATGCAGGTCGCCACCCAGTCCCACCTGCCAGCCACCCGCGCGCAGTGAGTTGGCTTCGGTCAGCAGATTGCGCGTAGACGCCATGATCAGTGCCCAGGTCAGCTCCGGCGCCGCCTGCTTGTAGCTGTCGGTGCCGCACACCTGGATGCCCATGGCCTTGGCGGCGGCAATGTCGAGGGCGGCATTGCGCATGCCGCCGGTCACCAGCAACTTGAGGTTGGGCAAACCCTGTAACAGCGCTTGGTCGAAGGTCGAGCGTTCGCGCATGACGCAAATGACCTCGAACGCCTTCAAACGCTCGATCATCGTGGCGGTATCTGCCGGGTAATCGTGCAGGAAGTGCACCTGCCCAACCGCCTCCAGCACCGACCAATCCACCACGCCATTGGCCACATTTTGCCAATCATCAATGACTGCGATCTGTACCGACATGCACGCGTGCCTCGAAAAGTTGGATTAAAGGGCGCTCAAGCCCTGCAACAGCGCCTGGTGAAACTTCGCCGGTTCTTCCATCTGCGGTGCATGGCCCAGGCCCGGGAACTCCACCAGTGTGGCATGGGGAATCAGTTTGGCCACTTGCTTGCCCAGTACCGCGTAGTTGCCGATCCTGGCCTTGACCGCCGGCGGCGCAACGTCTTTGCCGATGGCGGTGGTGTCGGCGGTGCCGATGAGCAACAGGGTGGGCATCTGCAGATGCTTGAACTCGTAGTACACCGGCTGGGTGAAGATCATGTCGTAAATCAACGCCGAGTTCCATGCGACCAGCGCGTGGCCGGGGCCATTGCTCAGGCCCGCATACATGTCTACCCAGCGCTCGTACTCCGGCTTCCAGCGTCCGACGTAATAGGTATTGAGCTGGTACTTGCGAATCCCCTCGGCGCTGACTTTCTGTTCTCGCGCATACCATTGGTCGACGCTGAGCGTGGGCACGCCCAGGGCTTTCCAGTCTTCCAGGCCGATGGGATTCACCAGCCCGAGCTGCTCGGTCTGCTCGGGGTACATCAACGCGTAACGGGTGGCGAGCATGCCGCCGGTGGAATGGCCTATGAGCGTGGCCTTTTGAATGCCGAGTTTTTCCAGCAATTGATGGGTGTTGAGGGCCAATTGCTGGAAGCTGTACTGGTAGTGGTCGGGCTTGCTGGCACTGCAGAAACCGATCTGGTCCGGTGCAATCACCCGATAACCGGCGTCGCTCAGGGCCTTGATCGTGCCTTCCCAGGTTGCGCCGCAAAAGTTCTTGCCGTGCATCAGCACCACATTGCGCCCGTTCGGCTGGCCCTTGGCCGGCACGTCCATGTAGCCCATTTGCAGGGCTTTGCCTTGGGATTGGAATTGGAAATGTTCGAGGGGATAGGGGTATTGGAAACCTTGCAGCTCAGGGCCATAGCTGGCGGCGAACGCCGGGGCGGCGCCGGCCGTCAGCAGGCCGGCGATGCAAAAAACGCGGGATAGAGGCATGGGCGGGGCTCCGGACAGAATGCTCGGATGCTGTTTGCGCGGGATTAACGGGGGATTAACACCCATTGCAGGGTCACGGCGGCGAGCACCGCGTATCGCAGGCCCTTGGCCAGGGTCACCAGCAGCAGGAACCGCCACAACGGTTCACGCATCACCCCGGCCACCAACGTCAGCGGGTCGCCAATGACCGGCAGCCAACTGAGCAGCAGCGTCCAGTGCCCCCAGCGCTGGTAATGATGGCGGGCCTTTTCCAGCTGCTTGTCGCTGACCGGAAACCAGCGACGCTGCTTGAAGTGCTCCACCCAGCGCCCCAGCCACCAATTGACCAGCGAGCCGAGGACGTTGCCCAGGGTGGCGATACCCAGCAGCAGCCACAGGCTGTAGTGCCCGCTGATCAACAGGCCGACCAGCACCGCTTCCGATTGCAGGGGCAGTAACGTCGCCGCGCCGAATGCGGCAAGAAACAGCCCCAGGTAACCCATCGGCACCGATCAGTGCGCCGGGTAGTCCGCCAACACCACATCCTGGCCATCGCGGGTCAGGCCGATGACTTGATAGGCCTCGGCATGGCCGTCCATTTCCATGCCGGGCGAACCCATGGGCATGCCCGGTGCGGCAATACCCAGCAGGTCGTCGCGCTTGCGCAAGGCCAGTACCTGCTCGGCGGGCACATGGCCTTCGACGAACTTGCCGTCGATCACGGCGGTATGGCACGAGCCCAGGCGCGGGGCCACGCCCAGCCGTTGCTTGACTGCACTCATGTCGGCTTCGACATGGTCTTTGACCTTGAAGCCGTTGCTTTCCAGGTGGCTGATCCACTTTTTGCAGCAGCCACAATTGGCGTCGCGGTGCACATCGATGGGGATCAGGTCGGCGGCCTGGGCCAGGGTGGTGGTGAACAGCACTGAAAGCAGGGCCAATCGCAATGGGATTTTCATGGAGGTCTCGTCCAATACCGGGCAGTAAGCCGGGCATTCTCCGTGCTTTTATCCCTGGGACGTCGGGTTAATGTTTCAAAATTATACGGAGAGCGAGTTTTCCATCCGCTGCTTGAGCCGGTCCAGTGCAATCGCCGACAGCGCGATCATGCGTTCATGGAGGCTGGCCAACTGCAATTCGGTTTCATAGGTCAGCACGCGCTTGAACAGGGTGCCGTCGCGAAAGGGCTGCAAAAAGTAATGAATCGAGCCGTCGACGGCCAGTGAGGTGAACACCGTCTTGAACTCGTCGGGACGCCGGGCGATCTGCACGCGGTAGCTCATGGGCACGCGCACGCCCAGCAAGTCGATCATTTCGGTAAAACGTGCGCCGGCGGGGAGGGGGCCGCTGGTGCCGGTGTCGGCACCGAGGGAGGTGGGGTGCCATTCGTGCCAGCGATCCGGTTGGGTCACATAGTCGTAGACGGCATCGATAGGGGCCTGGATAAAACGTTCCTGACTGATCCGATCCAAGCGGACCGACTGCTCGACAGCGCGCATGGCACACCTCCTGTGTGGCTGTGAACTGTCAGAATAGTCCCACTCCCGCACATTGCACGGGAGTGTTTCAGCCATTTATCAGCGCACCTTGAACCGGCCCATCAACGCAATCACCCGGCCATTGGCGTCCAGCAGGCTTTGTGTATTGGTTTGCGTGGCATGGCCGCTCTGCACCAGCTCTTCGACCATATGTCGGATATGCACCATGCTGCGGTTGATCTCCTCGGTCACCGCGCTTTGCTGTTCGGCAGCGGTGGCGATCTGGGTGCTGAGGTCATTGATATGGCTGACCGAACCGGCCATCTCGTCGAGGCCGGTGTTCACCCGTGCCGTGGCATCCGCCGCCGACTGGCAACTGGCCTGGGTGTTTTCCATGGCCGCCACCGACGAACTGACACCGGTGGTCAGGCGTGCGAGCATTTCATTGATCTGCGAAGTGCTGGCCTGGGTACGCGCCGCCAGGGCGCGGACTTCGTCGGCCACCACCGCAAAACCACGACCCTGCTCGCCGGCCCGCGCGGCTTCAATCGCGGCGTTGAGGGCCAGCAGGTTGGTCTGGCCGGCAATCGCGCCGATCACGCCGAGGGTTTCGGTGATGCGCGCGGCGTCCTGGCGCATGTTCTCGACGGTGTGAGTGGCACTGGCGACTTCGCCGATCAGCGCACTGACGCTGGTGGACGCCTCACCCACCACCACGCGGGAGCGGTCGGCGTGTTCGTTGGCGCGCTGGGTGAACGAAGCGGTTTGCGCGGCGTTCTGCGCCACGGTATCGGCGGTGGAGCTCATTTCGGTGATAGCGGTGACGGTCTGGTCGGTCTCCGAGGCGTGGCGCACCAGGATGCTGTTGGTGTGGGCCGAGGTGTGCTGCAATTGCTCAAGGCCCGATGACATGGCGCCAGTGGCCTGGGTCACTTCGCCGATCATGTCTTGCAGGTAGACGATAAAGCGGTTCACCGAATGGCCGATGGCGCCCAGTTCGTCTTCGGCGCGGATGGTGATGCGCCGCGTCAGGTCGGCATCGCCGGTGGACAGTGCATCGATGTTGGTCTTCAGGATTTTCATGCGCTGCACCAATTGGCGGATCGCATACACCGCCAGCAGCACCAGCAGCAACACCATGGGGATCTGCAACAGGGCCAGGCTGCCGAGTACGTCATCGCGCTGGGCGGTGATCAGCGAGGTGGGCAGGGCGGTGGCGAGGAACCACGGCGTGCCTTCGATGGGGCGCATGTAGAAGGTGCTGGCCACGCCCTGGTTGTCGAACTCGTTGCGCTGCAAGGCTTGGTCGCGATGGGCCAGGGCCTTGCTGACCTGGGCGGCAAAGGCCGAGGTGCCGGTCAATTCACTGATGTTCTTCAACACCACCGGGCTGCTCAGGCGCGTGCTGTTGCTGATGATCTTGCCATCGCCTTCGACGATCAGCATTTGCCCGCCGATGTCCTTTTCCTTGCTGGCTACCAGTTCGTTGAAGAAGCCCAGGGTCACGTCGATGGTGGCCACGCCGTACGCCGCGCCGTCACGCTGGATCGCCATGGCGCAGTTGGTGCGCGGCTCCTGGCTGGCGTCGTCCTTGTAGGCCGCGGCCCAGGCACATTGGCCGCGTGGCGACGCGAGACCGCCCTTGTACCAGCTCTGGTCGTAATAGTTGGGGGCGGGGTCGCTGTTCCAGAAGGTGTTCACTGCCAGCTTGCCCGAGGCATCGCGGTGCCAGAAGGTGCTGTGCTTGTTGCGCCCCGGCGTGCGCTGGTTGGGCAGCGGCCAGATACCGCCGCCGAAGACCTTCAGCTCACCATATTGGTCGACCAGGCCCGGCAGGACCTTGTCGATGGCATCGCTGTCGAGCAGGGGAATGGTCTGGGTGATGGTGCGTTGCTGGGACTGAACCTTGTTGAGTTCGCCCTGGATCTGCTCGGCCACCTCACTGATGCGGTTGAGCACCACCTGTTCCTCGGTATGGCGCAGCGTGGGCGCGACCAGTTGGCCGATGCCGACGACCGTCAACACGAACAACACCAGGACGAACAGCACCAGGAACAGGGTATAGCGGGCTTGGATGGAACGCAGTGGGGGCATGGGGGTCGTCCTTACGAAGCGTTTATTATCGACGCGGCTGTTTTGGAGCTTCGTAGGGCTATCGGCTTGGCGAGGAAGAGCTTTAGGTACGGAGGTGCCAAATCAGGTTTTTAACATGGCGAGGCCAGCAGTTGCCTCGCCATGGGGATTACCGCTTATCGAATCAATGCCTGGCTTGCCGGCGCTGTATCACTCGCCGCGACCTTGAGGGCTGGGTGTCCATAAGTAGGACTGCCTCAAGGGTTTGCCCATTTCTGCATTCAGGGCGTTCTCGGTGAAGTGTTTCGGATTGGTTACACGCGCTGATGTCGAGGGAGGGGTGCCGTCCTCGGAAGGTTCTTCAACGTAGGGTAAACCGATGACTTGACGTTCACCATTCTCGACAAGGCCGTCGTCCCCCGGCGCTTCGCGGGTGTACCCATGCTCGGTTGTACCGGTTGCGTAGGTGTAGGCGTGGTTTATCTCATGGGCGAGACCGGTTACGGGCACAATTGTGTGGGTACGCTCGGCGTTTTCGATAATAGATGGCGGGTCATAGTGAATGATGCCGCGAGTGACGCGGAAACCGGGAACGCCATCCGTGATATGCCCGTAGGTTCCGGCTTCTGCGCTTTCGCGCTCCTCGGGCGTCAATTCATCCAGTTCACTACTGCCAGGAACGTATTGGGTACCGCCGTTACCGATCGGCTTGATGGTAACCTTGCCGCCATTTGCCACCGCGAGCTCATCCATTTGTTTGAGTGCTTGTTGCCCTATGGGTGAACTGCGCAGAAATTCAAAATCGTCGGCGACGCGCTGCTTGAAAGCCTGTGCGTCCTCCTCCGGGGTCTCAGGGGGAGTTTCTACACTGAATCCCAGGTTGCCGGCATTGCTTGGCTTCACTTCGGTGAAAGTCGAACCCCTGGTGCGGTCGAAACCATCCCTGGCCTTGGCGTAGATAAGGTCCTTGGGCTGGTTGTTCCAGATAGTGTCGTTTCCTTTGCCGGTGTAGAAGGTCGTGCGCTCGTACCCTGCAAGGACGTCATCGCCATTGCCCCCATGTGCAACGGTATGTCCGCTGCCTGCAAGAAGTACATCGTTGTCGTCGCCACCGTCCAGATAGGTCTGCCTGGTGGAGGGGCCAAAGCCTGCAATGAGCAGGTCCTTGCCTTTATTACCGTACATTACGCCATTGCCGGGACCTCCCATGATTGTGTCATCGCCGTCGTTGCCCTCGGCATAACCCAGGCCGCTGCCCACCTGCAGGATATCGTTGCCAGCCCCTCCGAAAAGCCTGCTGCGACCTCCGCCCGCCTGGAGATAATCGTTGCCGTCGCCGCCTTTCACGCTCACGCGAAGCTTGACGTCATCGTCGATGATGACCGTGTCGTCACCGCCGTGGCTGTCGATGAAAAGCTCGTGCTCGCTTCTTTCCTTTGTATTGATATCGACTAAATGCGGTTTATCGTTGATGAAGATCTGCAGCTTGTCCACCGACCAACTGCGCACGTGGATACGGTCGGCGGCATTACCGGTTTCCACGTGGAGATAACTGGTCAGGATCTTCGGTCCCTTGAGGTCATCTGGGTTCCAGTCAACGACCCTGCTGATTTTGGTGTCACCGTCGACAAGCAGCGTGTGGGTGCGGCGGTTCACGATGCCTGGCGTCAGGTCGGTGGGAGGGGTGAAGTGCGAAGCGTTTGTTTCAGCGAAAGGCTGGGGGAGTTGGGCGTAGAGTCCGGATGTCAGGGAATGGGCAAGTGCAGATAGCATCGGCATGTCCTCTTGGGTGTGCGTGTAAGGGCACCCTGATTACGTATCAGGGTTGCTATTACGTGGAACTCCGACTGAGAAGGTTCCCCGCCCCCGGAGGGGCTTTAGTGCTAAACGTGTTGGCGTCGGAGCACCGCAAAGCGGGTGCCCCTTGAGCTTGGCCGTCAGATATCCAGCATGGCCATCACCTCTGCGGGATAGCGCAGGCCGGCACTTGCATCGGCCGGAAAGATCCTCTCCAGTGCCGCCAGTTCAGCCGCGCCGAGTCGGATCGACACGGCCGCCACGTTCTCCTGCAGGTACTTGCGCTGCTTGGTGCCAGGAATCGGAATAATGAAGTCGCCTTGTGCCAACACCCACGCCAGCGCCAGTTGCCCGGCAGTGACGCCTTTGTCTGCCGCGAGGGTTTGAACCTGCTTGACCAGTTGCAGGTTCTTCGCGAAGTTCTCGCCCTGGAAGCGTGGGTTGGCGCGGCGGTAGTCATCGGCATCGAAATCCTCCGGGCTTTTCAGTGCGCCCGTCAGGAAGCCTCGGCCCAGCGGGCTGTAAGGCACAAACGCAATCCCCAGGCGTTGGCAGGCCGCGAGGCAGCCGTTGCTTTCCTGGTCGCGGCTCCACAGGGAATATTCGCTTTGCAGGGCGCTGATCGGGTGCACCTTATGGGCGCGCTCCAGCGTGGCGGCGGATGCTTCGCTCAGCCCCAGGTAACGCACCTTGCCTTGCTGCACCAGCTCGGCCATGGCACCGACGGTTTCTTCGATGGCCACCTGCGGGTCGATTCGGTGCTGGTAGTACAGGTCCAGGGTGTCCACGCCCAGGCGCTGCAAGGTACCGTTGATGGCATCGCGAATGTACTCGGGGCGACCGTTCACTCCACGCACCGCCGAATTGGCCGGGTCACGCACAATGCCGAACTTGCTCGCCAGGAACACTTGGTCACGTTTGCCGGCAATGGCTTTGCCGATCAGTTGCTCATTGGTGTGGGGGCCGTACATATCGGCGGTATCCAGAAAATTGACGCCCAACTCCAAGGCGCGATGCAGGGTGGCAGTGGCCTCCGTGGTGTCGGTGCCGGGGGTATAGAAGTCACTCATGCCCATGCAGCCGAGGCCGATGGCACTGACGTGGGGACCGTTCTTACCGAGTTGACGAGTGTGCATGGGTGCAGCTCCTGATGAGGTAGGACGCCATTGTTACCCTCGACAAAACCTGGATAAACCGGCTAAAAGCACTATCACTATTGGTAATTTCTAAATAATCCTCCTGGAGTCGGCCCTTGGATCGTTTTAACGCCATGCGTGTGTTTACCCGGATTGTCGAGTTGGGTGGATTTGCCAAGGCCGCCGACAGCCTGCAACTGCCGCGCGCGTCGGTGACCATCCTGATCAAGCAACTGGAAGCGCACCTGGGCGTGCAGTTGCTGCAGCGCACCACGCGCCAGGTCAGCCCGACCCTGGACGGCGCTGCGTATTACCAGCGTTGCGTACAGTTGCTCACCGACCTGGAGGAAACCGAGGCGGTGTTCTCCACCCGCCGCCAGAACCCACGCGGCACCTTGAGCGTGGATATGCCCTCGGGGATCGGGCGCTTGATTGTGATTCCCGCGTTGCCGGCGTTCACCGCGCGCTATCCGCAGATCGAATTGGACATCGGCCTGAACGACCGCCCGGTGGACCTGATCCGCGAAGGTGTGGATTGCGTGCTGCGCGGCGGTCCGGCCCTGGATGAGTCGCTGGTGGCCAGGCCTTTGGCAATGATGGACCAGTTGACCCTGGCGAGTCCTGTGTACCTGGAGCGCATGGGCATACCGGCGGGCCTCGACGACCTGGCCAATCACCAGATGGTCGAGTATGTCTCCACGGCCAGTGGCAAGCGGTTCGGCCTGGAGTTCCTGGTCGACAACGCCGTGCACTCGATCCAGTTGCCCAAGCGCGTGGCGGTCAACAGCTCCGATGGTTATTTCGCTGCGTGCGAAGCCGGCTATGGCCTGATTCAGGCGCCGCACTATCATGCGATGCGGCAACTGGCCGAGGGCCGCCTGGTGCCCGTGCTGGCGCAGTTGCCGGTGCCGAAAATGGCGCTGACGGCGCTGTATCCGCCCCATCGCCAGTTGTCACAGCGGGTGAGGGTGTTTGTGGATTGGCTGGTTGAGCTGTGTGGTCGGCCGGGCACCGGTTTGCAACGCTAGGCCTGGGCCTTGCGATAAGCGCCGGGTTGCTGCCCGGTCACTTTGTGGAAGGCTCGGGTAAACGCCGCCACGGACTGATAACCCACCGCCACTGCGACATCCGCGACCGTTTGGTCCTGCTTGAACAATTGGCAGGCGTGGCGCATGCGCATCATCAGCAGCACCTGGCCGGGCGACTGTCCGCACAATTCAGTGAAGCGCTTGAAAAACGCCGAGCGCGACAAACCGGTGCAGGCCGCCATGCTTTCCAGGGTCCAGGCGTCTGCCGGGCGAGCAATCAGGTGTTCCAGCAGGTTCGCGAATGCCGGCTGGCGACCCAGCGCGGCCAGGCCACCGAGTGCGTGGTTATCCAGCACTTGCTGGCGCAGTACATACAGGAACAGCAGGTGGCACAGGCGCTCGAGCAAGGCCGCGGACGGCGCCGGGTCGCGCTGGCACTCTTGCAGGATCAGCTCGAACAGGTTGCGGGCGGCCGTCAGCGAGGGGTCGCCGGCCCGCAGGACGATCCACGCGGGCAGGGTATCGACGATCATCGCCGACAAGCCCGACTGGAAGTGAAAGAACCCGCACACCAGCCCCACGCCGTCGCTGGCGCCGTTGTCCAGGGGCAGCATCGGGCGTCGCGGACACTCCCGCGCGCCGGCCGCCGTGGCTGCTCCGGACAACCGATACTCAAGGTCACGGAGCAGGAACACCGCGTCGCCGTTGTTCAACTCGACGGGCGTGGGTTCGCCGGCGATATGCAGCCAGCACTCGCCCTGCACGATCAGATGGAAACTCGCGCGCGCCAGGCCGTGGGTGCTGGCATGCCAATCGCCGCAATAGCGCCCGACATGGAACAGGCTGGTGTTGAGTTCGAGGCTGTCTAATAACCAATCGACAAGGGCACTGGAAGAATTCATCTAATGGAAAGACTCAAGAGCAAGTAATCGCTACTTTAGCCTATTGAGAGGATTTCTTATAACCAACAGACTGGATAAACGACCCCTCAGGAGACCGCTCCATGTCCCGTGTACCGCTGCTCACCCCGCAAACCGCGCCACCCGCCGCCAAGCCGCTGCTGGAAAATGCGCTGAAAGCCTCGGGTTTCATCCCCAATCTGCTGGCCGTGTTGGCCAATGCCCCGGCGGCGCTGGAAACCTACATCACCGTCTCGGGCCTGAACGCCAAGGCCGAGCTGAGCCTGGCCGATCGCGAAGTGGTGCAGTTGATTGCCGCCACTACCCACGGCTGCGATTTCTGCGTCGCCGGCCACACCGCCGTGGCGCGCAACAAGGCCAAGCTGCCGGAAGAGGTCATCGACGCCCTGCGCCAGCGCGGCGAATTGCCCAATGCCCGTTATGAGACACTCGCCGCCTTTACCCGGGAAGTCATTGCCACCCGTGGCGATGTCAGCGATGCCGGTTTTGACGCGTTCCGCGCCGCCGGTTACACCGAAGGCCAGGCCCTGGAAGTTATTTTGGGGGTGAGCCTGGCAACCCTGTGCAACTTCGCTAACGTGTTTGCCCGTACCCCGCTGAACCCGGAGCTGGCGCAATACCGTTGGGAAAAACCGGCCAGCTGAAGGGCAGATGGCCCTGCTGCTTTGACAAGGAGAAACATGAATGCTTGACCCGATCTTGAGCCGTTGGCTCGATGTTCAAGCGCAGGCCCTGGATGTGGGCAGTTGCGATCCCCAGGAAGTGCTGCCACGACTGGCAGAGGCCAACGTACTGCGTATCGGTGTGCCAAAAGCCTTCGGCGGCCTGGGCGGCGATGTGGCCGGCGCCGTCGAGGCCATCGCCCATGTCGCCAGCCATTCGTTGGCGGCGGCGTTTGTGTGCTGGGGCCAGCGCTCGTTTATCGAGTATCTGCTGCAGAGCCCGAATGAGCGGCTGCGCGAGCAATTGCTGCCGGACCTGCTCAGCGGCAGGCTGGCGGGGGCCACCGGTTTGTCGAATGCCATGAAGTTCCTGTCGGGCATCGAGACGCTGCAGATCAGCGCCGAGCCCACCGATCACGGCTGGACCCTCAACGGTCGCCTGCACTGGGTGACCAACCTGCGCAAGAACGGCTTTGTCGCGGCGGCGGCGGTCGAGCATGCCGGCGGCGGCGCGCCGTTTATCCTGGCGATCCCGGATTCGGTGGCTGGCCTGCAACGTTCCGGCGACCTGGAACTGCTCGGCCTGCAATCGAGCAACACCGCAGCCCTGGGCCTGGAAGGTGTCGAGCTGAGTCGCGAGTGGTTGCTGCACGAGGATGCACGCAAGTTCCTGCCGGCCGTGCGCCCGGCGTTCCTGGGTTTGCAGTGCGGTATGTCGATCGGCCTGGCCCGGCGCTCGCTGGCGGAAGTCGCCCATCACCTGGGCGCGGCCCGCACGGTGCTGCGCGAAGAACTCGAAGGGTTGCGCGGGACCTTGGATCACCTGGTGACCGAGCTGCAGAATGGCCTGCTCGCCGGGCGCTTCGCCGCCGAGCCGGTGGCGCTGTTCAAGTTGCGCATCGGCCTGGCCGAAACCGCCGCCAGCGCGGTGCAGCTGGAACTGCAGGCCAGTGGCGGCAAGGCTTACCTCACGGCCCATGGCAGTGGGTTTGCGCGGCGCTGGCGGGAGTCGGCATTTGTGCCGATCGTCACGCCCAGCCTGGTGCAATTGCGCACCGAGTTGCAACGCCAGGCCAACCTGTGAGCCCGGTGGTATTGAGTGCCCGGGGCATTGGCCTGGGGTACGCCGGCGGCCCGGTGCTGCAAGGCTTCGACCTGCAATTGCAGCGCGGTGAAGTGGTGTCGATCCTGGGCCCCAGCGGGGTCGGCAAGTCCAGCCTGTTGCGGGTGCTCGCCGGTTTGCAGACGCCCCAGGAAGGCAAGGTGCAGGTGTTGGGCGAGCCGTTGAGCGGCCCCCATCCACGTGTCGCCGTAGCGTTCCAGGACCCCAGCCTGTTGCCGTGGTTGAGCCTGGAAAAGAACGTCGCGTTCGGCCTGGATTTCGCCCGCCAGCCGCACCTCGGCGCTGATGAGCGCCGCCGGCGCGTCGACCACGCCATCGCGGCGGTTG